>JAYKHC010000131.1:0-19646 GCA_035285465.1 Cyanobacteriota bacterium
GCGTCGTGATTGCCGATGCCGATCAGGCGCTGGCCGTGGCTGGCCGCCCGCAGGCAGGTCTCCGTGTCGTGGTGCCACTGCTGCCAGAGGGCCAGGGCGGCGAGCATCTCGTCGTTGGCGAGGGTCACACCGATGTGGGGCGCCACCGCCATCTCCGTGGCGGCGGAGGCCACGGCACCGGCGGCCAGGCTGTCTTCAAGCGAGTAGTCGCCCTCCCAGCCGCTGCCCACGATCCACACGCGCTTGCAGTCGCGCTCCAGCAGGCGCCGGGCCACGGCGGTGCGGTTGGGCAGACAGGCGGTGAGCAGCAGCGGCACCTGGCGCACGGCCGCCAGGGAGCGGGTGCCGTTGGTGGTGCTCATGAAGATGCGCTTGCCGCCCACCACGTTCTCGGTGACGGCCAGGGGCGAATTGCCCAGGTCGTAGCCATCCACCCGCTTGCCGCCGCGCTCGCCGGCCCGCAGCCGCCGGGCTTCGGGCCAGGCCTGGGCGGCCGCCTCCAACTCACCCAGATCGGCAAAGGCCTGGATCGCCTCGGCACCGTTCTGGAGCGCCCAGGCGATGGTGGTGGTGGCCCGCAGCACATCAATGACCACGGCGGCGTCGGGGCCGCCCTCGGCCACCGGCAGCACCTGGGGCACCGCCTCGGAGGTATGGAAATAAGCGATCCGCATCGGGTCTGGAACGCAGCAACGGCCCCAACGCTGACACAGTCACCAAGGTCAGCCGTGGCTGTCAGCGGCCGCACTGGGGCTGCAGGAGCCGCCGCCTCAAACGCCGCAGGCGACGTGTCATCACAGCAGCGATGGAGATCCCTCCAATGCTGAGCGGCTCGGGCACCGGCTCAGGAGCCTGGGGCGCAAGCGTGACGGTTTGAGCCTGAAGATTGTAAACAATATCATTAGAAAGAAAAGGAAGAATGCCTGTATTGATGTATCTTTTATCAGTTGAGATTGCGAGCAGATCAGAGTCGACCGTTGTGCCAACAATGAATTCCAGAACTGTTGCATCCTGACCCGAAGAACTCGGAGCAGACAACTGGAACTGAGCCCCAGGCACAACAAAGTTGCCGGCCTCAAGGCTGGCCGGAAAGCCATGATCGTCGTGGATGGTGGTGAAGGCGCCAGTGTCCAAGATCACACCGGTGTTGTCCCGAACAAACTCTGTGGTGCCATCACTCACCGACAGGGTGCCCGTGATCACATACTCAGAAAAATAAGGAACACCAGCTGGGGAGCTGCCGCTGTCAACATTCAGGGAAAAGGTTGTGGGTAAAACCGCCAGATCCGATGGGCCCAGACCAAACTGGACCCAGGGACTCACGGGAGAAGCATGGACGCGGAAACCAGGAGTCACATCGTTGCCATACTTCAGCTGAGCCAGCAAGCTGTCAATGAACGGGGCATCCTTGGCACCATCACCCTGCTTCCCCTGCTTGAGTGCCATGCCGAAATCACCCCAGAACGCACCCTCCAGCGGAGGCTGGTTGTAAGGGGGGCTAATGGTGGTGCCGTTGATGGTGTGGGTCTGACCCACAATTACATCATCAGCAGTGAACAGGTGCGAAGATCCATTGGGACCACTGAACAAACTCACCGACGTAGTGACGACCGAGCCCATGTAGATGTTGTTGCCGCCATCGTAGCTCTGCTTGAAGGTGTATCCGCTATCCACAACATGCCCCCCCCCACCAGGGGGCACTCGCAGAGTACGTGGGATAGAAACCTGATCCACCGGTATCAAATTCAAACAGCTGAGGCGTTCCACCTCCCCCAAGAGCCGCATAGATCCCCAGCTTGTTCGCAGTCTGACCTGCATATGTGATCGGCCTCCAGTAGAGCGGCACCTTGACCGGCTGATCAATGGT
Organism: Cyanobacteriota bacterium; assembly: GCA_035285465.1. Classification (GTDB taxonomy): domain Bacteria; phylum Cyanobacteriota; class Cyanobacteriia; order PCC-6307; family Cyanobiaceae; genus UBA5018. The sequence goes on from JAYKHC010000131.1 coordinate 1,868, forward strand.
GTAAAACGAACCGGATGCATGAGCGCCAGGTTGCATGCAGGCCAGTAGTCCTGCTGCAGCCAGCAGAGGTGACACGATTAGTTGGAGGCTGTCAACAAGAGCGCGGCCGCCACGTGCAGGCTTGCTCAGGGCCCCTGGATATGGCGATGCCGACAACAGCTCACTAACCATTCTCGACGAAGCAAGCATCACGCCGGGTTGGGTCGATTCCCCCAATTTTGACCAATCCCACCGGCTGCTTCAACCCCAGGTCTGGCTGGCTGCGCCAGAGTGCGGCCACTTGCCACCACCACCGTTGTCCGCTGCCCGACCGTCGCGAGACCTGCGGGGATTTCTGGAACTGCTGGAGCGCCGGGGCCGGCTGCGCCGCATCACCGCCCCGGTGGATCCGGATCTGGAGCTGGCGGCCATTGCCGACCGGGTGCTGGCGGCAGGCGGGCCAGCGCTGTTGTTTGAAAACGTGATCGGCTCATCGATGCCGGTGGCGATCAACCTGATGGGCACCCAGGAGCGGGTGCTCTGGAGCATGGGGATGGAGCAAGCCGAGGAGCTCGAGGGGCTCGGGGAACGGCTGGCCCTGCTGCAGCAGCCCCGGCCCCCCAAGGGCGTCCGGGAGGCAGTGCGGTTCGGCTCGGTGCTCTTCGATGTGCTCAAGGCCAGGCCCGATCTGGATCTCACCCCCCCCTGCCGGCAGCAGGTGTTCAGGGGCGAGCAAGTGGATCTCAACGCCCTGCCGCTGCTGCGCCCTTGGCCCGGCGATGGAGGCCGGATCATCACCCTGGGGCTGGTGATCACCAAGGATCCGGAAACCGGTACACCGAATGTGGGCGTGTACCGGCTGCAGCAGCAGAGCCTCAACACCATGACCGTGCACTGGCTGAGCGTGCGCGGCGGAGCCCGCCACCTGCGCAAGGCGGCGGCGATGGGCAGGAAGCTGGAGATCGCCATCGCCATCGGTGTGCATCCGCTGCTGGTGATGGCGGCGGCCACACCGATTCCGGTGCAGCTGAGCGAGTGGCTGTTCGCCGGCCTTTACGCCGGCGAAGGCGTGCGCCTGGCGAAGTGCAAAACGCTGAACCTGGAGGTTCCCAGCCACAGCGAGGTGGTGCTGGAGGGAACGATCACTCCGGGCGAAGAGCTGGCCGATGGTCCCTTCGGCGACCACATGGGCTTCTATGGCGGCGTCGAGGATTCGCCCCTGGTGCGCATTCAGTGCGTCACCCAGCGGCGTCAGCCGATCTACTTCACCACCTTCAGCGGCCGCCCACCGAAGGAAGACGCCATGCTGGCGATCGCGCTGAACCGGATCTACACGCCGATCCTGCGCCAGCAGATCCCTGAGATCGTGGATTTCTTCCTGCCGATGGAGGGGCTCAGCTACAAGCTGGCGGTGATCGCCATCGACAAGGCTTACCCGGGCCAGGCCAGGCGGGCGGCGATGGCCTTCTGGAGTGCTCTTCCCCAGTTCACTTACACGAAATTCGTGGTGGTGGTGGACAAGGTGATCAACATCCGCGACCCGCGCCAGGTGATCTGGGCGATCAGCGCCCAGGTGGATCCGCAGCGGGATCTGTTCGTGCTGGAGGACACCCCCTTCGACACGCTGGATTTCGCCAGCGAGCGCCTGGGTCTCGGCGGCCGCCTGGCCATCGATGCCACCGTCAAGATCGGTCCCGAGAAACGTCATCCCTGGGGGGAACCGTTGCGACGCACCCAGGAACTGGAGTCGCGTCTGGATGCCCGCTGGGCTGAGCTGGGCCTGGCCGATGTGGGCACCGAAGACCCCGATCCGGCCCTGTTCGGCTACACGCTGGAACACGTGCTGGAGCGGCTGGCGGTTGCGCGAGAGTGCCGGGATGCTGTCACGTCAGGCCTGCCACGCCCTCAAGGCTCTGCTTGAGCTGGCCCGCGAGCCCGAGCGCTGGCGTTCCACCCACGACCTGGCCACGGCCCAGCAGCTGCCGGAGCCGATGCTGGAGCAGCTGCTGCTTCGCCTGCGCCGGGCGGGCCTGCTGGCGGCGCGCCGCGGCCGGCTCGGGGGCTTCCGTCTGGCCGAGCCCCCGCGGGACCTCTCGATCGCGGCCGTGCTGGCCGGGTTGGGAGAAGGGCCGGATGCCCCCGGGGCGAGGCTGCTGCATGACCATCCCGGCGACCACGTGACATCCGCCCTGGAACGGCGCCTGGAGCGTGCCCGGCAAAGGGCCCTCGAGGAGCTCAGCCTGCAGGATCTGCTCTACGACCTGCTCAGCGCCGAAGCCGGCAGCAGCGACACGGGCCTGGTGCTGGGCTGACGCGGGTTGCCCCCCGGCCGGCCATGGGGTTCGAGGGCTGCTCCATAGGATCAGCGCATCCGGCGGCTCCAGCCCTTGTCCAGCGATTCCGCTGCCTGCCAACCGCTCACCCTGGCTGGTGGCGGCAGCCTCAGCGGCACGGTGCGCGTGCCCGGCGACAAGTCGATCTCCCACCGCGCCCTGCTGTTCGGGGCGATCGCCGAGGGCACCACCCGGATCGAGGGGCTGCTGCCCGCGGAAGACCCGCTCAGCACGGCCGCCTGTCTACGGGCGATGGGCGTGGAGGTGTCGCCGATCCAGGCCGGTGAGCCGGTGCTGGTGCAGGGGGTGGGGCTTGATGGTCTTCAGGAGCCCGCCGATGTGCTCGATTGCGGCAATTCCGGCACCACGATGCGGCTGATGCTGGGGTTGCTGGCGGGCCGGAGCGGCCGCTGTTTCGTGCTCAGCGGCGACAGCTCGCTGCGGGGCCGACCGATGCGGCGGGTGGCTGAACCGCTCAGCCGCATGGGCGCCCGGATCCATGGCCGCCGTGAGAACAACTACGCGCCGCTGGCGGTGCTGGGCCAGCCCCTGCGCGGCGCCACGATTCATACCCCGGTGGCCTCGGCCCAGGTGAAGAGCGCCCTGCTGCTGGCGGCGCTCAGTGCTGAGGGGCCTACCACCGTGATCGAGCCGGCCCAGAGCCGCGACCACAGCGAGCGCATGTTGCGGGCCTTCGGCGCACAGCTGACGGTGAGCGGGGCGGAGCGCACCACCGTCGATGTGACGCCTGGCGCCAGCCTGCGGGGCCAGAGCGTGGTGGTGCCCGGCGACATCAGCTCGGCGGCCTTCTGGCTGGTGGCCGCGGCGATCACCCCGGGGGCCGAGCTCACGGTGGAGAACGTGGGGCTCAACCCAAGCCGCACCGGCGTGCTTGAGGTGCTGGAGCAGATGGGCGCGCGCATCGCGGTGTTCAACCGTCGCGACGTGGCCGGTGAGCCCGTAGGCGATCTGCGTGTGTGCCAGGGCCCCCTGCAGGCCTTCAGCATCAGCGGCGGGCTCATTCCCCGGCTGGTGGATGAGATTCCGGTGCTGGCGGTGGCGGCCTGTCATGCCGAGGGGGTGAGCCGCATCAGCGGCGCCGGTGAGCTGCGGGTGAAGGAAACCGACCGGCTGGCCGTGATGGCCAGGCAGCTTGGGGCGATGGGTGCACGGATCGAGGAGTTCGCTGACGGCCTGGAGATCCGTGGCGTCACACCGCTGTCGGGGGCAGCTGTCGACAGCGAGACCGACCATCGGGTCGCCATGAGCCTGGCGGTGGCGGCGCTTGGCGCTCGCGGCGACACCACCCTGGCCCGCCCTGGTGCGGCCGCCGTGTCTTATCCGGGCTTCTGGGACGATCTGGCACGGCTGCGTGTCTGATTCCTGGGAGGGCCTGCAGCGGCGCTGCACGGCTGATGGAAGCTTCAGCCTCTGGAGCGAGCGCTTCCAGGAGGGCTTTCACAGCGGCAGGGGAGCGATCCGTGAGGCTCAGGAGACGTTTCTGCGGCCATCGGAGCTGGAGCGCTTTGTTTCCGGCAGCACGCTGCGGGTGGTGGAGGTGTGCGTGGGAACGGGCAGCAACCTGGCGGAGCTGGTCCAGGCCTGCGGTCAGAGGGATCTGAGGCTTCGCTGGTGGGGGCTGGAACAGGATCCGATGCCCCTGGCGCTATCGCTTGCCGATGGGAGCTTTCGGGGCCAGTGGTCGCCGCAGGTGGTGGATCACCTCGAGCAACTGCGGAGGAGCGGTGCATGGCGGAGTGGGCTGGGGAGCGGCCGGATGCTCTGGGGAGACGCGCGCCGCTGTCTGCCTGAGCTGCTCAGGGAGGCCCGCGGACAGGTTGATCTGGTGTGGCACGACGCGTTCTCACCTCGCCGCTGCCCGCAGCTGTGGAGCGTTGAGTTCCTGCAGGGGTCGGCGGAGTTGCTGCGACCGGGAGGAAGGTGGATCAGCTACGGCTCGGCTGCAGCGGCTCGCTGGGCCCTGCGGCTGGCAGGCCTCGAGCTGGCGGCGTTGCCGCCCCATGGTCCGGCCTGCGCCCGTCACTGGAGCGGTGGAACCGTGGCGAGCCCATCACCGCTGCAACCTTCCCCTTCCCTGAGGCGGCTCACGCGGCGGGAGCAGGAGCATCTCCGGAGCTGCGCGGGTGTTCCTTACCGCGATCCCGACGGACAGGCTCAGGCTCAGGAGATCATCAGAACCCGGGGTCTGGAGCAGGGCCGGGAGCTCCGGGATGGAACCCGGATCTCCAGCGGCAGCTGGCGTCGCCGCTGGCCGTGCAGCAATGCCGAGGCTTAGGGCTCAGACCGAGGTGATCGGCTCCTGGACGGGCTCGACGCGGGGCTGAAACATGAACATGGAGTAGATCACATTGCGTCGCATCTGGGTCATCATTTCCAGGAACATGTCGTAGCCCTCGTTCTTGTATTCGATCAGAGGATCTTTCTGTCCGTATCCACGTAGCCCCACCGACTCCCGCAAGGCTTCCATGGCCTGGAGATGTTCGCGCCAGAGGGTGTCGATCTGCTGAAGGATGAAGAAGCGTTCGGCTTCGCGCATCAAACCCGGGCGCGCAAGCTCAATCTGACCTTCCTTGATGTCATAGGCATTGCGCATCTGCTCCTGGAGGAACACCTTCAGCTCTTCCATCGAGAGACCTTCAAGCTGAGTTGGAGTCAGATCCTCGAGCAGGTAGACGAATTCCTTGACTTTGTCCGTCAAGCGGGTGAGATCCCATTCCTCCGGCGGAAGCTCGGGATTGACGTAGGCGTCAACGATGTCATCGATGGTGCGTTCGCCATAGCCGATGACCTGCAGCTTCAACTCCCGACCCTCGAGAACCCGACGTCGCTCGGTGTATACAGCTTTGCGCTGGTTATTCATGACCTCGTCGTACTCGAACACCTGCTTACGGATGTCGTAGTAATAGGTCTCCACTTTTTTCTGGGCTCCTTCCAGCGAGCGTGTCAACATGCCTGATTCGATGGGCATGTCCTCCTCAACCCGGAAGGCATTCATCAGTCCGGCAACACGATCGCCGCCGAAGATCCGAAGCAGATTGTCTTCCAGAGACAGAAAGAAGCGGGTTGAGCCGGGGTCTCCCTGTCTGCCGGCACGGCCTCTCAACTGATTGTCCACCCGCCGGGATTCATGGCGTTCGGTGCCGATCACGTGCAGACCGCCGGCTTCGCGGACCTGCTGCTCCTCCTGCTGCACCACATGGTCGTATTCGGCTCTCACCCGGGCGATCAGATCCCGCATCGCCTGAATCTGTGCATCGGAGATCGGGGCCTTCTCGGCGGCCTGAGCGATCCGATCCTCCAGCTCGAGCACCGTCAGCTGGCGATCGCCCCAGGCCTTGACCAGATCCTGGGCCAGCTCGGCAAGCGACTGTTCCGTGGCATCGCTGAGCGGACAGGGATAGAGCGCGCCGATGGCACGCGCCTCAGTGGGAGGCTTCAGGCTCCCGGTGCCTGAGGCAGCCCCGAATCCGGAGGCGGTCTGCGGGGACCGTTGCAGGGGAACCGGGGGGCGATGGCCTTCCTCCGGACGGACCAACCGTGGGAGCAGCACCTCGCGCAGTTTGAGACGCGCCATGTAATCGCTGTTGCCACCCAGGATGATGTCCGTGCCACGGCCGGCCATGTTGGTGGCGATGGTGACGGCTCCCGCCCGGCCAGCCTGGGCGACGATCTCCGCCTCCCGTTCGACATTCTCAGGTTTGGCGTTCAGCAGGTTGTGGGGAACCTGGGCTTGTGCCAGCAGGTTGCTGAGCAGTTCACTCTTCTCCACGCTGGTGGTTCCCACAAGCACCGGCCGGCCGGCTTTGTGAACCTCAGCCGTTTCCTGAGCCACGGCCCGCCATTTGGCGGTCTCGGTCTTGTAGACCTGATCACTCCAGTCGGCCCGGGAGCGCGGTCGGTTGGTCGGAACGATGGCAACTTCCAGTTTGTAGGTTTTCTCGAACTCCACCTCTTCGGTCTTGGCGGTACCGGTCATCCCCGCCAGGCGGGGGTAAAGCAGAAAGAAATTCTGGTAGGTGATCGATGCCAGGGTTTGGGTTTCCGGTTGAATCGGCAGTTCCTCCTTCGCTTCAATCGCCTGATGGAGCCCATCGCTCCAGCGGCGTCCCGGCATCACCCGTCCGGTGAACTCGTCCACGATCACCGCATCGCTGGCGCGCACGATGTAATTCACATCCTTGATGAACAGCTCCTTGGCCTTGAGAGCGTTGTTGATGAAGTGGGCCCAGGGGTCGGTTGGGTTGAACAGGTCCTGCACACCCAGAAGCCGCTCGGCCCGGGCGTAGCCCTCGTCGGTGAGAGTCACGTTGCGCTGCTTCTCATCCACTTCGTAGTCGCCTTCCGGGTCGATGCCGTCCTTGCCCAGCTCAGCGGCGCGCTCCAGCTGAAAGGCCACTTCGGCCGCCCGGCGGTATTTCTCCTGGGGTCGCTCGATCTGCCCGGAGATGATCAACGGCGTGCGGGCCTCATCGATCAGGATCGAATCCACCTCATCAATCACGCAGTAGTGAAAGGGGCGCTGAACCACCTCGCCGATGTCAGAGGCCATGTTGTCGCGCAGGTAATCGAAACCCAGCTCGCTGTTGGTGGCGTAGGTGATGTCGCAGCCGTAATTGGCGCGCCGGCTGTAGGGATCCATGTCCTGCTGGATCAGGCCGACGGTCAGGCCGAGGAAACGATGAATCTGCCCCATCCATTCCGCGTCACGGCGTGCCAGGTAGTCGTTCACGGTCACCACATGCACCCCCTGGCCGGTCAGGGCATTCAGATAGGCCGGAAGCGTGGCAACCAACGTTTTGCCCTCGCCGGTCTTCATCTCAGCGATCTGACCGTCGTGCAGCACCATGCCGCCGATGAGCTGCACATCGAAGTGGCGCATTCCCAGCACCCGCTTGCCCGCCTCTCTGACCACGGCGAAGGCCTGGGGCAGGAGCTCATCAAGCAATTTGCGTTGACGCGCCGAGATGGCTTCCGGGCTGCCGCCGGCAGATCTGCCATTCTCCAGCTTCTGGCGGAACTCGGCCGTCAGCCCCCTGAGCTCGTCGTCCGAGAGGGGAGCGATGTCCTCCTCGATCAGGTTGACGTCGGAAACAAGCGGCTGATAGCGCTTCAGCTTGCGGGCATTCGGATCACCCAGCAGCAGCTTCAGCATGGGATTCCTTCAACCCGGCGGTCTCATTCTATCACTGTCAACTGAAGGCTGCGGTCCAAGAATCAAGCTGTGGCAAGGGTTTTCAAGCCCTCTACCACGTCTGGATCCCACGCCTGGCCGGGTCACACACCATGGCGGCTGCCCGAGCTGTGCGTCACCCGGGTGGGGGATCGGGCGAAGGAATCGGGACCTGAAGCGGATGAAGAGATTCGAACTCTCGACCCTCTCCTTGGCAAGGAGATGCTCTACCACTGAGCTACATCCGCATCGCGGTCTCTCGACCGCCCGCTGATCATGCCCGAGAGGGGGGGGCTTGGTCAAACCCGGTGGCCCTTCGTTCAGCCGTCCCCGAGGAATTCCAGGATCTCCCGATCCTTCAGGTTCTGGGACTCGCCCCGGCAGGTTTCCTGCAGGGGCTGACCGGCGGCCAGCTTTCTCAGGCAGGCCTGGGTCTGGGCCAGTTCATCCTCGAGCAGATCGATGCGTTCCATCAGGTTGCGGATCACCCGGGCCTCGGTGTCCGGCAGCGCTGAGTGGGCGAGAGGATCGATGCGCACCCCGCTCTGGTGAATCACACGCCCGGGGATTCCCACCACCGTGCAGTCGGCTTCCACATTGCGCAACACCACTGAGCCGGCGCCGATGCGGGTGTTGGCCCCCACCGTGATCGCACCGAGCACCTTCGCCCCTGCACCCACCACCACGTTTTCCTGAAGCGTGGGATGGCGCTTGCCGTGCACTTTCCCGGTGCCGCCGAGCGTCACTCCCTGGTAGAGCAGGCAGCGGTTCCCGATCACAGCGGTTTCGCCGATCACCACCCCCATCCCATGATCGATGAACACCCCCCGCCCGATCGTGGCTCCGGGGTGGATCTCGATGCCGGTGAGCAGCCGTCCCAGCTGACTGAGAGCACGGGGGATCAGCGGAACACCCAGCCGCCAGAGACGATGGCTGAGCCGGTGCAGGCTGAGGGCATGCAGCCCCGGGTAGCAGAGCAGGATCTCGAGGGTGCCGCGAGCAGCTGGATCCCGTTCCTTGATGATGGCGAGATCGGCGGCGAGGGCAGGGAGCAGCCGTGGCATCAGACGGCTGCCTGAAGACCGATCTCCTTGCAGAGGGCATCGATGGTGGCACTGCCCAGGTAGCTTTCCGCACAGTGCACCACCGGGAGCCGGATCAGCTGGCTGCGGTTCTGGCGCAGGGTCTGCTCCACCATCGGCAGGCTCGGACGGTCGCAGAGCACGTGACTGGCCGCTCGCAGCAGGGCGAGCAGTCGACTGCTGGTGTCGGGATGGGCCGTCATCACCAGCAGCTCGTTGCCACGCATGCTGTGAAGGATCACTTCGGCGGCCCGCAGGATGCCGGGACTGATGCTCACCAGTCCGACGCAACTGCCCGGTCTCAGTTCCTTGAGCATGTCGAGCTCATGGCGGAAATCGTTGAGATCCACAGGGACTGCGCGTACGCCATGGCGCTTGGCGATCTCCTCGACGGGTTGCAGGAAATACCGGCTCGTGACCACAGTGCCGTTGTTCGAGCTCTCCAGCACGGCCTCCAGTTCCTCCATCGGAACCACCTCCACAGGAACGTCCAGATTCGGGGTGAGTTCCTCGGAAATCAGCATCGATGCGCCGATATCCTCCCGGGGCGTGCTCACCAGGACACGGGCCCCGCAACGCAGCCGCCAGTCGATTTCCCGGGTGAGGAGATCGCGGGCCTGCTGGAGCGTGCAGCCGGCATTCAGCAGTCCATCCACGCTCTGGCGCACCTCGCGGTCGATGTCGGGAAGAACGCGATTGCGCGGTCCGGGTGGCGGCTTGATCTCCCGGGGTCTCTGCTGATCGCGGACGTAGATGCCCGAACCCGCCATGGCCTCCACCACGCCGTCGAGCTCGAGCTGGCGGTAGACCTTGCTGATCGTGTTGCGGTGCAGACCCGTCTGCATGGCCAGCTGTCGCGTGCTGGGCAGGCGATGTCCGGGCGGAAAGTGCCGCGCCGCGATCGCAAAGCAAATCTGGTTGTACAGCTGGGTCGACGCCGGAATGTCGCTGTCCTGCTGAATGTGGAACCGCACGCCGGTGTGGGCCAATCTGACTGCCGGCCACCATACGGAGGTCTGGTCTTGGGGACAATCCCTTCGTTGGCATACGAAGGTGTGCCAGCCAGCACAACACGGCTTCCCGGCGACCATGACGGCATCTGAACCCGGCGCTTTCCCCGCGCTCGACCGATCGGCGTTCAGGGCCGACTGGGTGACGATCAGCTCCGTCGGAAGCCACGCGCTGCGCTGCTGGTGGGCCAGGCCGCTGCAGGCCGGGCCGCGGGCCGCGGTTCTGGTGCTGCCTGAGGTCTTCGGCGTCAACCCATGGGTCCGCAGCGTGGCCGAGCGACTCGCGGCCGAGGGCTACGCAGCGCTGGCCCTGCCGATCTTTGCCCGTACAGCGCCCGATTTCGAGGCGGGGTACGACGCCGCCGGGCTCAGCCTCGGCCGTCAGCATCGCGATGCGGTGACAGCCGACGGACTGCTTGCCGACGTGCGATGTGCTCTGTCCTGGCTGTCTGTCCAGTCGGGTCTGGAGGGCCGGCCGGCCGCCTGTGTCGGCTTCTGTTTCGGTGGACATCTGGCGTTGATCGCCGCCACCCTTCCCCCGATCGGGGTGACCGTCAGCTTCTACGGAGCGAGGGTTTCGAGTTTTCGTCCGGGAGGGGGGGCGCCGAGCCTGTCCCTGCTCCCCGGAATTCCCGGCGACCTGGTGTGCATCTGCGGAGATCAGGACCCCCTGATCCCGCCCGAAGAGCTCAGGGCCATCGATGAGGCCATGGCCGCCACCCGGATGGTCGGCCGCGATCGCCGGCTGATCGTTGCCGCCGCTGCCGGACACGGCTTCATGTGCGAGGCCCGGAGCGATTTCCAGCCCGAAGCGGCCAGGCTCGGCTGGAAGGAGCTCCTCGCTGCCCTGGAGAGGGCTCTGCCGGGAGACTGACCGCTCAGGGAGCCGCCGGAGCCTTGGGCTTGGAGCTCCCTTTGGTGGCAGCGGCCTTGCGGGGCGAGAGGAACATGATCATGTTGCGACCTTCCCGTTTCGGAGGCTGCTGGATTTCAGCGACCTCCTGGAGGTCCTTCGCCATCCGGAACAGCAGAACCTCCGCCAGAGCCGTGTGCTGGATCTCGCGGCCCCGGAAGATCACGGTGCATTTCACTTTGTCACCGGCTTTCAGGAAGCGCTGCGCCTGACCGATCCGCACGTCGTAATCGTGCTGGTCGATCTTGTAGCGCATCTTCACCTCCTTGACTTCGGTCTGGTGGGATTTCTTCTTCGCTTCCTTGGCTTTCTTTTCCTGTTCGAACTTGTACTTTCCGTAATCCATGATCCGGCAGACCGGAGGGTCAGCCTTCTCGCTCACCAGCACCAGGTCGAGTTCGCGGTCCCGGGCGACCTCCAGTGCCTCCTCCCTTGTGATGACCCCGAGCTGGCTGCCGTCGGCATCAACAACCCGAAGGTTGGGATAACTGATGCGGTCGTTGATGTTGGGCAGCTCCCGCACGGGAGCACGGCGGTCAAAACGGGGACGAGGAGGCATTCAGAAGGGTTGTGTCGTCGGCTCGGCGCCGCCGTTGTGCACTCTTCACCCTAGAACGGCTCCGGCCATCGGAATGATCCTTGCCAGAGCGGCGTCAAGCTGGTCGTTCGTGCTGCTCCCCTGCAGCCAGATCGGGTTGTGCCGTCGGCGGAACCAGGTGCGTTGTCGCTTCGCGAAGCGACGGGTGCGTGATTCGGTGAGCCGCAGGGCCGCCGCTTCGCTGAGATCACCCCTGAGAACCGCTCGGGCCTCCCCGTAGCCGATCGTGTTCAGCAGCGGCAGATCCGCGCCGAAGGCGCGCACGAGCTGGCGCGTCTCCTCCACGAGCCCCTCGGCGTACAGCTGGCGTGTGCGGGTCGCGATCCTTTCCCTGAGGTCGGGAGGATCCAGGCCGAGTTCGATCACCCGCCAGGGTGGCGCTCGTCTGCCCTGCTGGCTGGAGAGGGGGCGGCCCGTGGCGTACAGCACTTCCAGAGCCCGCTGGGTGCGAACCGGATCGGCTGGTGCGATCCTGGCCGCGGCGACGGGGTCGGCGGCCGCGAGCAGCTGGTGGCAGAGGGGTTGCCCCAGCTCAGCGAGCTGGGCCCTCAGGGCGGGCTGGGGAGGCACCGCCGGAGGTTGCAGGCCATGGACGATGGCCTGAAGGTAGAGACCGCTGCCGCCGCTGAGCAGGGCCAGGCCGCGGCCGTTGAGTTCAGCGTTCAGCTGATCTTCGGCCACAGCTCGGAATTCCTGGAGGTTGATCGGCCGGTCCGGAGGGCGCAGATCCAGCAGTTCATGGCGGACCTGCGCCCGCTGGGCCGGGGTGGGTTTGGCCGTGCCCACGCTCATGCCGGTGTACAGCTGCCGGGAATCCACATTCAGCACCGCCAGATCCAGTCGCCGCGCCAGCTCAATCGCCAGCACGGTCTTGCCGCTGGCCGTCGGACCCAGCAGCACGATCACCAGGGGCCTGACCGGCTCCAACCCGACATCCATCCCGCCACTGTGCCTGGCAGGAGGTGTTGTCTGGGCTGGATTCCAGCGCGGGTGATAGATTGGCAAGATCTCAGGTGCCGCAGGGCTTCTCCAGAGATGCCGCAAGGCCTTTCAGGACCGATCCCAGCTGGGCTGACCCGATCCTGGTCCACTCCGGCTGAGAGCCACCCGAGCCATCCGGTATCCCTGTCGCCCTGCCGGGCCTGCTGGGTCCGGGGGTTCTTCCGCCGAGCCTCATTTCTGTTTCCCCCTGCATGAGCGAAGCCACCCGAGTTCAGGCCGCTTACGGCGCCGAGCAGATCCAGGTGCTGGAGGGGCTCGAGCCGGTTCGCAAGCGGCCGGGGATGTACATCGGCTCCACGGGGCCCCGCGGCTTGCATCACCTGGTCTACGAGGTGGTCGACAACGCGGTCGATGAAGCCCTCGCCGGCCACTGCGACCGCATCCTGGTCGTTCTCAATGAGAACGGGTCCTGTTCGGTGACCGATAACGGACGGGGCATTCCTACCGACATCCATCCGCGCACCGGTAAGAGCGCTCTGGAAACCGTGCTGACGGTGCTTCATGCCGGCGGAAAATTCGGCTCCGGCGGATACAAGGTCTCCGGAGGCCTGCACGGCGTGGGTGTTTCCGTCGTCAATGCACTCTCCGAGTGGGTGGAGGTGACGGTTCACCGCCAGGAGCAGGAACACCACCAGCGCTTTGAACGGGGAGCGCCGATCGGCTCACTGGTCTCGAAGCCGGCCGCCGACCCCAGCCAGACAGGCACGTCAGTCTCTTTCAAGCCCGATCTTGAGATCTTCAGCGGTGGCATTGAATTCGACTACGCCACCCTGGCCTCGCGTCTGCGTGAACTGGCCTATCTCAATGGCGGTGTTCGGATCGTCTTCCGTGATGAGCGAACAGCCGCCCGTGATGCCGAGGGTCAGGCTTATGAGGAACTGTATTTCTATGAGGGCGGCATCAGGGAATACGTGGCTTACATGAATGCCGAGAAGGACCCGCTTCATCCCGACATCATCTATGTGAATTCAGAACGTGATGGCGTTCAGGTGGAGGCAGCGCTCCAATGGTGTGTTGATGCTTACTCAGACAACATTCTGGGTTTTGCGAATAACATCCGCACCGTCGACGGTGGTACCCACATTGAGGGTCTGAAGACGGTGCTGACGCGCACGCTCAACAGTTTTGCCAAGAAGCGTGGAAAGCGTAAGGACAGCGATCCCAATCTCGCGGGCGAGAACATCCGCGAAGGGCTGACTGCCGTGCTTTCTGTGAAAGTACCGGAGCCGGAATTTGAAGGTCAGACCAAGACCAAGCTGGGCAACACCGAAGTTCGGGGCATCGTCGATGGCCTGGTTGGCGAGGCGCTCAGCGAGTTTCTTGAGTTCAATCCTTCCGTGATTGACCTGGTGCTGGAGAAGGCAATCCAGGCCTTCAATGCGGCTGAAGCGGCACGTCGGGCCCGGGAGCTGGTGCGTCGCAAGAGCGTGCTGGAAAGTTCAACCCTGCCCGGCAAGCTGGCCGATTGTTCCTCCAGGGATCCCTCCGAATCGGAGATCTACATTGTGGAAGGGGATTCTGCTGGCGGCTCCGCCAAGCAGGGACGTGATCGTCGCTTCCAGGCCATCCTGCCCCTGCGGGGCAAGATTCTGAACATCGAAAAAACTGACGATGCCAAAATTTACAAGAATACAGAAATCCAGGCTTTAATCACGGCCCTTGGTCTTGGCATCAAAGGCGAAGACTTTGAAGAGAAGAACCTGCGTTATCATCGCATCGTGATCATGACCGATGCGGACGTTGATGGTGCTCACATCCGCACGCTGTTGCTCACCTTTTTCTACCGTTATCAGAAGTCGCTTGTTGACGGTGGATACGTTTATATTGCCTGCCCTCCTCTCTTCAAGGTGGAGCGGGGCAAGAACCACACTTACTGCTATAATGAATCGGATCTCAAGTCCACTCTTGAGGGCTTCGGCGAGAAGGCGAATTATACGATTCAGCGCTTCAAGGGCCTCGGCGAAATGATGCCGAAGCAGCTCTGGGAAACCACGATGGATCCCTCCACCCGCATGATGAAACGCGTGGAGATTGAGGATGCCTTGGAGGCTGACCGGATCTTCACCATCCTGATGGGTGACAAGGTCGCCCCTCGGCGTGAGTTCATCGAAACCCACAGTGCTGAACTCGATCTGGCTCAGTTGGACATCTGATGCAGGCATGGCGCTGGGCGGCACTGCTGGGCTTGGCCCTCCTGGCTCCCGTCGGACTGCCTGCCGGGGGAGCTGAGCGTCGGCCGATGGAGCTGCGGCGCCGTGAGAACAGTCGCGATCCGCTGATTCCCGAGGCTCCGATGCAGCTTCAGACAGCTCCAGACCGGCAGGCTCCTGTTCTCAGGGCCGTGAAGGCAGGGCAGCCACTGCGGCTGCTGCACCGTTGGCTGGCCTCTGATGGCCGGTCCTGGTATCGGGTGGAGCTGGATGGTCAACGGGGCTGGCTGGCCGGGTAGCGAGGCTCATTCGCCCAGCGCTGACGCCACCGCTTGCTGGAACACCGCTTCATCCGCTGTGATCCCGGTCCAGCGTTCAAAGATCTGCATCGCCAGCTGCACAAGCATCTCCACCCCATCCACCACCGGGCAGCCGTGTTCCCGTGCTCGGGCCAGAAACGGCGTGATCCGTGGATTGGTGATCACATCCACCACCGTGCAGGCCGGATTCACGCTGTCCCAGCGCACCGGCACCGGCTCCAGTTCCGGAGCGCAGCCCAGGTGGGTGGCGTTCATCAGCAGCGTGGTGCCCGCCGGCACGTCCACCTGTCCCTGCCAGGGCTGCCATTGCGCTGTCACACCACTGGCCCGGGTCACGGTGGTGGCCACCTCCTCCCCCTGTTCCCGCCGGCGCGTGATCAGCGTCAGCTGGGATGCTCCGGCCCAGGCAAGTTCCACGGCCATCGCCCTTCCGGCGCCGCCGGCACCGAGCATCACCACCCGTTGCCCCTTCAGGGGGGTGATCTTCTCGATCGCTTTCACCACTCCCTTGCCGTCGTTGTTGTGCCCGATCAGACGCCCGGCTTCGATCGTGAGGTAATTGGCGGCCCCGATCGCTTTCACATCGTCGTCGACCTCATCCAGCATGGGGATCACGGCCACCTTCCAGGGAACCGTGATCCCCATGCCCCGATAACCCAGCGGCACCAGGGCCTTCACGGCCAGGGCCAGGTCGGCCTCCGAGGCGATGTCGTTCTTCCAGAACTGCCAGGGCAAGCCGTAATGGGCGTACACCGCATCGAACATGCGGTCGATCGGATTCTCCGCCACCGGATGGCCGAGCATGCCGGTCATCTGCTTCTGAGGAGGGATCACAGCATCCGGTCGTCTGCGTTCAGCCTGGCAGCGCTGGGGGTCAGTAGTCCACACCGCGTTTCAGATCCACGCCCCTCTCGGCATAGTGCTTGTGGCACACCATCTCGGAGTGCACCGAAGCCAGGTCGAAGTAGGCGGGGCGGTTCTTGCAGCGGCCCGTGAGTATCACCTCCGTTTCCGACGGTTTGCGCAGCAGGGTCTGCACGATCGGCTCCACCGGCAGCAGTTCCAGATCCACGGTGGGGTTGATCTCATCGAGGATCACCGTTTTGTAGAGGCCGCTGGAGATGGCAGCACGGGCGATCTCCCAGGCACGTTCGGCTTCCACGTAATCGATCGGCTGCTGCTGACCCCGCCAGACGATCGCATCGCGCCCGGAGCGCAGATGGTCAACCAGATGCGGATAGCTTTCGCGCAGAGCGGCGATCGCTGCATCCTCGGTGTAGCCCTTGCCCCCTTTGAGCCATTGCAGGATCAGCACCCGATGGCTCTTGTCCTGGCTGATGCCCTTGCCGATCGCCTGGAGTGCCTTGCCCAGAGCACTGGTGCTCTTGCCCTTGCCTTCGCCGGTGTAGATCTCGATCCCATCCAGTCCCACCGGCTGGTCCTGGTCAGGGTCGATCAGGTCCTGGCGGCGGTGAGCACGCATCTCGGAGTGGAGATCAGCGAGCTGGATCAGTCCCTTCGGTGCCCCGCGGCCGGTACAGATCACCTCCATCCCGGCGGGTTTGTTGGCCAGGGTGCGACCGACCTCCTCGATCGAGAGCAGACCCAGGTCGAGCACGGGGTTGATTTCATCGAGCACGACCACGGAATAGAGGTCGCTGGCGATGGCGCCCTTGGCGATATCCCAGCCCCGCTGGGCTTCCTGGTGGTCGAAACCCGTGGCCTCTTCAGCGCCGAAGAACTCACCCCGCCCGGTGCGCACCTGGTCGATCAGATGGGGGAATCCCTGCTGCAGCGCCTCAATGGCCGCATCCTCGTCGTAGGTCCGACCCGGTCCCTTCAGGAATCGAAGCAACAGAACCCGGGTGCGCTTCTGTTCGCAGATCCCCAGGCCGATGGTGCGTAGCACCACCCCCAGGGCGGCCTGGCTCTTTCCCTTGCCATCACCGTCGTAAACATGGAGCTGACCGTGCACACGCTCGTCCCGATCAGCAGCCGTGCGGATGCCGATGCCCCTGGAGGCCCCCCGTTGCGGCGTCTGGATGATCCCCATGGGCCGGATGTTACCGGCGGCAGCCATGATGGGATAGCCCGTTCTCCTCTCAACGCCCTGCTTCGGTGACCTTCAGCCAGCTTGAGAGCCTTCCCCCGCCGCTTGAGGAGGCGCTGGCCCGGCTCCGGGAAACGGTGGCTGGGCACCCGCTGGTGCTGGTGGCCTTCTCAGGCGGAGTGGACAGTTCCCTGGTGGCCGCGATCGCCCTGGAACAGCATGGCTGCAGGGCCCAGGCCATCACAGGGGTTTCACCGGCTCTGGCCCCCCACCTGCGCCGTGAGGCCCGGCAACAGGCCCTCTGGCTCGGCATCGCACACCGGGAGGTGGCGACAGCGGAACTTCTCGATCCTGCCTACAGCACCAATCCCAGCGACCGCTGTTATGCCTGCAAGCGCGAACTCCACAGCCTGCTGGCGCCGATCGCTGCGGCAGCCGGAGCAGCCACGGTGCTCGATGGAGTGAATCAGGATGATCTCAGCGATCACCGCCCGGGAATCCGCGCGGCCCGGGAATGGGGTGTGCGTTCGCCTCTGGCGGAGTGCGGGATCGACAAATCGGGAGTACGCCGGCTCTCGCGGGCTCTGGGGCTTCCCTGGTGGGACAAACCGGCCAGTCCCTGTCTGGCCTCGCGTTTTCCCTACGGCGAGCCGATCAGTGCCGGGCGCATGGAGCGCGTGGCCGCCGCTGAGGACTGGCTGCGTCAGCGGGGTTTCCCCGAGCTGCGGGTGCGCAGCCAGGGGGAAACGGCACGGATTGAGCTGCCTGCCGAACGTCTCGGCGAGGCCATGGCGCTCTGGGCCGCGCCAGGTGCTCGCGGGGAACTGGTGCAGGTCTTCCGGCAGCTGGGCTTCAAGGCCGTGGGCCTCGACCTGGAGGGGTTGGTGAGCGGCAAGCTCAACCGCAGCCTCAGCTGAGGAGAAGCAGCGCGGCTTCAGGCAGCCAGAGCAGGCAGCCGCTCTGCGGCGCCGATCGCGGCCGGCGTCTGGCGCTGGAAGCTGGTGAGTTTGTGGCTGCTGGCCTTCAGGGCCTCTCCCAGCAGCTCACAGGCACGCTCCGGCATGGTGTGGTCGCCGCAGGTGAACACATCCACCGCGGCATAGCCCGACTCGGGCCAGGTGTGAATCGAGATGTGTGATTCGGCCAGCAGG
>JAYKHC010000132.1:0-18436 GCA_035285465.1 Cyanobacteriota bacterium
GGGTGATCAGGTTGAGCAGGGTGGCACCGGCATGTTTCGCCGCGTTGGTGACGGTGTCCCTGAGAAAGGCTTCATCGTTGAGCCTGGAACTGTCGCAGCCGTAGAGCTCGAGGATGCAGTGTTTGCCGACGCTGCCGGACTGGGGGAAGGAGGTGCTGGAAAGAGCTCCGTTCCATCCCGGGTGGGGATGGAGGCAGGACAGGCTCTGGCTCATCGATGCGTGGCGCACAAGCAGCCAAACATACGGTGCAGGCTTCTCAGGGGCAAACCAGCCGACCGCCCTTCATGCTCACCACCTGACCGGCCTGCCGCCAGCCCTGAGCGAAGGCTTCCACGTGGGTCGCGCTGACCAGGCACTGATGATCACGGCCCACAGCTCCCAGAAGCTGCTGCTGACGGTAGGGATCGAGTTCCGCCAGAACATCATCGAGCAGCAGCAGGGGCGGCTCCCCCACAACGTCGCCCACCAGTTCGAGTTCCGCCAGCTTCAGGGCCAGCACCAGTGTGCGCTGTTGCCCGGCCGATCCGAAGCGCCGGGCCGGATCACCGGCCAGCAACAGGTTGATCTCATCGCGATGGGGGCCCACAGAACAGAACCCCAACCGTCGTTCCTCGCTCCGCTGGGCCAGGAGCTGCTCGGCCAGGGTGGAGCGCCAGGCGGCCTCGTCGTCGGAATCCTCCACCAGCCTGGTGCCACTGCGGTAGCCCAGCTGCAGCGGCTCCTGCCCGCCTCCGAGCTGCTGCTGCCATTCGCGCGCCAGGGGCTCCAGCCGCCTGAGCGCCCTGGCGCGACGGCGATGCAGCCGGGTGCCGATGGTGGCCATCTGGACATCGAAGGCATCGAGCAGGGGCTCGAGCTCACGGCTGGCCAGTCCGCGCCGGAGCAGCTGACTGCGTTGACGCAACAACCTGCCGTAGCGGCTCAGCAGTTCGCCGTAGAGCGGTTCGAGCTGCATCACCACCCGATCCAGCCACTGGCGCCGTTCAGCCGGTTCGCCGCGCACCAGGTCCAGGTCGAGGGCGCTGAACCCGACACAGCGCAGGCTGCCCAGCAGGTCCAGCTGCCGATCCAGTGGTCTGCCGTTGCGCAGGGCACGGCGGCCGCCCTGGCGTCGCAGCTCCAGCTGCACGGAGTCTCCACCGGCCAGCCGGCCCCGCAGCAGAGCGCTGCCCTGGCCCCGTTGAATCAGATCGCGGTCCACGCTGCAGCGGTGCGAACGCAGACTGCCCAGCAGCTCCACGGCTTCCAGCAGATTCGACTTGCCCTCCCCGTTGGGCCCCACGACCAGCAGACGAGGAGCTTCCAGGGTGAGCTCAAGCCGCTCGATGTTGCGGAAATGCTGGAGCTGAAGGTGCTCCAGCCGGAGCGGACGGCCGATGGGAGGGCGGCAGGCAGCGGCTAAGGTAGCCCTTGGGAAGCGGACATCTGTCGTTTGAGGGCATGTAGCTCAGTTGGATAGAGCATCAGATTCCGGTTCTGAGTGTCGGGGGTTCGAGTCCCTCCATGCTCGTGGTCAGGATCCGCTTCCCCTTCCCTCCCGCTCAGACGGGAGCTTTTTTTTGGGCCGGCCCCGGGCGTCAGCTTCGGTTCAGCTTCAGGCCCATGGCGCGGATGCCTCCGGGGTCAACCAGAAAGCCATGGCGCTGCAGCGCAGCGATCGCTTCCGGAGGAGCGGACAGCGAGATGCTGCAGCCGCCCAGCTCCCGTCGCAGCCGGGAGAGTGCGCCGTGAACCAGTGAAAGCAGCACCGCGGACCGGTTGCTGTCGGCCGGGTCGGTGCTCAGATCCCAGAGATTGGCATTGAGGGCCAGATCGCTGGTGGCCCGGATGAAACCCACCCAGCGCTCCTCCTGATTCACCACGGCGAGGTGCCAGAGACTGCGCTCAAGAACCCGCGCCCAACGCTCAGGACTGCGGCTGCTGTCTCCCATGAGGTTGAGCAGACGATTGAGCGCATCCGGCTGCGGCTGAGGGCTTTCCAGCAAGGCATACCCCTCGGGCAGCCTGGGGCCTGAGGGCTGGTTGCGAAAGGGGATCAACAGGGATTTCAGGGCCGGACAGCGTCAGCCGGTGTTGCGCATGCCGGCCGCGATGCCGTTGATCGTAAGCAGCGCCCCCCGCAGCAGTTCGCTGCGGCTGTAGGTGCGGCCATCCTCGCTGTTGGCGGCGGTCTCGCTCATCGGTGGCTGACGGTTCTGGTCGCGCAGTCGCCTCAGCAGGGCCACCTGCAGATACCCGAGCGGCACGATCGTGCGGTTGCGTAGATCCACCGAGAGCTGCAGGGCCGGCTCCCCGTCCAGCAGGCGCTTGTGACCGGTCACGGCCAGCACCAGTTCATGGGTGAGGCTGAACTCCGCTGAGATGGTCTGAAAGATGGCCTCAAAGGCTTCACGCCGGTCCAGGCGTCCGAGTGATTGCACGTAGTGATGGGCGAGATCGATGTCAACCTTCGAGAGCGTCATCTCCACCTTGGAGATCAGCATCCGGAAGAACGGCCAACGCTGGTAGAGCAATTGCATGAGCTCCAGCTGCCCGGGATCGCGGTCGAGCTCCTCGCGGAGGGCCGCGCCGACGCCGAACCAGCTGGGCAGCAGAAAGCGGCTCTGGGTCCAGCCGAACACCCAGGGGATGGCTCGAAGGCTGGAGAGATCCTTGGCCCCGCCCTTGCGCCGGGCGGGTCGACTGGAGATCTGCAGCTTGCTGATCTCCTCGATCGGCGTGCATTGTTGAAAAAACGCCACCAGATCGGGGTTGTCGTGAACCAGTTGCCGATAGATCGTGCGGGAACGGGCAGCCAGCCGTCCCATCAGTTCGTTCCAGCTGGGTGTGCTGTCCACAGGTGTGCTGACCAGACTGTTCTGAATCACGGCTGTGGTGACCGTCTCCAGGTTGTAGAGAGCCAGTTCCGGCAGGGCGTATTTGGAGGCCAGCACCTCACCCTGCTCGGTGATCTTGATCCTGCCGCTGAGGGTGCCGCTGGGTTGGGCCAGGATCGCCTGGTAGGCGGGGCCACCGCCGCGACCCACGGAACCTCCCCGGCCGTGAAAGATCCGCAGGGCCACTCCATGGTCGGTGGCCAACCGCTGGAGTGCGATCTGCGCTTTGTGAATCTCCCAGTTGCTGGAGAGAAAGCCGGAGTCCTTGTTGCTGTCTGAGTAGCCGAGCATCACCTCCTGCAGAGGTTGTTCCGCTTCCTGGTTGAGCAGCAGTTCGCGGTAGAAGGGATCCGCGAGCAACCGGCCCATCACGGCAGGAGCTCCCTGCAGGTCTTCGACGGTTTCAAACAGAGGCACCACCATCAGGCTGGAGCGTCGGGCCTGGGGATCCACCAGCCCTGCTTCCTTGGCCAGCAGCAGCACCTCCAGAAGATCAGACACGGTGTGACTCATCGAGATCACGTAGGTGCGACAGATCCGTTGGCCGAACTCCTGTTGGAGCCGCTGCAACATGCGGAACACCGCAAAGGTCTCGGCGGTGGCCGGGGTCCAGCTGGCGGCCGGGGGCAGCAGCGGCCGGCGCGTCTGAAGTTCGCTGAACAGCCAGGTCACCCGCTGGTCTTCATCCATCTCCGCGTAGGGCACCGGGAGCTGCAGGTAGCGGCTGAGCTCATCGATCGCGTCACTGTGGCGCGTGCTCTCCTGACGGATGTCCAGGCTGGCCAGGCAGAAGGCGAAGATGTGCACCTGGCTGATCAGGTGCTGAAGAGCTTCACAGCCCAGGCCTGTTCCCTCCATGCTCTCCTGGATCAGCTCGAGCTCGCTGCGGAAGTCATCCACCGACCCGTAGTGCAGGTCCTGTGCGGAGCTGGACTGGAGGTTCTCGGAGCTTCGGCCGGTGATCGGCATCACCAGGGGGCTGTCGCAGGGCGCCTCCCAACCGCCCTGGGACAGACGCTCATTGCGTTCGAGGGTCAGGCGCAGCCGCTCGTGGATGTAACTCAGCTTGAGCCGGTAGGGCTCGAGTCGGTAGCGAGCGGCTCGTTCCTCGTAGATCTCCGGGAAGCGGATCCTGTCCATTTCCAGGGATTCCAGCAGGGCTGCGCTCACCTGGCTCCACTGCATGGAGATGCTGAGCTGGTCCTGCAGGGTGGACACCGAGGCCAGATACCGTTTCAGCATCAACTGGCGCTGATAGCAGGCCGTGCGCCAGGTGATCTCCGGAGTCACCGAGGGGTTGCCGTCGCGGTCTGAACCCACCCAGGAGCCGAAACTGCAGAAGGCATCCCGGGGAGGAATCACATCCGGGTAGCTGCCCCTGAGGGCTTCCCTGATCCGCTCCCGCAGCAGCGGCATGGCATCGAAGAGCACCTGCTGGAAGTAGTGGAGGGCGTAGTCCACCTCGTCCAGCACGCTGGGTTTGAACTGATGGAGTTCATCGGTGCGCCACCACAGCCGGATCTCCTCCTCGAGCTGCAGGCGGAGGCTGCGCCGCTCCACCACGTTCAGAAGGGTGTCGAGCTCGAGTCTGTGAATCAGGGCTGCCACCCGCCGTTGCTTGTGCCGCACGGTGTGCCGCACGATCTCGGTGGGATGGGCGGTGAACACCAGCCGCAGATCCAGGTCGCGCAGCAGGGTTTCGATCTTGGCCGGGGGAAGGTTGAGGGCCCGCAACCGCCCGAACAGCTGTCGGAAGGTGGCCGGCTCGCTCTGACGGGCCAGCGCCGGCAGGAAAGGGTCGGTGCAGACAGGCTCGCCGCTGGTCTTGAGGCTGTCGAGGTACGTGTCTTCCTCGATGTGTTGCTCAAGGATGTTCACCAGCTGGAAATACAGGGAGAAGGCCCGGGCGGCGGTGATCGCCTCGGCCAGGTCCATCTCCTTGATCAGCTGAACAATGGCGTCGGTGTTGATGCTGCCGTCGCCTTCACCGGCAGGATCGCTGAACTGTTTGAGCTTGAGCAGCCGCTCCGCCTGGCCCCGAGGGCATTCGCTGCGCAGCACCTCCTGCCAGAGGTCTTCCACCAGCTCCATCCGTTCACCCAGGAGACGGGTGGCCCGAGGCGACGGTTCCGGAGAGACGACCACAGGGAAGACGGCGGGAGAGACGGAAGTGGTGGGAGCAGATGGGATCGCAGGGGAGGCCGGGGTGGCTGACATGCGCTGCTCGCGGGAGGCCGACCGTGAAGCGGCCGGTCCCTTGATCATCCCAAAGGGGCAGGAGTCGGATCTGTCGCGAGCGCAGCCGCCAGCGAACGCTCCTGTGTTTCCAGTTCAGCAGCCCCTGCCGCAATGATCTCAGCGATGGACATGCCGCCTTTGTGCAGGTTCAGCCAGCGGAGCGACACATTGCCTTCCTCCAGCACGGTATGGAGATGGCGGAGGGAGGAGCTGAGTCCGAGTTCGAGGGCCAGCGGCTCCAGCTTGCTCAGCAGATCGGACAGCCAGGTTCTGCAGAGGATCTCCCGGCCATCACGCCAGTGGTGCAAGGGTGCATCGAGGCTGGAACGAGCGGCCGCCCGGTCATTGGCATCGGCCAGCTCGGCCAGCTGACTGGCCTGGAGGCTGCTGGCCACAAGTGGATCCTCGTTGCGGGGGTCCCTGAGCGACTGCTGGATCCGCAGCTCGGCGAAGGCCATGATCGCCAGCAGCAGGATCGGATCGGCCGCCAGATCACAGATCCTGATCTCCAGTCGGTTGAGACCGTGGGGGCGGTGTTCACCGTTCGGTCGCACCGATGTCCAGAGATGCCGCACGTTCTGCATGGTGCCGCTGATCAGCTGGGCCTCCATCCAGTCGATGTAGTGCTGATGACTGATGAACAGCGGAACCTGGGGAGGCGTGAGCGGGAACTGCAGCCATCGCAGCGAGTGGGCGCCTCCCACCCGGCCGTCGAGGAAGGGGGAACTGGCCGAGAGGGACAGCAGCAGGGCGGCTTCGCAGCGCACCAACCTCAGGGCGGCGAACAGCTGCTCCATGGTTGAAAATCCCGCATCCGGCGTGAGCCCCAGATTCAGGTGGACACTGGCCGTGACCACACGGGTGCCGTAACGGCTTTCGATGTAGGAGTGATAGGGATTGGAGGGATCTGAGCGCTCGAACCGCGAGCTGTCGCCGGTGCTGAGCGTGCTGCCGGGCAGCAGGGTGAGACCCCGGCCTGCCAGCCACGGCCGCAGTCGCTGCCGTGGTGCCAGCAACAGGGCGAGATGTTCCCGATAACTCCGGGCCGGCGCGGTCACATATTCAAGATTGCGTTGATCGGGTTCGGTCACGAAACCCGGAAGCTCCCGGGCGGCCTCAGCCGCGCAGCCCACCACCGTGCCATCGGGTCGGCCGGTGTACATCTCCACCTCAAATCCCTTCAGCAGCAGCGGAGCAGTCATCGAGGCGCCCTCAGAGCAGACAGGCCAGGGCCTTGAGCATGCCTCGGGCCTTGTTGAGGGTCTCCTCATACTCGAGCTCAGGCTTGGAATCGGCCACCACTCCGGCACCGGCCTGCACCTGTACGCGCCAGCCACCGTCCGGGTCCGGCAGCACCACCATGGTGCGGATCGTGATTGCGGTGTTCAGTGCTCCACAGAGATCCATGGCTCCGTAGACCCCTGAGTAAGGACCGCGGGCCTC
The DNA here is from genome assembly GCA_035285465.1 of Cyanobacteriota bacterium. GTDB lineage: Bacteria > Cyanobacteriota > Cyanobacteriia > PCC-6307 > Cyanobiaceae > UBA5018. The sequence goes on from JAYKHC010000132.1 coordinate 6,559, forward strand.
GGGTTCGAGATCATGAATCAGCTGCATGGCCCGGATTTTCGGAGCACCACTCACCGTTCCCGCCGGGAAGGAGGCCATCAGCAGGTCCCAGACGGACTTCCCCTCGGATAACAGGCCCTCCACCTGGCTCACGATGTGCATCACATGGGAGTACCGCTCGATCACCATCAGCTCACCCACCCGCACCGTGCCGGGCCGGCAGACCCGACCCAGATCATTGCGGCCCAGATCCACGAGCATGACGTGTTCGGCCCTTTCCTTCGGATCGGCCAGCAGTTCCGCCTCCAGAGCCCGGTCCTCAGCCTCGCTCGCCCCCCGGGGACGGGTTCCTGCAATCGGGCGCAGCGAAGCCAGCACACCGCCCTCGGGGGTGGGTGAAGCCTTCACCATCACCTCAGGACTGGAGCCGATCAGGGACCAGTCGCCGAAGTTGAAGAACGCCATGTAAGGAGACGGATTCACCATCCGCAGGCTGCGGTAGAGATCAAAGGGATCGCAGCTCACATGGGTTTCCAGCCGCTGGCTCAGCACCAGCTGGAACACATCACCGGCCGCGATGTGCTCCTCACCGCGGCTCACCGCTTCCACGAAGGTCTCCCGGCTCACATTGCTGCGGGTCAGCAGCGCCTCCTGGATTTCCGCCGCATCCGCGTCATGCCAGCGCAGCGGTTTCACCGTTGCCGGCAGCGGGGCCTGCATGCGTTGCTCAAGCGCATCGATCCGCTCACGGGCATCCCGGTAGGCGGCTTCAGGGTCTTGTCCCCGACTCAGATCCGCGTAGGCGACCGCCGTGAGCTGCCGCTTGATCTGATCGAACACCAGCAGGCTGTCCGCCAGCATCCAGCAGCCATCGGGAGGGGAGCCAGCGGCGCTGGGGTGAATCGGCACCGAGGGTTCGATCCAGCGGATCAGCTCGTAACCCCAGAAACCGAACAGGTGGCCCAGAGGGGGCAGCCCGGGCACCGTGGCAGCCCGCAGCGGGGCCAGGCACTGCTGAAGCGTTTCGAAGGGATTGCCCGACAGCCATTCCCGCCGACCCTCGCGCCAGATGCGCTCGCAGCCCTCTCCACGGCAGGTGAGGGTCCAGAGCGGATCGCTGGCCACCAGGCTCCAGCGGCCGATGCGCTCTCCACCTTCCACCGATTCCAGCAGCATGCCGTGGCTGCTGCCCGCTCCCACCTTCAGCCAGGTGGTGAGCGGGGTCTCCAGGTCGGCAGGCCAGCGACGGCTGAGGGGCACGAAGCTGAAACCTGATTCCACCAGCTGGAGGAAGGCCGGGTCCGCTCGGGAGGATGGACCTGAGCAGCCAGGATGATCAGAACTGGGCATCAGCCATCGTGCGGACAAAAAAAATGGGGCCCGTGGCCCCGCAGCTGGAATGACCGGGCGGTAGCCGTCAGGAATCGAAGGTGTTCTTCCCGGAAAACTTGATGGACGAAGGGTTGCCGTTCTGGCCGATTCGACGGGGATTATGGCCAACCATCGCACGACCTTCGTTGACCTTTTCGGGAAACACCCCATCACTGGGATGGAGGAACTCGGTGTCACCACCGGGATAGATCCGATAGATCTTGTAGTCCTCAATCCGGGGCTTGAATTTGGTACGCAGCTGAGTGCCGAGCGCGAGGCACTGTTCCTTGCGGGCGAAATACATCAGGTTCTCCCCTTCGTTCATCTGGGCGGCGCCGCCGGTGGGGAGCTCGAAGGCCTGGGGTTTGGAGCTGGTCCAGGTGATTGCATACTTCTCCTCGGTTTCCGCGGCATTCAACAGGCCACCGGTGCTGCCGATGAACTTGGGAAGCTGACCGCTCAGCGCCGTTGCTGTCATGAGGTTTGCAGGAGACGTGTGCTGGAGAAGAGGATCGGCTGAACCGATTCGCAGGCAAGCTAGCACTGCGTTTTGGAGGGATCCTGGAGGTCGCGGCGCAGTCTTCACACCCGTCAACAAAGCAGGGTTCGCGGCCGATCCTTCAGCAGATCGGGAAGAAGACCGTGAGACCATGCTCACCCCGTTCGGTGAGTCTGCCGCCCATCCGGGCGAACAGTCTCTGCGTTGCCTCTCGGCTCAACTGGAGGCTGCCGGTGGTGGGATTCCAGCTCAGCACCGGTCCCACCAGCTCCTGCCGGCCGGGCCCATCATCACGGCCGCTGTTCCTGACACCGCCAGCGGTCGCAACGCTGCTTCCCAGGCGCAGCTTCAGCCGTGAACCGGCGGCCTGGAGGCTCACGGTGACCGTGGAGCCGGCGGGCAGCCCGCGACTGAAGCGATCCACCAGCCCTCCGAGCATGGTCTCCAGGCGAACCGGATCGCTCAGCACGGCGGGGAGGTCAGCAGCGATCACCAGTTCAAGGGTGAGGCTCCGCCTCGACAGCTGCCGCTGCCACAGCTCGCCCAGCTGTTCCAGCAGAGCGCTCAGATCCGTCCGGGCCAGGCGGGTGGTTGCGCTATCGCTCTCCGGCAGATCCTGAAGTTCAGCGGCCAGGAAAATGAGGCCGAAACGGTCAATCTGTTCGCTGCATTCGCCGTCGATCTGCTCGAGGCGATGCCTGACCAGATCGGAAATGTCGCGTCGCCGCAGCAGCGACCGGATCAGGGTGCGGATGGTGGCCAGAGGGGTGCGCACCTCATGGGTGAGCGCTTCCAGCAGGGCCAGTTCCGTTCTCACCGCCCGGTTGGAGGTGGTGGGCTGCTCGCTGCTCCCCTGGATCAGAGGCTGCAGGGTCACACTGGGTGCCATCGAGGCCAACCGCTCCCCCAGACGCGGCCAGAACCTCTCGGCCAGCCGTTCGTCGCTGCGCAGGGTTCCCAGCTGCTGAAGGCTGTGGCGCAGCTTTCCCGCCTCGGTGGCGTCTTCGCTGAGCAGTCGTTCATCCAGCAAGGCCAGGGCAGCGCTGAGGGCCCCGGGATCAAAGCGGACCACCAGGCGCCTGGCGTCGGAGGGCCCATCGAGACAGAGAGCCACCTGAACAGCCGGGGTGATCACCACGAGCATGGGATCGGTGCCGTCCTCAGCATTCAGGGCCAGCCGCCGGAACCCACCGGCCAGCTGGGAATTGCGGCGCTGAGCCGGCAGCAGTGAGCCTCCCGGCGGCAGCAGGGCAGCCAGTTCAACCGGAGCCCAGACCCAACCCTTCAACCGTTCCAGCAGGGCGGGTTCGTAAAGCGCCGGCAGCGGCGATGCCAGCCAGATGCCGGCGTCAGGGGCTGTGGCTGTGGAATCGCTTCCCAGCAGGATGTCGCTCTGGATGGTGTCCAGGGCTGCCCACCACTGTCGGCGCACGGCATCATCGTTGCCGCGACCGGGGGGTACACCTTCCGCCAGCTGCGCCCGCAGCTCGGCCAGGCACGGAGCGTGGGCTCTCACCACGGTGAGCTGCTCCTGCCGCGGCGTGCGACCGAGGCACACAACCCCAGAGCCAGGAAATTCACGAGCATCGCCGAACGGCCGTAACTGAGGAAGGGCAGTGGAATGCCCGTGATCGGGCCCAGGCCGATGGTCATGTTGATGTTCACCACCACCTGGAACATCAACATGCCACCGATGCCCACCACCACCAGGGATTCCAGATCGGTGCGGGCACGGCGGGCAATCTGGAGCAGTCTGGCCATCAGGGCCACGAATCCCACCACCACCAGGGTGGAGCCGAGGAAGCCGGTCTCCTCCCCCACAGCACTGAAGATGAAGTCGGTGTGCTGCTCAGGGATGAACCGAAGCCGGGTGAGAGCACCCCGCAGGAGGCCCGTGCCCCACAGCTGGCCGCTGCCGATTCCCACCATGCTCTGGAGCAGGTGGTAACCGCCACCGAGGGGATCCTGGGCCGGATCGAGAAAAAGGGTGAGCCTGGCGCGCTGATGCGCCCTGAGGCCGTGGTCCCAGAGCCAGGGGGTGAGCACAGCGAAGATTCCCTGCAGGACGACCACCACCAGAGCGGCTGATCGTTTCCATGGGAGGGTTTTCCAGGCCAGCCAACCCATCATCGGAATCCAGCCGATCAGCAGCCAGGGGAAGGTTCCGGCTGCAGTCGCGCTCACCAGTGGTGAGAGCAGCAACACCACCCAGGCCCCGGACATGCCGCTCCAGTAGAGCTCGGTGAGCAGCACAGCGCCGAAAACCAGGGAACTGCCCAGATCCGGTTGAGCGAACACCAGCAACCAGGGAACGGAGATCATCGCCACCGGACGCACCAGATCCACCGGTCGCTCCACGGGGTAGCGGCTGAGCACATCGGCCAGCAACACGATCGCGGCGAGCTTGGCGAACTCGGACGGTTGCACATAGAACCCACCGATGTTGATCCAGCTCTGAGCGCCCAGGGCACTCACACCGATCAGGCGCACGGCGATCAGGCTCGCCACCATCAGGCCGTAGATCAGCCAGGGCCAGCGCAGGATCCTCTTCACCGGAATCCGGGCCAGCACCAGCGCCGCCAGGGTGCCGACGGCAGCGGTCACCCAGTGCTGATCCCAGTCGGTGGTTGGAGCCTCCCGCTGGGTGCTGGCGATCAGGCCCCCGGCCAGCAGCACCAGGGCCCAGGGCACACCCCAGAGCACCCAGTCGATCTTCGGAAGCAGGAGCCGACGGCTGCTCCGCGTGGCGAAGAAGCCCGCCCGACGCCGAGGCAGGCCGATCATCCGTCAGGCTGCGAGGGGATCAACCGCGCTGATCAGCTCCGCCAGGTTCAGGAAAGCCTGGGCCGTGGCTGATTCCGGAGCGGTGAGCACCACCGGCCGGCCGCCGTCGCCGGCTTCACGCACCGGCATCTCCAGGGGAAGTTCAGCCAGAAGGGGCACATCAGCCTCAGCGGCCAGGCGCTGACCCCCACCACTGCCGAAAATGGGATAGCGCTTCTGAGGAGCATCCGGTGGGATGAACGCACTCATGTTCTCCACCACGCCAAGCACCCGCACCCCCATCTGCAGGAACATGGCCAGGCCGCGGCGAGCGTCCGCCAGGGCCACCTCCTGGGGTGTGGTGACCACGATCACCCCTTCCATGGGAACCGCCTGAGCCAGGCTGAGCTGGGCATCTCCGGTTCCGGGTGGCAGATCCACCACCAGCAGATCGCGGTCTCCCCAGTCCACCTGATAAAGGAACTGGCGGATGATGCCGTTCAGCATGGGCCCTCTCCAGATCACCGGTTGGTTCTCAGCGATCAGCAGGCCCATCGAGACCATGGCGATGCCGCAGGTTTCGATGGGAATCAGCACCTGAGCAGCACCTTCACCCCGGACCTCAGGTGTGCGATCGGCCACCCCCAGCATGGTGGGTGCGTTGGGGCCATAGATGTCGGCATCCAGCAAGCCGACGCGCAGGCCGCGACCGGCGAGTGCGCAGGCCAGATTCACCGCGACCGTGCTCTTGCCGACACCCCCCTTGCCGCTGCTCACGGCGATCAGCTTCCTGACTCCCGGGATCGGCTGGCGATCCGGCAGTTGGCCCTGTCCGCCCTCCCCATGCCCGGCGGCGCCGATCGGCTGAGCGAGCTCGATCTGAACATCGGCAACGCCCTCGATCGCCAGCAGGGCGGCGCGGCTCTCCGCGGCGATCCGGTCGCGCTGGCTGTTGGCGAAACCCGGCAGAGCGAGGCGGAACAGAGCCCGATCGCCCTGAAGGCGGGGCTGCTGGATCCAGCCGAGCTCCAGGAGCGACCGGCCGCTGCCGGCGTCGCTGATCGGCCGCAGAGCAGCGAGCACCTGCTCGGAAGAGGCCTGCGGCGGCGGAACCATCCCTGGCGACACAATCAGCCCCGATCCTAAGGAAGTCCGGGTGAGTGCAGGTTCGGGAGGCCTGCTCCGCTTCCGACGCCATCGGCTGGTGACAATCGCCCGTGGATCCTTGTGCGCCGGGGTCTGAGCCTGAAAGGTTGGTGGGGTTCAAGGGCGCCGATTCCGGTGCCGCGTACCTGCAACCGCCATTCGGATGATGATGGGCATGTCGACGGGCCCGCTCGCCCATCCCAGCGACTCGCGACAGCGTGCCAGAGCTCTGCTGATGGGGCTTCAGGATTCGATCTGCACCGCGCTGGAACGGCTGGATGGCAGCGGTGGCTTTCAGGAGGAGAGCTGGCAACGGCCGGAGGGGGGTGGTGGCCGCTCACGGGTGATGAAGAACGGTCAGATCTTCGAGCAGGGGGGGGTGAATTTCTCGGAGGTGGAGGGTTCCGAGCTCCCGCCCTCGATCCTCAGTCAGCGTCCTGAAGCGAGGGGCCACCGCTGGTTCGCCACCGGCACCTCGATGGTGCTGCACCCCCACAATCCCTACATCCCCACCGTTCATCTCAATTACCGCTATTTCGAGGCCGGGCCTGTGTGGTGGTTCGGGGGCGGTGCCGACCTCACGCCCTATTACCCCTTTCTCGACGACGCCCGACACTTTCACCGGACGCTCAGGGCGGCCTGCGACAGCGTTCACCCTGCCTATTACCGGGTGTTCAAACCCTGGTGTGATGAGTATTTCTTTCTGCGGCATCGCGGTGAAACCCGCGGCGTGGGTGGAATCTTCTTTGACTATCAGGATCCGAGCGGTGTTCTCTACAAGGGTCAGGATCCCCAGGGGGCCGCTGCTGCCGCCGGCGCTGCTCAAGGGCCGCTGCAGCACAACTGGGAGCAGCTGTTCCAGCTGGCCACGGCCTGTGGGGAGGCTTTCCTTCCCAGTTACACCCCGATCGTGGAGCGGCGCCGGGAGCTTCCTTACGGAGAGAGAGAACGCGACTTCCAGCTCTACCGGCGGGGGCGCTATGTGGAATTCAACCTGGTGTTCGACCGGGGCACGATCTTCGGCCTGCAGACCAATGGCCGTACCGAATCGATCCTGATGTCGCTGCCGCCGCTGGTGCGCTGGGAATACGGCTACAGGCCGGAGCCTGGCAGCCGCGAGGCTCTGCTCACCGAACTGTTCACCAAACCTCAGAACTGGCTGGAGGATCAGGAGCTGGAAGATCTGTGCGCGCCCCATCAGGCCGTGACCTGAAGCTGAGATCGGGAGTGAGGGGCTGCGCGGGAGTGAGGGGCTGCTCGAGGCCCCGTGCCAGCGCCCTCACCACCCGTTCAGCGATGGCATCGATCGTGTTGGCGCGGCTGGCCGGATCCCGCAGGCTGCGCTCAAGCTGGCCTTCCAGTTGACCGATCTCCAGGATGGCGATTCCCCGTCGGGGGGCCCCGAGGCCATCCCGGTAATGGGCCGGGTAGTTGCCGAACTCCTGGGCAAGGCTTTCGTCGATCCTGGACGGGGAGCGGTTCAGCGGCACGATCAGGCCGGATCCCACACCCTCGGGCCCGTAGGCGTCGTAGTGGATCTCGAGGGCGTAGCCCCCGGCTTCGCTGTGCTTCCGGCCGACGCTCCAGGTGGTGCGAGGGTCATCGCCGTCGGCGATGGTGCGCACCTGGGGGTCGTAATAGCGAAGCTGCAATCCCTGCTTCCGGCCCCGTTGCACGATCGCCTGGGCGGTGAGCAGATTCCAGTGCAGTTCATCGCTGATACCGGGCTGCATGGGTGCGGCTCCGTGCAACGCGACGGCCTCGCCACGGGTGCCGGATCCCGGGATTCCCTGGGAGTCGGCATGGCCGGGCATCACGAGGATCTCCGTGTTGAACGGAAGCGGCCGTCGGCCCTGCCAATCGCGGGTGAGGCGACTGCGGGCTCCGGTGAGAGGGTCCCAGCTGAGCGAGACCGTGGGAGCCTGGGCAGCGGCAGGGCTGATCAGCACGCCGCTGATCAGCGGCAGGATCAGGAGGAGCAGTGACCTCGCCGGGCGCATCAGATCGGCGAGCTGAGCAGGTTGCCGTTGCTGTAAAGACCGAGTTTCGGTCCCATTTCCTGTTCGAGGGCGATCAGTTCGTCCCGATGGGCCCGCAGCCGCAGTTCACTGCCGGTGGCCCGGTCATGGCTGATCAGCCGAAGCTCCAGTTGTTCGGCACGGTGAGCGCGTCGGCGATAGATCACCCCCGCCAGGGGGCCCAGCAAGGCCAGCAGCACGGGCCACCACAGCAGAGAGGGAAACAACTGGCGCAGCACCAGGCCGAGAGAGGCGGAACCCAGGGCGCCCAGCAGCGATAGCAGCACGGCCAGGGTGGTGCTGGCGGCCACTTCGGCTTCAAACAGCAGATGCCGCCGATCGGGGTCACTCGCTTCCGGAACCGCACGCCAGCCGCGTTGCTCCAGCCAGTGGCTCAGACCCCCGAGCACCTCAAGGGCGGGACGGGAGGAACGGACATCGACCACCGTGGTGCGGTCCTTGCTGGCGGCCCGCAGGAAGAACACCAGACCCACGGCCAGGAGCAGGGTGAGCAGAAGGGTTGAGGCGGTTGCTGGCATGGCCCTGACATCGCAGGCCCATTGTGGTGAGCCGGCCGGCCGGCTGCGGTTCAGCATGGGCGGATTGCCATCCCTTCATGAGCCCCACTCCCACCAGCAACCTGCCGGCTCCAGCCCGCTTCTCCGTGTTCGACCACGACCTCGACGCCGAATGGACGGCGCTTTATGGCGCTGCTCGCGCCCTGGCCGTGGACACCGAGGCGATGGGCTTGATCCACGGACGAGACCGGCTCTGCCTGGTGCAGATCTGTGATGACCACGACAATGTGTGCTGCATCCGTCTGGCGAGGGGGCAGCGGCAGGCCCCGCGGCTCAAGGCTCTGCTGGAGAACACGGCCATTGAGAAGGTGTTCCACTTCGCCCGCTTCGACGTGGCTGCTCTGGCTGAGAATCTGGATATCGACGTGCAGCCGATCTTCTGCACGAAGGTGGCCAGTCGCCTGGGCCGCACCTACAGCCCTCGCCATGGATTGAAGGAGGTGGTGCAGGAGCTGGTGGGCATCGAGCTCGACAAGCAGGCCCAGAGTTCGGACTGGGGCCGGGTTGATGACCTCAGTGATGCTCAGCTGGCCTATGCGGCTGGAGATGTGCGCTATCTGCTCCCTGCTCGCGACCAGCTCGAAGGGATGCTCCGACGAGAGGGTCGCTGGGACCTGGCCGAGCGTTGCTTTGCCTGTCTGCCGGTGATGGCTGAACTTGATCGGAACCGCTTTCACCTGCTGTTCGAGCATTCATCAGGCGGCCAGCGCTGAACCGGATCCCGGGGAGCACCGGCTGTGTCGTGCTGATCAGCCGTTGCTCATGGATCAGTCTTCGATCATGAAATGGACGTCGCTGCCGACGGCTCCCAGCTGGGCCGTCAGCAGCGCCTGGGAATCGACGCCGCTCGATCGGGCCTCAGCCAGCAGGGTCTCGGCCAGGGCCAGCCTGGCGTCAGCATCCCTGACCCCCTGCTGGGCGGCCCGGATGTCCACCCTGCGCCGAGCGGAGGCCAGGCTGATGCCGAGCTGACTGGCCAGCCTTCCACAGGCCGCATTGAAGGCCCGGTCTGGGGTGGCAGGCATCGCGGCAAAGGGGGTGCGGGTACCTGCGCATCATCCCAGCAGCCGGTTGGCGACGAGGGCCGCCAACCGGCTGCTGCCGCCCGTCGGACCCATCCGGCTGCGACCGGTGCGGCCGAGCCGCTCTCGCATCGGCCTGTCTGCCAGCAGCAACTGGAGCCGCTCCGCGGCCTGTTCAGGGCTGTGGCAGGGCAGGACCGCTCCCCCCAGCAGCCGGCTCTGGCGCCTGGCAAATCCCGCTTTGAACTGAGGACCCTGGCCGGGAATCGACACGGCGGGCACACCAAGCCCCACCAGCTGTTCGGTGGCGGTGCCGGCGGTGGCGAGCCCCGCGATCGCCCACGGCGCCCAGGCACTGAAACAGCCAGGCCCCACCAGCAGCTGCAGATCGGGTCGGCACCAGCAGGCCCCGGCACCGCTGGCCTCGCTGCCGGGGGGGAGCACTTCGGAACGGAAGCCCTGCCGCTCCAGAACGGGTGCGAGTTCATCGGCAGTGGGCCGCGCACCGGTCGCCAGCAGAGCTGTGAGAGGGGAGCCCTGCCGCGCGGCCAGGTTGATCAGGGCCTCAAGAAGACGTGAGAAATTGGCCAGGGCCTCGGGCATCCGGCTTCCAGGAAGCAGCAACAGCGGAGCACCTGCCTCCGCTGTGCGCAGCCAGGCCGGTGCAGGTGTCTGGCTGAGGCCATCCATCATCGGGTTGCCGACGGCCACGGCAGCCACCCGCCGCCGCCGCAGCCCTCTGGCCGTGAGCGGGTCGCGCATCGCCACCAGCTGGCAGCGGCGCTGGCGCATCAGGGCCCATTCCCAGGGATCCCATTCGCTGCCCTTGCAGCGGTGATAGGCATCCGCGATGCGATCCCCCAGGGTTGAGGGCCAGCCGATCGGAGCCGGCGAAGCCCAGCTGAAATCGCTTTTGGGTGTTCCGATGAACCCATAGGGCCCGCCGCCGCCGCAGGCCAGCAGCAGCGGCAGCAGATCGCCCACGGCCAGCACGGGGTCACCGCGCCGTCCCCAGCGCCGCACCAGCTGCCCTTGCTTCCAGCTCAGCCCCAGCACGCCTGCCGCCAGATCGCCGAGCAGGCCCCGAAGGCTCTGGTTGCTGAAGCCGCCGCTGGGCAGCTCCTGCCGGGGACCGATCCGCCTGATCCTGCCCTCTGCTTCTGCGGTGGCGAAGGCCCGGCCCTCACCCACCAGGGGCAACACGGCAATCTCCAGCTCGGCATGCTGGTCGAGCAGCGCGTCAATCACCCGCAGGGCGATCAGGTCTTCGCCGTGCCCGTTGCTCAGAACCAGCAGGCGGGTGCTCATGGTGTGGCTGATACGATCCGACTGTGGGAGTTTGCTCCCAAGCGGCGGCATGGCCAAGTGGTAAGGCAGAGGATTGCAAATCCTTTATCCCCAGTTCGAATCTGGGTGCCGCCTCTCTGTTGAATGAGATCCAACCGCTCCACAGGTGGCGCTCCAGGGCCAATCGAACGCTCTGGCCGTTCTTGTATGGGATTTTTTTGATGTCTCCAGACATCTGAGTCTGTTTTGGCGCAAGCTGCGCGGAAGCCAAGCGCAATGTGAGCGCAAGCCAAGCGCAAGGTGAGCGGAAGCCAAGCGCATGGTGCGCCAAGGTCAAGCGAGCAGTGACGAGGGGGCCCTGACCTTCCATCCTTGCCTTGACACCCTTTGGTGCCCCCCAGACCATCTCAACGAACCCGCAGCGCCGATCTGGCAGCACGGATGCGCCAAGCGCCAACCCGCTGGGATGCCCTGCACGCTGCAGGGGCACATCCTGGGCGCCGCCACCATCACCGAACGGTTCAGGCAGCCCCTGCAGCCGACCGCCCCAAAGGGGGATCAATCGTCAAAGAGGGATCCATGGTCATCGATTCGCATTGGTTGGGTCTCCAGGGACGGTTCTGACTCCCCGCCGGAGGGGATGCGCTGCGATGATTGGCTCCGTCAGCAGGCGGGGGCATCGTCGGCAGGCGGGGGCATCGTCGGCAGGCGGGGGCGTCGGAAAATCAATCACAACTGCAGTGAGAGATGGCGGCAACATCAAAACCCAAGACGCCCATAAAAGCCAACCATCTCACAAACAAATACAGCCCAGAAATTGACGGCCTTAGGGCCTTCGCAGTGTTGGCCGTCGTGATCAACCACTTGAACAAGAATCTTCTGCCCAGTGGATATTTGGGTGTGGATATTTTTTTTTGATCTCTGGATATGTGATCACGTCTTCGCTGGCGGGCGGGCGGTCTGAGAACCTCCTTGACTTTGTGACGGGGTTTTATGAGCGCCGCATCAGGCGTCTGGCGCCTGCGCTGGTGGCCTTCGTGCTGATCACCGCTCTTCTGATCTGTGTTTTCAACCCAGATCCCAGCGCTGCCCTAGGGCTCGGCTGGAGGTCACTATTTGGCTTCTCTAACATAAGTCTCTATCAATCTTCAACGGACTATTTTGCCCAATCATCCGAACTCAATCCCTTGTGGGTGCATCAAGAATTCAAGCGTC
>JAYKHC010000133.1:0-6860 GCA_035285465.1 Cyanobacteriota bacterium
GGGTGATCAGGTTGAGCAGGGTGGCACCGGCATGTTTCGCCGCGTTGGTGACGGTGTCCCTGAGAAAGGCTTCATCGTTGAGCCTGGAACTGTCGCAGCCGTAGAGCTCGAGGATGCAGTGTTTGCCAACCGCCTCAGAGCCCGGAGGTTGCGGGTGGGTCGACTCCCATCCAGGGTTCGGGTGGAGCGTGGAGAGGGCGCCGTGATTCATGAAGGAATCCTTTCGTTGCATCCATGCTGCACCTTACCGAGCACTTTTGAATTCATTCGCGTCGCAGGGGCACGCAGTAGACAGCCTGGAAACCATCTCGACACCTCGCTCGACTTGCCACTCCTGGTGAACTTCAGCCAGGGTGAGGGAAAGAGATGCGCTCTGCCCGCTCTCCCATGGCAAACACCCATCCCATCCCGGATCCCCTGATCAACGCTCGGCCCACACCTGAGGATCTCGATGGGCTCGATGCCTGGTGGCGCGCCGCCAACTACCTGGCGGTGGGGATGATCTATCTGGTGGACAACCCCTTACTGGCCGAGCCGCTTCGACCCGAGCACATCAAGAATCGATTGCTGGGGCACTGGGGCTCCAGCCCTGGCCAGTCTTTCATCTGGGCTCATGCCAACCGGGTCATCCGTCAGCGGGACCTCGACATGATCTACCTCTCGGGGCCGGGCCATGGCGCCCCCGGGGTGCTCGCTCCCACCTATCTCGATGGCTCCTACAGCGAGGTTTATCCCGACAAAAGTCCGGATACGGATGGAATGCGGCGCTTCTTCAAGCAGTTCTCCTTTCCCGGTCACATCGGTTCTCACTGCACCCCCGAAACCCCAGGCTCGATTCACGAGGGCGGTGAGCTCGGCTACGTGCTCTCCCATGCCTGCGGAGCGGTGTTCGACAACCCCGAGCTGATCGCCATCGCCTGCATCGGCGATGGCGAAGCGGAAACCGGGCCCCTGGCCACCGGCTGGCACATCAACAAGTTTCTGAATCCGATCAGCGATGGGGCCGTGCTGCCCGTGTTGCACCTCAACGGCTACAAGATCGCCAATCCCACCCTGCTGGCCCGCATCCCGCATCAAGAGCTGGAGAGCCTGATGCGCGGCTATGGCTGGGATCCTCTGTTCGTGGAGGGCAGCGAACCGGCCGCCATGCACCAGGCCATGGCCCAGGCGATGGACATCGCCATCGACCGGATCCAGGCGATCCGTGCTGAGGCCCGCCGCAGTGGCGAAGCCCAGCGGCCCTGCTGGCCGATGATCGTGCTGCGTTCCCCCAAGGGCTGGACAGGTCCGGCGGCCCTGGGGGAGAAGAAGCTGGAGGGTTTCTGGCGGGCCCACCAGGTTCCCCTGCCGGATCCGCGTCATGACAGCGCACAGCTGCACCAGCTTGAAAGCTGGTTGAAGAGTTACAGGCCCTGGGAACTGTTCGATGAGAACGGCCGTCTCCTACCGGAGCTCCAGAACCTCTCACCCCGGGGCCAGCGGCGCATGGGTTCCAATCCCCACGCCAACGGGGGCCTGCTTCGCCACAGGTTGCGCCTGCCCGAGGCAGAACGTTATGCCGTCGAGGTGGCAAGTCCCGGAAGGGTGGAATGTGAGAACACAGCCGTCCTGGGTGAACTGCTGCGCGATTCCATGGACCTCAACCCCAGGTCTCTGCGGGTTTTCGGACCGGATGAAACCGCATCCAACCGCCTCCAGGCTGTGTACGAACGCACCAAGAAAGTCTGGATGGAGCAGCTGCTGCCGGAAGACCTCAACGGCAGCGAACTGTCCCGTGACGGTCGTGTGGTGGAGATGCTGAGTGAACACACGCTGGTGGGAATGATGGAGGGCTACCTGCTCACCGGCCGCTATGGCTTCTTCCACACCTATGAGGCCTTCGCCCATGTGATCGCCTCGATGTTCAACCAGCACGCAAAATGGCTGGAGAGTTGTATTCACCATGCCCCCTGGAGGGCGCCGATCGGCCCCTGGAACTGTCTGATCAGTTCCACCGTGTGGCGCCAGGATCACAACGGCTTCACCCACCAGGACCCAGGCTTCATCGATCTCGCAGGCAACAAGAGCGGAGAGGTTGTGCGTGTCTATCTTCCACCCGATGCCAACTGCCTGCTGGCGGTTGCTGAAGAGGCATTTGTGGAAACCAATGTCTGCAACATCATCGTGAGCGACAAGCAGAAGCATCTGCAGTACCTCACCCTGGAGCAGGCCAGGCAACATGTCGCCAAGGGCATCGGCCTCTGGAGCTGGGCCAGCAACGACCACCACGGAACCGCTCCCGATGAGCCCGATGTGGTGATGGCCTGCGCCGGAGATATTCCCACCAAGGAAACCCTGGCGGCCGTTGAGATCATGCGCCATGAAATCCCAGATCTGAACGTGAGGGTGATCAACGTGGTGAAGCTGTTTGCCCTCACCGATCCGCAGGAGCATCCCCATGGCCTCAGCGACCGCGACTTCGACAGCCTCTTCACCACGGATAAGCCCGTGATCTTCAACTTCCATGGTTATCCCTGGCTGATTCACCGCCTCACTTACCGCCGCACAAACCACGCTAATTTTCACGTTCGTGGTTACAAAGAAAAGGGCAATATCAACACCCCACTGGAACTGGCGATGAACAACCAGATCGATCGCTTCTCCCTGGTGATCGACGTGATCGACAGGGTGCCGAAGCTCCGCTCCCGCGCTGCCCATGTCAAGGAAAGAATGAAGGAAGCGATCCTCAGCCACCGCAGCTACGCCCACATCCACGGCATGGATTCGCCTGAGGTCACCGACTGGCGCTGGAGCCTCCACGAGAGCTGATCGAACCTTGACGACCGATCCCGCGTTGAGCGATCAACTGCTGGTGCTGGTGCTCAATGCCGGCAGCTCGAGCCTGAAGGCCTCACTGCTGGCCCCCGGGCTCAGCCTGGATGCGATGCCAGTCCAGTGGAGCGGCAGGAGCTCCTGGCAACTGGAACATTCCGGCGCGGTGGAAGCTCTGCTCGACGACTGGCTTGCCCCCCAGCTGGCCCACTGTCGCCAGAGAATTCAGCTGGTGGGGCACCGGGTGGTGCATGGGGGCGAGCGCTTCAACGCCCCCGCCAAACTCGATCAGACCGCGCTCACGGCGATCGAAGCACTGATTCCCCTGGCGCCGTTGCACAACGGACCGGCTGTCCGCGTCATGCGCTGGATCAGGAACTGGTTGCCCGAAGCGGAGCATTGGGCCTGCTTCGACACAGCCTTCCACGCCTCCATTCCCCCTGAGCTGCATACCTATGCATTGCCAGAGGCCTGGAGGTCGAGGGGGCTGAGGCGCTTCGGTTTCCACGGCCTCAACCACCAGCATGTGGCAGCGAGCGCCGCCGCCCTGAATCCTGCCGCCCGTCGGCTGATCAGTTGCCACCTGGGTGCTGGCTGCTCCTTGTGCGCGATTCTGCTGCCTCCGGGCGGCCAGCCCAGAAGCCTCGCCACCACCATGGGATTCACACCGCTGGAGGGTCTGGTGATGGCCACACGCAGTGGCTCCGTGGATCCGGGTCTGCTGCTGCATCTCCTGCAGGAGGGGATGCCCGTCAGCGAGCTCGAGCAGGGGCTGAACCACAACAGCGGTCTGCTGGGGCTCTCGGAGCTGAGCGGCAGCATGGAGGAGCTGCGATCCGCGGCAGCCCGGGGGCACACCGGTGCACGGCTGGCGATCGGGGTGTTCGAGGCCCGGCTGATCCAGCAGATCGGCGCCATGGCGGCGTCACTCGGCGGGGTCGATGTGATCGCCCTGAGCGGAGGGATTGGAGAGCATGATCAGGCCCTGCTCCAACGGCTCCGGCAGCTGCTGGGTTGGCTTGGCCGGGTGACCTGGCTGGTGGTGCCTGCCGATGAGGAGGGTGTGATCGCTCGCAGCTGCCTCGGGCAACGCAGCCTGCAGCGGCGGCGCAGCGAATCCGAAGAGATTCAGAAACTCCCGGCTGGATCCTCGGAAACCGAGGGTTCCGACCTCTAGGTTCAGCCCGTTCCGACAACCTCGGCTGCTTCGCTCCGTGACCTCCCTGGACTGCCGCTACAACAACACCCGCGATCGCGTGGTGGTTCTGCGCTGTCGGGACCGTCACCACGCGACGCTGGAACGGGTGCTCTTTCCCACCGAAAGCCTCGAGTTCCACTTTCCTGCTGAGGGAGTGGCCGAGGTATGGAGCCATCGGGTCGGTGGAGCTGAACTGCTCGAGCGCCGCCCGATGCACGAACTCGGCACCTGACAGTCACCGCTTCAACCCGGGGATGAAACGCCGTTCATGCTGCGCACCGGTGAGCATCCGGTTCCAGTACAGCGTCGGCAGCAGTTTCACCTTGACCCACCACATGCTCCAGCGCTCCTTGGTGGGATCAAGAGGGAACGAGGGTGTTGGCTCAGCTTTGTAGTTGAATTCCGCCATGATGGTCTTGCCATAACCGGTGATCAGCGGACAGCAGCTGTAGCCGTCATACCGAGCTGGCGCAGGCTTCCCATCCAGATGGGCCAGCACATTGGCGGTGAGTACGGGGGCCTGACCACGCACGGCTGCCGCTGTCTTCGAGTTGGGCATGCCGCTCACATCTCCAAGCGAAAACACATCGGCAAAGCGGGTGTGCTGCAGCGTGTGCTGATCCACCTCCACAAAGCCGGCTCCATTGGCGAGGGGGCTTTCGGCGACCACATCGGGGGCCGCCATCGGCGGGGTCACATGCAGCAGGTCGTAGCCGATCACCTCCTCACGGCTGGTGTCACCGTCGCTCACCTTGAACACCGCCTCCTTCCGATCCGGGCGCACCGCACTCAGAACATGGTTGTAACGGGTGTCGATCCCCCTTCGCTTCGCGACGTCCCTCAACGGCGCGGCATAGGTGGGGATGCCGAAGATGCCGGGAGTGGCCGTGGCGTAGACCACCCTGGCGTTCAGGCCTTTCTTCCTGAACACGTCATCGGCCATGTAGGCGATCTTCTGGGGCGCGCCCGGGCACTTGATCGGCATCGGCGCACAGGTGAACACCGCGGTGCCGCCGCCGAAGGCCTGGATCGCCTCCCAGGTGTACGGAGCGAACTCCCGGGAGTAGTTGCTGCACACCCCGCCCGTGCCGAGAGCCTCCCTGAGCCCCTCAATCCGGTCCCAGCAGAGCTTCAGGCCCGTGGCCACCACAAGCACGTCGTAGCTGAGCACCTGGCCGCCGCTGGTGCTCACGCTGTTGCGATCGGGGTCGAACCCCTCCGCTGCCTGCCGATGCCAGGTCACGCCCGATGGAATCAGATCACCCTCACTGCGGCGGGTCTGATCCATCGAGAACACACCACCACCCACCAGAGTCCAGCCGGGTTGGTAGTAGTGATCGGTGGAAGGCTCCAGAATCGCCACATCCAGGTTCGGTCGAGCCCGCTTCAGCTGGGCGGCCGCCGTGATGCCAGCGGCCCCGCCTCCGACGATCAGGATCTGGTGGTGGGCCATCGGCAGGGGTCGGTCTGCGACCGAACGAAACAGCTCTCTTCCGATTCAGTCACACCACAGGCTGAACACCGGGGAATTGCAGGGAAACTTCCGGCTCCTGTGAAGCCGTCCGGCCTGTCAGGGTGTGGGGCAGTGCCAGCAACCCGCTCTCCCTGTGCAGCAGCAGCTCCCGCAGCAGCTCACCCTGCGCCGCCCCGACGACTGGCATGTGCACCTGCGTGATGGGGCGATGCTCAAGGCGGTGGTGGGCTTCACGGCACGCCAGTTCGCACGGGCGATTGTGATGCCGAACCTTCAGCCTCCGATCATCTCGGTGGCCGCCGCGCGTGCCTACCTGGAGCGGATCCGGCAGGCCCTTCCGGCTGGGAGTGACTTTCAGCCGTTGCTCACCGCCTACCTCACCGACTCCATCGCTGCCGGTGAGATCGCCCGGGGATTCCACGAGGGGGTGTTCCAGGCCTGCAAGCTCTACCCCGCCCAGGCCACCACCAACTCGGCGGCGGGTGTCACCGCCATCACCCGGATCACCCCGGTGCTTGAGGTGATGGAGCGGATCGGCATGCCGCTGCTGATCCATGGCGAGGTCACCGACCCCGACATCGACATCTTCGACCGCGAGGCCGTGTTCATCGAGAGGCAGCTGGCACCGCTGCTGCAGCGGCACCCGGGCCTGAAGGTGGTGCTGGAGCACATCACCACCAGCGATGCGGCGGATTTCGTGCGCGCCGGCCCGCCCAACCTGGCTGCCACGATCACACCCCATCACCTCCAGATCAACCGCAACGCGATGTTCGTCGGCGGGCTGCGGCCCCATGCCTACTGCCTGCCGGTGGCCAAGCGGGAACTGCACCGCATCGCCCTGCGGGCGGCGGCCACCTCGGGGAACCCGAAATTCTTCCTCGGCACCGATTCAGCACCCCACGGCCGCCTGGCCAAGGAAGCGGCCTGCGGCTGCGCCGGCATCTTCAATGCTCCCCACGCGATCGAGAGCTATGCCCTGGTTTTTGAGCAGGAGAGCGCCCTGGAGCGGCTCGAGGGCTTTGCCAGCGAGCATGGGCCGCGCTTCTACGGTCTGCCCCTGAATCCGGCCACGATCACCCTGATCCGTGAGTCCCAGGAGGTGCCCGAGGTCCTGCATGGGATGGATGCTGCCGGTGGAACCATCGAGCTGGTGCCCTTCCAGGCAGGCCAGACCCTCCCCTGGCGGCTGACCTGATCGCCCCCGACCGGATCGCTACGAGGTGTTGCAGGAACTCGCGACACCACCCGGCGAGGCCGTAGCACCGTCTCCAGAAAACCGGTGGGGATGGGCTTCTTCATACAACTCACCGAAGCCATCACCCAGCGTCAGTCGCTGCTGGTGACCGGTCTGGACCCCAACCCGGAGATGCTTCAGAG
>JAYKHC010000134.1:0-7352 GCA_035285465.1 Cyanobacteriota bacterium
ATACCACATCCAGGCCTCGGGATTGATCGGCTCCCCCACGGTGCCGAGGATCCGCAGCGAGCTCATGTCGTACTGATCCGGCACCTCGCGGCCGCTCTTCATGAAGGCGCGGATGGCCGTAGGGGCGGTGTAGAAGATGGTGCACTGGTGCTTCTGGATCACCTCCCAGAAGGCGCCGGGATTGCTGGTGCGCGGCGCCCCCTCGTACATCACCGTGGTGGCACCGTTGGAAAGGGGGCCGTAGACGATGTAGCTGTGGCCGGTGATCCAGCCCACATCCGCCGTGCACCAGTGGATGTCGTTCTCCTTGATGTCGAAGATCCACTGAAAGGTGAGATGGGCCCAGAGGTTGTAGCCGGCGGTGGTGTGAACCACCCCCTTGGGTTTGCCCGTGGAGCCGGAGGTGTAGAGCACGAACAGACGGTCTTCGCTGGCCATCGGCTCGGCCGGGCAATCAGGGCTCTGGCCTTCCACCAGCTCATCCCACCACAGATCACGGCCAGCAGCCATGGCGCAGTCGCCCCCCGCACCGGCCAGGCGTCGCACCACCAGCACGTGCTCCACGCTGGGGGCGCCGCCATTGGCCGCCAGGGCCTCATCCACCGCCGGTTTGAGCGGCACCGGCTTGTCCTTGCGGAAGCCGCCATCGGCGGTGATCACCAGCTTGGCCTCACCATCGATCAGCCGGTCGCGCAGGGCATCGGCCGAAAATCCGCCGAACACCACCGAGTGGGGGGCGCCGATGCGGGCGCAGGCCAGCATCGCGATCGCGGCCTCCGGCACCATCGGCATGTAAAGCGCCACCAGATCGCCCTTGCCGATGCCGAGCGCCCTGAACGCATGGGCCGCCTTGCACACCTCAGCATGCAGCTGGCGGTAGGTGAAGGTGCGGGTGTCGCCGGGTTCCCCCTCCCAGATCAGGGCCGTCTTCTCGGCCCGGGGGCCATCGAGATGACGATCGAGGCAGTTGTAGGAGAGATTGGTGGTGCCGCCTTCAAACCACCGGGCGAAGGGCGGATGGCTCCAGTCGAGCACGGTGTGGAAGGGCTCGAACCAGTGCAGTTCGCGGAGGGCAGCCTCGCCCCAGAAGCCGTCGGGATCGGCAGCGGCTCTCTCACACAGCGCCCTGTAGGCCTCCGGTGAGCCGATCCGAGCTGAAGCCGCCAGCTCAGCAGGGGGTGGGAACAGGCGTTGTTCCTGCAGAACCGATTCAATCGTGGTCATCGGGGAATCACTCATCGCTGCCGGGGTCTGCAGGGCTCTGCGGGCATTCAAGCCAGGGCCCTGAACCCACACCCGGGTGCGAAACGCATGTTCAACGACTGATTCAACGACTGAGAGGATGGACCCATGGACCGTCCTGCCGCCTGCCTGTTCGACCTTGACGGCCTGCTGCTCGATACCGAGCCCCTGCACAGCGAAGCCTGGCAACAGGCTGCCGAGCAGTTCGGGTTGAGCCTGCAGCTGCATCAGTTGCTGGCCCTTCGGGGCCGGCGGCGTCTCGATTGCGCCGATCAGGTGCGCCGCTGGCTGGAGGCTGCCGGGCTGATGGTTCCGACCGCTGAGGCTTTACTGGCGGTTCGTCAGCCGATTGCAGAGCGGTTGCTGCCCGGGGCAAGACCGCTCGATGGCGCCATGGAACTCATCCAGGCCTGCCTGGACCGCGGCATTCCCATGGCGATGGTCACCAGCAGCAGCCGTGAGGCCGTGGCCTTGAAGGAAGCACCTCATCCCTGGCTGGCCAGCATCGTTCAGCGGATCCATGGCGACGACCCTGAGTTGACGGCGGGGAAACCCGCCGCGGAGCCCTATCTGCTGGCGGCCGCTCGGCTTGGGGTTGAGGCCCCATCCTGCTGGGCGTTTGAGGACTCCCCGGCCGGGGCGCGTTCAGCTCTGGCTGCCGGCTGTCGGGTGCATGTGCTTCTGCCGGCGGATCTGGACCAGGCCGGCGCCCTCAGCCAGCAGCTGCCCGGGACGATCCGGTTGCTGGGGTCGCTGCGGGAGGTGAGGCTGGACTGAGTGACCCGGCAGGCCAGGGCCGGCGGTCAGTCCAGGCGGTCAGTACAGGCGGCTCAGCACAAAATCAGGCAGGGCCCGGAGGGCACGGCTGGTCTCAGAGGTTGGCAACCAGTCGAGCGACTCAAGCGCTTCGCGGCCGAAGCCTTCGGCCAGTGCCCGGGAACGGGGAATGGCCTCGCAGCTGCGCACCAGCTCCAGAGCCTGAGCCAGATCATCCGGTTCGCAGAATTCACGTTCAATCAGACGCGCCAGAGCCGGTCGCTCCTCGATCGCATACAGAGCGGGAGCCGTGAGATAGCCGGATGCCAGATCACTGGCTGCTGGCTTGCCGAGCTGCTGATCGCTTCCCGTGAAATCAAGGATGTCGTCCACCACCTGGAAGGCAAGGCCCAGCTGACGGCCGAAGCGATAGAGAGCATCGAGTCGATTCCCGGCGAGATGAGAAAGAACTCCGGCTGCCCGGGCGCTGTTTGCGATCAGCGACGCCGTTTTGCAGTAGCTCTTCTCCAGATACGTCTCGAAGCTCTGGCCGGTGTCATAACGGAACAGGCTCTGACGGACCTCGCCGTCGGCCAGATCCATGATCACGCGACTGAGCAGCTTCACCACCTCCAGATCGTCGAGGTTGGCCAGATGCCAGCTGGCCTGAGCGAACAGGAAATCACCCGCCAGCACGGCCACCCGATGGTTGAAGCGGCTGTGAACGGTGTCAACCCCACGCCTGGTGGCAGCACCATCAACCACATCGTCGTGTACGAGGGAGGCGGTATGGATCATCTCGGTGATCTCAGCCAACCGGCGGTGGCGTGACCCCAGCTCACCCGCCGGATCGATGGCGCGCGAGATCAACAGAACGATGCCGGGCCGGAGCCTCTTGCCACCGGCGGCGAAGAGATGTTCGGCTGCCGCCTGGAGAATCGGATGGCCGGCCCCGATCAGGCTGCGCAGATCGGCCAGCAGAGCATCGAGGTCGGTCTCGACGGGTTGAAGCAGCTCAGTAACCGTCGCCACGAACCCTCCCTGATGGCGGGATCCTAGGGGGCGCGAACCATCGTCTGCTGGGCCCCTCAGGGGCAGGAGTCCGTCAAGTCCACGTGACGGACCGTCGGGCATCCCCTGAGCCAGTGGGAGGCTTTCCGGGCGAAGGCGTCAGGGCATCCGGTGACACAGATTCGGGTGCGTTGGCGCGGCGTCAGCACGGGCTCCAGACCCAGTTCAGCCTCCGGAGCATCTCCCAGACTGGCCAGGAGCGGGCCCAGCCGCTGAACCGCGGCTTCGGCCGGATCCAGCAGGCGGATCTCCGGGGGCACCAGTTCGCTGAGCAGCGGACGCAGCAGGGGGTAGTGCGTGCAGCCGAGGATCACGGTGTCGACCGAGGCTGCCAGCAGCGGTTCGAGGTAACGCTGCGCAGCGCTCCTGAGTTCAGGTGCCTGGAGATCTCCCGCTTCGATCAGGGGAACAAAGGCGGAACACCCCACCTCCACCACCCGGGCATAGGGCCGCGTGGCGTGAATGGCCCGGCGGTAGGCACCGCTGGCCGCGGTGGCGGCCGTTGCCAGAACGCCCACCCGTTCGCTGTCGATTCCGGACGCCACGCTGTCAATCAGCCCCACCACCGGGACCCCGGCTTCCGCCACCGCCACGTCGAAGGCCAGGGCATTGGAGGTGTTGCAGGCCATCACCACCACACCGACGCCCTGCAGACGCAACCAGCGCACCACCTCCCTGGCGATGCTGCGGATTTCCCCTGGACTGCGCTCGCCGTAGGGAACCCGAGCGGTATCCGCGAGGTAGAGGCAGGGGGAATGGGGGTATCGGGCATGCACCTGTCTCAGAACGGTGAGTCCACCCATGCCGCTGTCGAACAGGCCAACCAGCAGGCTCATCGCTGGGTCCGCAGATAGTTGAGGACGCCGGTGGCGAGCGCGATGGCCATCCCGCGGCGAAACCCTGGGCTGGCCAGTCGACGCGCGTCCTGTGAACCGGTGAGGAAGCCCATCTCCACCAACGAGGAGGGCATTGTGGTTCGCCGGATCACGAAGAACCGTGCGGTGCGCACGCCTCGATCCGGGCTCCCCGGGGAGACCGCGAGCATCTGGGCCTGAAGGGCCTCCGCCAGTGTTCGGGAGCGGCTGCTCCCGCCCTGGAAATAAAAGGTCTCGATTCCATTCACGTCCGGTCGGGACATGCTCAGGGCATTGGCATGCACGCTGACAAAGGCATCGGCGCGGCTGGAATTGGCCAGGGAGACCCGTGGGGGAAGGTCCACGTCGACTTCTGAGGTACGGGTGAGAACAACCTCCACCCCCCGGGCCTGAAGCAGCTGAGCAAGCTGCAGGCTCACATCCAGCACCACATCCGTCTCCCGCAGGCCTCCGATCCCAACGGCGCCGGGATCGGGGCCGCCATGGCCCGGATCGATCACCACACGGAAGCGCCCCCGGGGCACCACCGGCAGCCCGTCGGCGGACAACGGCGCGCCCGATGTGGGGAAAGGGCTCTGAAATCCCCTCTGAGCGGCGGGACGCTGGGCGATTCTGTCGAAGTCACCCTCGCTGAGAGCCACCAGCCCGGACACGGGCAGCTCTGCGAAATCCATCCGCCACCGGTCGGGAGCGGTGCCCACCAGCCGCAACTTCTGCGGGTCCAGGCGTGTGCCCGGGGCAAATTCGAGCACCAGACGGGTGGTCTCAGCGTCCGGGCGGCCGATCCGCACTTCGCGGAGCGCCCCGCCGCCCTGGAGGCTGCGGCTGCGGCTGGGAGCTCCGGGAAGATCGATCCACACCCTCGGCCCCCGCAGGCCCGAGCTGGTTTCGAAGAAGGCCTTGGGTTCCACATCGGGAGTGGTGCGCAACTCCAGCACACCCTCCGGGCTGAACTTCCAGGCACCCAGGCTGGACGCCAGGGCCGGGAATCCGGCCAGAAGCTGGCTCAGCGGCAGGAGCACGGCCAGGGCCCGAAGCCGCAGCTTCCGGGCGCGTGGGGACGAAGGTCGGGGGACCGGTGGCATGGCCCAGGTCAGAACAGGGCGGGCCGGCGGTGCTGCAGGCTCGGCATCTGAGCCCGGACTCGACGGGCATGTCCCAGATCGATCGGAGCCATCGCCAGGCCCGGCGCCACGCCGGCATCAGCCAGCACCGTTCCCCAGGGATCGATCACGAGGGCATGGCCGTGGGTGAAGCGGCGGTCGTGGTTCAGCCCCGTCTGGGCCGGTGCCACCACGTAAGCGGTGTTTTCGATGGCCCGGGCCTGGAGCAGCACCTGCCAGTGATCCTTGCCGGTGAAGGCGGTGAAGGCAGCCGGCACCATCAGAACGTCGGCACCGGCACCGGAAAGGTGCCGGTAGAGCTCCGGAAACCTCACGTCGTAACAGATGGAAAGGCCGATTCGACCCAGGCCGCTGAGCTCGGCCACCGGCGGCAGCTGATGGCCCGGCGTCACGGTGGCGGACTCGCGATAGGTGCTCCCGTCAGGAAGATCCACATCAAAGAGGTGAATCTTGTCGTAGCGGGCCACAACCTGCCCCTCCATGCTCACCAGTTCGGCCCGGTTGAAGGTGTGTCCATCGCCTGCCGGCACCGGGAAGCCACCACCGAGCAGGGTCACCTGATACCGGCGAGCCATGGTCACCAGGAAGCGGCTGCAGCGCTCGGCCAGGCTCGGAGCCAGCTCGAGCCGGCGTTGGTCGTTTCCCATGAAGGCGAAGTTCTCGGGAAGTCCCACCAGCTCCGCACCGCGGCGTGCCGCCAGTTCGATCTGCTCCTCGGCGGCCGCGAAATTCAGATCAGGGTCCGGGGTGCTGGTGAGCTGCACGGCCGCCGCCAGGAAACTTCTCACCGAACTCCACCCAAGAGTTCAGCGAATCGTAAGGGGAGTCAGGTCGCCTGAATCAGTCCTGGCAGCGTTTGGTAAGGCACGATCTCGAGGCTGTCCACTGCCGCGCAGCAGGCGATGTCAGCGTCGTGATTGCCGATCCCGATCAGACGCTGGCCGTGGCTGGCGGCCCGCAGACAGGCTTCCGGTTGGTCCTGCCACTGCTGCCAGAGCGCCAGGGCCGCCAGAGCCTCATCGTTGCCGGTGCTCACCGTGGGATCGGCCGCCCGGGCGGCGGCGATCACGGCGCCGGCGGCCAGGGAGTCTTCCAGGGAATAGTCGCCTTCCCAGCCGCTGCCCACGATCCACACCCGCTGGGCAGCGGCCGCCAGCAAGCGCCGGGCCACGGCGCTGCGGTTGGGCAGGCAGGCGGTGAGCAGCAAGGGCACCGCCCGTACCGCTGCCAGGGAGCGGGTGCCGTTGGTGGTGCTCATGAAGATGCGCTTGCCGCCCACCAGCTCCGGGGTGACGGCCAGGGGGGAATTGCCGAGGTCGTAGCCCTCCAGCCGCTTGCCGCCGCGTTCACCGGCCCGCAGCCGCCGCTCGGCAGGCCAGGCGGCGGCTGCGGTCTCCAGCTCAGCCAGATCGGCAAAGGCCTGAATCGCTTCAGCGCCGTTCCGAAGCGACCAGGCAATCGTGGTGGTGGCCCGCAGGACGTCGATCACCACGGCGGCATCGGGGCCCCCTTCCGGGACAGGACGAACCGAAGCCACCGATTCAGAGGTGTGGAAGTAGGAAATCAGCACAGCCGCAGCCACCCGATGGGTGCGCCACAGTAGGCACCGTGCGTGCGACGACATGAGCTCAGTGGCGTTCAGCCGGCGGCGTCAGCGCGACCTGCGGGGGTTTCTGGAACTGCTGGAGAGTCGCAACCGGCTGCGCCGGATCACGGCACCGGTGGATCCCGACCAGGAGCTGGCGGCCATCGCTGATCGGGTGCTGGCGGCCGGCGGGCCGGCGCTGCTGTTCGAGAACGTGATCGGCTCTGCGATGCCGGTGGCGATCAACCTGATGGGCACTCAGGAACGGGTGCTCTGGAGCCTGGGCATGGAGCGGCCCGAGGAGCTGGAGGCCCTGGGGGAGCGACTGGCCCTGCTGCAACAGCCCCGCCCGCCCAAGGGAGCGAAGGAGGCGGTGCGCTTCGGCTCGGTGCTGCTGGATGTGCTCAAGGCTCGGCCCGACCTCGATCTCAACCCGCCCTGCCAGCAGCAGGTGTTCAAGGGCGATCAGGTCAATCTCGACGCCCTGCCGCTGCTGCGCCCTTGGCCGGGCGATGGCGGCCGGATCATCACCCTGGGCCTGGTGATCACCAAAGACCCCGAAACCGGCACGCCCAATGTGGGCGTGTACCGCCTGCAGCAGCAGAGCATCAACACGATGACCGTGCACTGGCTGAGCGTGCGCGGCGGCGCCCGCCACCTGCGCAAGGCGGCGGCGATGGGCAAGAAGCTGGAGATCGC
>JAYKHC010000135.1:0-5746 GCA_035285465.1 Cyanobacteriota bacterium
GCGCTGCCCGAACAACCTGGCCATTCCCGATCTGTTGTCAGACACCCACCGCCGACTGGCGGCGGCGCCGAGGCGCCGACTCTGGGGTTGAACGATCAAGAACTGCTCACCGATCTCAGGGATTCGAAACAATCCAGGTTTGAAGTGGCTTCTCTGCGGGGTTCGCGCATTGTTGTCGGTTTGAGGTGAGAAGGTACCGGCTGTCAGAGGGGGGCGTGGCATGCTTTAAGTGCATAAAGTTGATTTGTGTTAGTAATTCTTGGATTGGATTTGTCTCTGGGCTTGATGTCGCCCAGCGCATGGCTGGTTGGCGGTTGGAGAAGCCGTCAATAGCATGGGCGGTGGAGAAAAACTGAATGACGCCAAGCTCGCCTTCCAGCTCGTAGGCTCCATTTGGCGCAATCTGATTCATGGATGACGCAATCATTTGATACTGGGAGACCGTTGCCCAGTTGGTCTGGATTGGAACAACCTGATCTTCGTTCAAGCGGTGGAGAGAGATTGATGCGCCTCCAGCCAGCGCCATGATGTGAATGCAGATTGCGGCGGCAGCCCTTCGTCGGGTGTTGGCTGCTAAGGATGCTGTTGAGGCCAGTGCAACGAGTGTGAATAGGGGGAATCCGTAGTACCAGTGGTAGGGAGGAACTTTTAACGCGCTATAGCCAAGCCAGATCAAGCCCGCTGATCCCATCGTCAGGCAGCAAATCGTTCTGAACGCCTGATTTGCCAGCATCTTTCTCCAGGAAACCAGCCCGAATCAAAGAAGCGGGAATAAAGAGAAGCAGGTTGCAACAGGAAAGCGCTTGAAGTAAAGCTTCAGTCCATTGCTGAAGTCGTAGTTTCCCCAGCTGGCCTGAGCTTTTTTGATCATCAGTGTTTCTGGGACCAGCGAGCCAAGCTGTGTCCATGAAAAGAAATACCAAGCGCAAGGCAGTGCAAGCCCAGCGAGTAATGTGCGGAAACGCCGGGGACCCTCCCCTCTCAGGATTGCGATCAAGAGAAAGGACGCTGGGATGAGCCCTTCTGGTCTTGCGAGCACAAGCAGGCCTGCGGTGACGGAAGATGCCAGGTGCTGTTCGCTAACGAAGCAAGCCACGGATAGTAGAAATACTGTGGCATACAAAAAGGTCTCCAGCCCAAGGGTTGAAATCAGCAGCGGATTGGTCGCCAGCACGCTGATGGTGAGGGCTGGATGCCACTGAGTACGCCTTGGGCTGATCGCGTTGTGGAGAATCCATAGGCAGCGCGATGTCACGATGCAGAGCGTCAGGGTGAGTAGCCATACGGCCTTGACCGCTGGGATTCCCAGGGCGATCAACAAGGCGTAGGCAATAACGGAGAGTGGCGATGTTGCAGCGTTTGAGACAAGATCCTGATGCATGCCCCACGAGGCATGGCGGGCTAGATTTGTGGCGTAGGAAAGGGTGATGTAGGCGTCATCAATGTATTGATCGTTGGTATTGATCGTTGAATTGCCAAAGCCAGATTCCAAGTAGACAGGCACCCAGCAAAGCTGGCAGGAGCTGACCTGACGCTCTGAGGTCTGCGAGGGTCATCGTCAGGCGGGGGAGGCGTTGCATGGCGACGGGTGCGTTGAAGGGAGTCCTTGGCTGGCAGATCAGCAGCAGCTGCCTGTGTGGGGCGCTAACGGCTCTGCGGTGCCGATGCGTCCCAGAGCGTCTGCATGGCAAGCCGGCGCTGGGGGCTGAGCGGGGGCAGGCTGCGGCAGCGCTCCAGCACCGCGTCGCTTGGCAGCAGCAGATCAGCCAGCACCCGGGGCATTCGCGAGAGCACCGGCGCCAGCTCGCGCCGTGGCAGTGGCGGCACCCAGCCTCCGGCCAGCACCTTGTTCAGCAGGGGAGGTTCGAGCAGGGCCCCCAGCCATTCCAGGGGCGGATCCGCCCCGGCCGCAGCTGGCCGCAGCAGCAGTTGCCAGCTGAGCGGCGCCCCTGAGGCCGGCAGCACGACCTCAAGCCGCTGATCTCTCTGCAGCAGAGGGATCAGTCGTTGCAACGGCATCACCGCTGCAGTCGCCTCGCCACTGAGCAGCAGGTTGAGGCCGTTGCGGTCATCGCTGGCGAGGGCCTGCGATCGCAGCGCCCGGAGCCGAGTCGGATCCCTGCCGAAGATCTCCATCACCACCCGCGGACTGGAAGGAAGGACCAGTCGGTCCTGGAGGGCGGGATCGATCAGCACCGCCCAACCCTCCCGTCCTCGGGCCCGGACCGCCAGGGCAGGCTGGCTGCGCAACACCAGCACCCAGGGGCTGAAGGCCCAGGGGAAGGCCTGCGGCGGCTGCCCTTCCGGTCGGAACAGCCGACTCACCGGTGCGGCCGCCGCGGACAGCCGTTTGAGCACTCGTTCAGCTCCGAACGGCTGCAGTCGATCCGCCGGAAGTGGGCTGGCCCAGCCATCGGGAAGGCTCAGCATCGCCGGCTCACCGCCGGATCCCTGGGTCGGGTCCTGCAGGGCCTGGGCCACGATCGCGGTGGTGTCCACCAGCTGGCTCCGCCACGGATCCGGCAGAGCCTCCAGCCAGGCGGCCGGCAGGCTTGCCCGGGCCGCCAGCAACCGTGGCCCATCCTTGGGCCGGCATCCAGAGAGCACACCAGGCAGCGCCAGGGCAGTGCCCGTGCAGAGCCCCAGGCGCAGCACCTGCCGGCGGTTCAACGTGGCGTCAGGTGCGGGCGGAGTGGGGACGTGTCCAGCCATGGCGCGACCCTACGTGTCCAGCAGCTGAGCACAACCCTGGTCACAGGCGCGGGCGAGATCCGCCGGATCCCGCCCCGACAGCTCCCAGAGCACGGCAACGCCTCCGGCACCCACCCCTTCCTTCACGTAACCCCGCTCGTAATCGCGCAACGCCTGGCTGCGGCAGGTGTGAAAGCGCAGGCTGGCCACCTCAAGCTGCGGATTCACCCCCCAGCGTTCACCGATCAACCGGGACAGCTGGCGGAGATCACTGCCGGCCTCCTCGGCAACCCAGGCCGTCGTGGCCATCAGGCAGGAATCAGCAAGTCTGGCTCGCTGCTGTGGCAGGGCCAGGGCCAGGGCCACCGCCAGCACTGCTGCCATCTGGCTGCCGCCCGCCAGCAGCACCGGTACCCCCCGCTGGCTCAGGGCCATCACCAGGCCAGCGGCCAGGACCTGCATCGGATCACCCACTGCTGTCAGGACAGCGATCGGATCAGGGGCCCGGGAGAGCCCGGCTGCCGTCAGTCCCTGGCGCACCAGTCGGGCCTTGAGCGCGTGAGCCGGCTCCCTGAGGCTGCCGCTCACCAGCCCCTCGGCGGCGATTCCCAGGCCCTGGAGCACCGCCAGGGCGGTGGTGGTGCCCCCCGGCACACATTCCGCCAGCAGCAGCGGTTGGCCACGCGGGCAGTTCTCCCCCCAGCGCCTCCCCCGCTCCAGCAGAGCCCGCACCCGCTCTGGAGGCATCGCCCGGCCACTGCTCACACAGGCTGCCGGCCCTGCGCTCTCGCCGCCGGGCAACCTCAGGTGGGGCACGGTCGGTGCCGTTGGGCAGCCCAGGTCAACCACCTGGATGCGTGAGAGCAACCCCAGGTTCCGCAGCCCCACATGGGCGATCAAGGCTGGACTCACCCCGGCCGGCAGTGGCGGCAGAGCGTGGGGGCGAGGTTGCCGGGGCCCCAGCACCAACAGTTCGGCATCCGCCGCCGCCGTGAGTCGCCGCGATTCCGGGCAGGCTCCGGCCGCCGAGATGCCCGCATGCTCGGCCGTGGCCGTGGCCGCCAGCAGCAGGAGGGGCTGAACCTGCTCCCAGCCCCTGCGCACGGCGTTCAGAACCGGGTTGACAGCCATGGCTTCCGCCCCTTGATGTTCAGAGAGGGTCGAGGGCCAGCAGGGCCTTGAGCGCGTCTGGTGGTTCACTGATCGGCGCCTGCAGGCGAGGGAAGATCCAGTACGCCACAGCATGCAGAGACAGCACCACGATCAGGTTCTGGAGCCAAACCAGCAGCAGGGCGGCGATCTGAACCTGGTTGAGCTCCGGAATCAGCCCCAGGCCCAGCAGACCCGAGAGCCGTTCAAGGATCCCCGCCGCTGCTGAGGTGACCACCACCCAGAGGTTCTCCCCCAACAGCACCGACAGCACCACCACCCGCACCAGGAAGCCTGCGCTGCCGATCAGGCTGCCCACACTCAGACTCCACCACCAGTTCAGACGGCGGCACCAGCACCAGCCCAGCCAGAGGGCCAGCAGTCCATAGGGAAACAGCACCAGGGGGCCGCGGATCGGTCCCATCAGGGCCACCAGCAACAGACAGCTCACAGCCACCCCTTCCAGAGAACAGCGCCAGCCGTGGCGGAGTTGCAGCAGAGCCAGGGGAAGAGGCAGCGCCAGCCGAAACAGGGGGCTTCCCACCGGCAGGTAATAGAGAGCCACCCAGAGCAGGGCCGTGGCGGCTGACAGATAGGCGGTGTCCATCACCTGATGCGCCTGGCGGCGGCTGAGGCGCCGTTCCTGGGGGGCTGGCGGGGGGGGCATCAGCGCGGTGCCGGTGCCGGTGTCGGCGTGGGGGAGGCGGCGGATGCATCAGGGGAGCCGGCTTCGTTCTGGACCCGCTCGATCATCTCGACCTCGAAGCTCACCCCTGCTGCCCGGAGAGCCTGGGTCACCAGCTCCGCCGGGGAGGAGGGATCAGCAGCCGGCAGCCTGATCGTGAGCCGATAGGGCGCCGTTTTGAAGGTGGGGGCATCAGCGCTGCCTGAGTTCCGGTTCGCGGAGTCTGCCGGGGCTCCGGGCTGAACCTTCAGTCTGGCCTGAGCGTTGGGTTCTGAGGGTGCGACCTCCGGCTCGGTCCGGGACGTTTCGCTGGTCGGGGCCACCGGGCTGGCAGCTGGCGTCTCCGGGGTGGAGAAACTGCGGGAGAGCTGCTCGCCGAACGGCGTGCCGCTGCAGCCTCCCAGCACCACCAGGAGAGTGCTGACGAAGAGAAGCCCGGAGCCTGCCTGGGGCATCAGGAATCGGCCGGGCGAATCACCCTCACGGCACTGGCTCTCAGTCGACCGGTTTTTGTGGTGGCTGGACTCTTGCGGGCTGCTGGCGTTTTCGGGGTGGCTGCCCTGCGGGCGGTTCCGGATCGGCTGGTTGTTCCGGCCGTTCCGCGGCTCCTGGCCTTGCTCTTGCCATTGGCGGCCCGTTCGGCCAGAAGCTCAAGGGCCTGCTCCAGCGTGACGGTGTCCGCGGTGGCGCCCTCCGGCAGAGAGGCATTGACCTTGCCTTGCTTCACATAGAGGCCGTAGGGGCCGTCGAACACCTGAATGGCCTCACCCCCATCCGGACTGCCCAGATCCTTCAGGGCCGTGCGACCGCCGCGGCCCCGCTTGGGCATGGCCAGGAGCTCGATGGCTCGATTCAGGCTGACCGACAGCACATCATCCTCGGCTTTCAGCGAGCGGTAGTCCTTTTCACCTTTGCCCTTGTGATGCACCACGTAGGGGCCGAAGCGGCCGAGGCCGGCTTCGATCTTGCCGCCCTCGGGA
Source organism: Cyanobacteriota bacterium (assembly GCA_035285465.1). GTDB lineage: Bacteria > Cyanobacteriota > Cyanobacteriia > PCC-6307 > Cyanobiaceae > UBA5018. Next base: position 5,506 of record JAYKHC010000135.1, read on the forward strand.
TGCTCACCCAGCTGGCGGGGCAGTCGCAGCAGCCCGAGGGCGTCCTCGAGTGACATGTCTTCGGGCTTCACTCCTTTGGGCAGGGAAGCGCGCTTGGGCTTGGGATTGTCATCACTCACCTGGCCCCGCTGCAGGTAGGGCCCGTACTGGCCGAACAGCAGATACACCTCCTCACCCGTTTCGGGATCGGTTCCCAGGGCCTCCGGACCCTCGGATTTCTGCCGGAGGATCAGCTCCGCCC
>JAYKHC010000136.1:0-45226 GCA_035285465.1 Cyanobacteriota bacterium
GTACTTTGGAAATAAGCTGGGTACGGTTGGTGAGACCCAGGATCACCCTGAGGTGAATCCTGGGTGACTTTCCTGCCTGCTCGCCGGAGGGCTGATCCGTGCAGATGTTTCTGAATCAGGCGTCGTAATACATCACAAACTCGTGGGGGTGGGGCCGCTGGCGCAGCTGCTGCACCTCTTCGTACTTCAGAGCGATCCAGTTGTTAATGAAGTCCTCGCTGAAGACGTCACCGGCCAGCAGGTAGTCCTTATCGGCATCGAGCGCTTCGAGAGCACCATTGAGAGATGCCGGGACCGTGGAGATCCTGGCGAGCTCCTCGGCAGAGAGTTCGAACAGGTCAAGGTCGGTACCGTCGCCGGGATCAATCTGATTGTTGATCCCGTCAATTCCCGCCATCAGCATCGCAGCAAAGCCCAGGTAGGGGTTCGAGAGGGCATCGCCCGATCGAAACTCGAGCCGTTTCGCCTTGGGGCTTGGCCCTGTGAGCGGAATGCGCACCGCCGCTGAACGGTTGCCTTGTGAATAAACCAGATTCACAGGAGCCTCGAATCCGGGCACCAGGCGCTTGTAGCTGTTGGTGGTGGGATTGGTGAATGCGAGGAAACTCGGGGCGTGCTTGAGCAGGCCTCCGATGTACCAACGTGCTGTCTGGGAGAGGTTGGCGTAAGTTCCTTCCCCATAGAACAGAGGATTGCCGCCTTTCCAGAGGCTTTGGTGGACGTGCATGCCGCTGCCGTTATCAGCAAAGACAGGTTTGGGCATGAAAGTGGCTGTCTTGCCATACTTTTTGGCGATGTTGCGCACGACATATTTGTAGATCATTACATTGTCAGCGGCGCTGATCAGCTCGGCGAATTTCATCCCCAGCTCGTGTTGACCTGTGGCCACCTCATGGTGCTGTTTCTCGATGGGAACACCCAGGCTGGCCATCGTCATCAGCATCTCGCTACGCATGTCCTGAAGCGTGTCGTTAGGAGCAACAGGGAAATAACCTTCTTTCAGCTGAACCTTGTAGGCAAGGTTGCCGCCATCTTCCAGTCGAGCTGTATTCCAGGGTGCTTCGATCGTGTCCACGCTATAGAAGCTGCTGCCGCTGCCGGAGGTGTAGCGAACATCGTCGAAGACGAAGAATTCAGGCTCAGGCCCGAAATAAGCCGTATCAGCAATCTCGGTGGAGGCCAGGTATTCCAGGGCTTTGCGGGCCAGTGAACGGGGACAGCGGGCGTAGGGCCTGCCGCTTCTCGGCTCCTGGATCGAGCAGATCAGGCTGAGTGTCTTGTGGCTGTAGAAGGGATCGATCCAGGCGCTGTCGGGGTCGGGCACCATCGCCATGTCCGACTCGTTGATGGCTTTCCAGCCGCGGATCGAGGAGCCGTCAAAGGCCACTCCACTGATGAAAGCCTCCGCATCGATGAGATCTCTGCAGACGGTGAGGTGCTGCCACTTTCCGTGCAGATCCACGAATTTCAGGTCAATCAGTTCGATGCCGTCGTCCTGAATCCAGCGCAGAACGTCCTGGGCGGTTTTGGCCATGAACTCTCAAGAGGGGTGGTTACCGCTGCTGCGGTGCGGGCGGAAGATCTCCGATCGCCTTGACAAGCTTTGTAGCAACGGAAACCAATTTTCAGGAACAGGGCGAGCGCCCCTTGCGTAACCGTTTCTGTCAGATTCACCAGATCGCCGATCCTGACAGGGTTTTGCCAGTTCTTCGATGCTAGTTTCTGCCTCAACAGGTTTCCTGTCACCATCCATGCGCGATGCCATCACCGGCCTGATCGGTCGGTACGACCAGCTGGGGCGTTTTCTCGACCGCGAGGCCATCGACAGCATCAGCGGTTATCTCTCGGAATCTGAGGTTCGGCTCGCAGCCGTCGAGCTGATCAATGCTGAAGCGGCCGGAATCGTGCGTGAGGCCTCACAGCGGCTCTGGCTGGAGGACCCTGAGCTGATTCTTCCCGGTGGCAACGCTTACACCACTCGGCGCCTCTCGGCCTGTCTGCGGGACATGGATTACTTCCTCCGCTACGCCAGCTATGCCCTGATCGCCGGGGACAACACGATCCTCGATGAGCGGGTCCTCAATGGTCTCGATGACACCTATCAGAGCCTCGGGGTGCCGACCGGTCCCACCGTTCGCTCAATCGCTCTGATGGCCGAGGTGCTCTGCGCCAGGCTCACCGATGCCGGCATCAGCTCCACGGCGATTGTGCGCGTGCCGTTTGATCATCTCTGCCGCGGCCTGGCCGCCAGCAACGTCCGCGCCCGTTGAGCCCCCCCTGGTACGCCCGGATTCCTAGGCTCCCTCCTCAAAATCCTCTTTCCTGCGCCACTTGACTCAGCTCCAGCCACCGCCTTCGGTTTCCGACGCCCACCGCATCAGGCTGGAGCCCATCGCAACGCCGGAACGGCTGTTGCTCGGACCCGGCCCCTCCAATGCCCATCCCACGGTGCTGCAAGCCCTGAGCCGCAGCCCGATCGGGCATCTCGATCCCCTGTACATCGAGTTGATGGGTGAGGTCCAGGAGCTGCTCCGCTACGCCTGGCAGACCGACAACCGTCTCACCCTGCCGATGAGCGGCACCGGTAGCGCCGCCATGGAAGCGACGCTGGCCAACACGGTGGAACCGGGCGACAAGGTGCTGGTTGCCATCAAGGGATACTTCGGCCTGCGTCTGGCCGACATGGCAGGTCGGTATCGGGCTGAGGTGGTCACGATCGAGCGCCCTTGGGGTGAGGCATTCACTCTGAGCGAGCTCAGGGAGGCTCTGGACACCCATCGCCCGGCGATCCTGGCGATCGTTCATGCTGAAACCTCCACAGGTATCTGCCAACCGCTGGAAGGGCTCGGAGATCTCTGCCGCGAATTCGACTGCCTGCTGCTGGTGGATACCGTCACCTCACTGGGTGCGGTGCCGATCCACCTCGATGCGTGGAAGGTCGATCTGGCCTACAGCTGCAGCCAGAAGGGGCTCAGCTGCCCACCCGGGCTGGGTCCCTTCACGATCGGTCCCCGAGCCGAAGCCAAGATGATGGCGCGACGGGAAAAAGTGCCCAACTGGTATCTCGATGTGACCCTTCTCAATCGCTACTGGGGCAGTGATCGGGTCTATCACCACACGGCACCCGTGAACATGAATTTCGGCATGCGAGAAGCCCTGCGCCTTCTGGCTGCTGAAGGTCTCGAGAGTGCCTGGGCCCGACACCTCAGCAATGCCAGAAGGCTCTGGAGCGGTCTGGAACGGCTCGGGCTTGAGCTCCATGCTCCTGAGCACCTGAGGCTTCCCACTCTCACCACGGTGAGAATTCCTCCCGGTGTGGATGGCAAAGCCTTCAGTCTTCACCTGCTCAACAACCACGGCATTGAAATCGGTGGTGGTCTGGGTGCTCTGGCAGGGAAGGTCTGGCGAATCGGTCTGATGGGTTACAACAGCCGAGCAGAAAATGTTGACACTCTGCTGAATCTGATCGAAACAGAGCTTCCTTCCTTCAGAACATCCCCGAGCGGAGCTGTTGCCGCCGTCGCCTGAACCAGCCGCTCAGCATTCGTCCCGCAGCATCAGCCTCCACCCCTCCCAGCACCCTGAGCTGATGGTGGGCACTTCGGTGTCGAGCAAGGTTGAGGCTTCCTCCCAGAGCTCCCCGTTTCGGATCAGACGCGCCGTACACCACCGTGCCTATCCGCGCCTGGATCAGAGCTCCGGCACACATCGGGCATGGTTCCAGCGTCACGATCAAGGTGCAGTCGTTCAGCCGCCAATCGGCCAAGAGCCGCGAGGCCTGAGTGAGCGCAACGATCTCGGCATGGCCGAGCGGATCATGCCCTCGGTGCCGGCGGTTCACCCCCCAGCCGACGCAGCGATTCTGCCTGTCCAGAACAACGGCAGCCACAGGAACCTCCCCCCTCTCGCCGGCCCGTTCGGCACGACGGAGCAACCGCCTCATCCAGAGCCGATGACGTTGTTGGTCGTTGAAGTGGTGCCCTTCGACCGCCATGGCAGATCGGGGGAGTTCTGCTCGTTGGTGCTCAGCCTCGCAGGCGAGAATGCAGCATCCTGTGCCGGAGCCCTTGGCCAGCTCGCCTTCAGCCCAGCGGGCCAGCCAGCCCTTGGAGCCCTTCCCGCTCCCCGACCAGTTCGATTCCCGTCTGGCCGCCTTTCTCCAGCAGACCACCGATCAGGTCGTGCGCTGGTTGGGGAACGCCGCCTTCCACTCCCCGTTGCCCCCCCTCAGCGTGTTGCCCGAGGTTGAGCTTCAGCCGGCCGGGGTCTGTGCCGACGGCCTGCTTGCCGATCTGCAGCTGGTGATGGATGGTGCGTTCAACCCCAACCATCCCGGTGCGCTGGCCCATCTGGATCCGCCTCCGCTGGCAGCCTCCATCGCTGCCGAACTGGTGTGTGCGGGACTGAACAACAATCTTCTGGCCGAAGAACTCTCTCCCAGCCTCACGCATCTTGAGAGAAGGCTCTGCGGCTGGATGGCTCAGCGGTTGGGGCTGGCGGCCGGCAGCGGAGGAGTGGCGGCCAGTGGCGGCACGCTCTCCAATCTGATGGCCCTGGTGGTGGCTCGTCACGCAGCGGGCATCAGCTGCGACGCACAGGCGGTGGTTCTGGCCAGCGCCGATGCCCACGTTTCCCTGGCCAAGGCCATGGTGGTGATGGGCTTGCCCCCGCAGGCCCTGATCCGCCTGCCTGTGCAGCGATCAGGCGAAATGGATCCCGAAGCCCTGGAACGGGAGCTGCGGCGGCTCAGGCGGGGTGGCCGACCGGTGATCGCCATCGTGGCAACGGCTGGAACCACGGTCCGGGGCGCTGTCGATCCGCTGCCGACGATCGCTGGGATCTGCCGTCGGGAAGGGGTGTGGCTTCATGTGGACGGCGCAATCGGCGCCGTGTTCGGACTGGTCGACGGGCACCGACATCGGGTCGAAGGGCTTGAGCTGTCTGATTCGATCACCGTGAATCCCCAGAAACTGCTGGGGATCACCAAAGCCTCGTCCTTGTTGTTGCTTGCGCAACCCTCTCACCTCCAGGCAGCCTTCGGCACCGGCCTTCCCTACATGGAGCCCAGCTGGGGAGGCGGTCATGGCGGTGAATGCGGCATTCAGGGAACGCGCCCGGGAGAAGTGCTGAAGCTCTGGCTGGGGCTACGTCAGCTGGGGCTCGACGGCATCACAGACGTCCTTGATGGAGCGATCGCACGGAGACGTCTGCTCCTGCAACTGCTGAGACACGAGAACCTTCAGATCCTCAAGGGTCGTTTCCATCTGCTCGCCTTCACAAGGCGTGGGCTTGGGCCTGAAGCCGCTGCGGAGTGGAGCTGGAACACCCGCCAAAGCCTCCTGAGAGAGGGGCTGATGCTCTCACGCCCTCTCTATGAAGGCACTCATCACCTCAAGGCGGTGCTGGGAAATCCCCATACTCATCAAGATCAGCTTGAGCAACTGGCCGAGCTGGTGAAGGCCACGCTCTGACCTCCCATGGGCAACAACAGCAACAACGAACCATCCCTGAAACGAGGCCGCTGGGTGGCGATCATCACGGGAGCGATCTCGATTCTGATCGGGCTGCTCTATCTGGCTCTGGTCACGGTGCTGGATCGATCGGGCCCCTTGCTTCCGCCTCCGCCTGAGGCCTTCGGGGCGGCAGCTGCTGCCGCATCGGTTCCACCACCCGTCTGAACGCAGATTCCAGAAACGACCGCAGAGCACCATCCCGGCGACTCAGCTCGTATTGCTGCTGAACCACCTGCTCCACGCCGCCGTCACCCCAGGACTGATTCTGCTCGAAGTAGCGGATGAAGCTCAGGCCGGCCACCCGGGTCAGCCAGGCAGCCCCGACGGACTGAACGGCTCGGCTCACCAGGGCGGTCGGCAGGGTCACGGCCATCGCTGATCCCAGCAGTCCGATCGCACCCTTCACCAGTCCGAGGCCGGCCAGGGTGCGACCGACCGTGAGGGCCAGCTCCCGGGCATTCTCCCGGCTGAGTTCAACCCCATGAAGCTTGCCGAGCTCCAGCACCATCTGGGCATTCACCACGGCAGCACCCAGCAGATCCGCTCCCGGCAGAGGGGTCACCGCCACCACCCCGGCGCTGATCCACATCATCCGGTCCACCAGTCCCACGGCGTCCTGCCGGCGCTGACGGGCCAGAAGCTGTCGGCTGGCATTCCCCAGACGGCGGCACTGCAGAAGCAGGTTGTCGGCGATCAGTTCCTCCCCCTCCCCATGGAGAACCTCAGCGATCCGCCTCAGGAGCTGTTCCACCTCAGGCGCCGGCTGGAGGGGCCTCTGGCCGGGCCTGGGGAGGCTCTGGGGCGAAGCTGATGCCACCACCACGTCTTCCGCCGACAGACGACCGAGCGTTCTCTGGCGCAACAGCTGAACCAGGCGATGCAGCTCCTGCTCTCCTCGCAGGTCGCCTTTGTTCAGAACAACAATCAGTCGTTTACCGAGGCTGGCCAGAGCTTCGAAGATCTCCCGTTCGGCAGCCCTGAGATCACCATCCACCACCAGAAGGAGCAGGTCCGCTCTGGCTGCCTGACGGCGTGCCCGTTGCTCGCGTCGATGTCCCTCCTCTCCCGCCTCGAGAATGCCGGGTGTGTCCACCAGCCACACCGCCCGCTGCAGCCCCCGGATCCGAAGCCGATAGCGCCGACTTTCGCCGGTGCTTCCCATGGCGGCTCCCACATCGCCCACCAGTTCCTGAAGCAGGGCCCTGATCAGGGAGGTCTTTCCGGTGGATCCGGCACCGAACACCACGATCTGCAGATCCCCTCTGGCCAGTTCAGCGACCATTCGCTCCCGCTCTTCCCGCAGGCTCTCCCGCTCGATGGCGTGACGCACCTGCTCCAGGATGCGATCAATGGCCTCAAGGTTTCGGGCCGCTGCCTCACGCCTCGTGGAGGCTTCCAGGAGCGTGCCTGGATCGGGCGGCCGGAGCTGCCTGTCGGGTGAAGGAATTCGCTGCCGCAGCCAGCCGGGCAGGAGCGGATGCAGCCATCGGTTCAGCCAGGGCCAGCCGATCTGCAGCGAGCCGGTGATCACCAGCAGCACCAGCACCAGCAGCACCGGTCCCACCAGGGGGTAGGGCAGCACCGCACTGAGCTGCCAGGTGAGCTGGTTGACCAGCTGCAACACCATGCCCAGGGCGATCAGGGCGAGCAGGCTTCCCCCAGCCACCAACCAGAGCCGGGAGGGCAGTTTCAAGAAACGTCAGCCAGCTTTCCGGATGATCTCGCTCCACAGGCCGGCGGCAAGACCGCTGCCGGCGCGGGTTGGACTGTTGTCGTCGTTGCCGAGCCAGATCCCCATCACCCAGTGACGCTTCGGCTCGTAGCCCACAAACAGGAGATCGCGACCGGCATCGGTCGTTCCGGTCTTCCCTCCTTCGGCCCCACCCAGATAGGCAGCCTGGCCTGTGCCTCGCCGCACAACGGCACGTAACAGCTCCTGCATCATCCGGGCCGTCTCAGGGCTGACGACCAGCCGGCCAGGCTGCTGGATGTCATGACCGGTGCCCTTCTGCCGTCGGCAGCTGTCGTTCAGCTGCCCCCCGCAGTTCTCAGCATCGGTCAGCCGCCGAATCGTGGTGGGTCGATGCCAGATGCCGTTGTTGGCCACGGCTGCGTAGGCCGCTGTGAGCTCCAGGAGTGTCACTTCGCTCTGCCCGAGTGCCAGTCCGGGGATCATGGCCAGGGGGGTTGAAAGTCCGAGCTCTCTGGCTTTGTGCTCCACGCGTTCCAGCCCGACACGCTGGGCCAGTCGCAACGCCGCTGTGTTGCTGCTGACGGCGAAAGCAGAGGTCAAGGGAAGGGTGCCTCCGCAGTTGCTGGAGAACCGCTGGCCTCGCCAGGACAGCGGTCCGCAGCCGACCGCGCTGCCTGGTCGCAGGCCCTGCTCGAGTGCAGCCAGATAAACGAAGAGCTTGAAGGTGCTGCCCGGTTGCCGCAACGCCATCGAAGCTCGATTGAACTGGCTGAGCTGATAGTCCCTGCCCCCGGCGATCGCCAGAATGCCGCCGTTGCGGCTGTCGATCACCACAACGGCGCCTTCTGTGACACCCAGCGACTTGCTGGCCTGGAGTCGTTGCCGCAGGGTTCGCTCCACCACGGTCTGAAGCGGGTCATCGAGATGTGTGTCGATCAGGAAGTTTCCCTGCATGGCCACATCCGGCCCGACCAGTTGCTCAAGGTCACGTCGTACCTGGTCGCTGTAGTAAGGAGCTCCGCGACGCTGTTGGCTGATCCGGCAGGAGGGGCTGGAGAGCTGGATCGGGGTTCGCCTGGCCTTTCGGGCCCGATCGGCACCGATCCGGCCGTTCGCCTCCATCCGGCTCAGCACCCGATTCCGGGAATCCAGCGCAGCCTTCGGGTCCTGGCAGGGGTCATAGCCATTGGGGGAAGGCAGCAGCCCAACCAGGAGTGCGGCCTGCTCCAGGTTGAGATCCCGGGCTGATTTTCCGAAGTAGTGACGCGACGCGTCCTCAAACCCCCAGCCCACGCCCAGATAAACCCGGTTGAGGTAACTCAGCAGCAGATCCCGTTTGCTGAAGAGTGTTTCAAGCTGAAGCGCCACCAGCCCTTCGCGCCACTTTCTGCTGAGCGTTTGCCCTTCACCCACTTCGTGGGGATAGAGGCTGCGAGCCAGTTGCTGGGTGAGGGTGCTGCCACCCTGCAGCACCCGACCGCCGAGCAGATTCCTGACCAGAGCCCTCGCTGTACCCACCGGATCAAGACCGGGATGCCACCAGAAGCGGCTGTCCTCACTGGAAAGCACCGCATCGATCAGCACGGCTGGGAAGTGGCGCAGACCATCCGCTTCACGGTGATCATCCGCGTCGGCGGTGTTGATCGTTTTGCCCGTGCGGTCGTAGAGCACCACAGGCCCCCTGACCCTGGCCAGGCTCCCCCGGATCGGCGACTGAAGCACCGAGAGCGCCAGCAGGAGCAGTCCTGCTGAGGTGATGGCTCCCAGAGCGGCCGTGCAGCCGAGGCTGAGGCTGCGGAGCTTCGGCCTCGGACTCATCCGGAATTCAAGTTCCGGAACCTCGCTGAGTGGTCCGGGTCCGAAGCGGATCCGATCGCCATGGGCCATGACCAAGGCCTGCACCCTTCGCTTCCGCCACCACAACCCATTGGTGGAGTCGCTGTCGCTCAGCAGCCAGGAGCGCCCATGAGATTCGATCAGGGCATGGCTCCGACTGATCGCCTCATGGTCGATGACGATCTGAGCATCGCTGCTCCGGCCGATCCGGAAGGCCCCTCCCTGAAGCTTGAACGTTCGGCATGAGCCGGATGGATGGTGAATGAGAAGCAAGGCTTGGCCCGGGAGAGCAAGCTCCTCCCAGAACAGCCTCCAGCGGGTGATCCAACGGTCCGGCCCGGGGATCTTCAAGGCTGATCCAAGCTCGCGCGGCTCTGGAGAAGGTCCAGCAGAAAGCACAGAACCGCCAGATTGATGGCCATGTCCGCAAGGTTGAACACCGGGAAGTCGATCGGCACCAGAGCCAGAAAATCCACAACGGCTCCGATGCGCCAACGATCGAGGCCATTTCCCAGCGCTCCGCCCAGCAGGCACGCCGCACCCAGCTGCCGCCGTGCAGGGAAAACCTGTTGTCGCTGGACCCAGATCACTCCAGCGGCTGCGACCAGCAGGCTCACCAGGCCCAGCACCGCGGCTCCACCGCTGAACAGGCTGAAAGCGGCTCCGGTGTTGTAAGTGAGCACCAGATCGACCAGTCCGGGCAGCAGGGTTCTGGGTCCGTCAGCCAGCTCTCTGACCGCCCAGGCCTTGCTCAGCTGGTCGGCGATCACGATCACGGCTGTCAGGCCGTAGGTCTGAACGCGGGCAGGCAGTCGCTTGCGTCCCGACTGGCGATTGCTGCTGGTCACGGTCCGATCAGGAGCAGCCTTCGCAGGCCCAGGGCCAGGAGTGCGACCGGGCAGCACATCAGGATCTGCGGAACCAGGGGAGCCAGGGAGTATGTGAACAGGTGGGCCCATAGATTGGGTCCCCAGCGTCCTGCAGCGGCGCCGATGAGCAGGTTGGCGATGCCACAGAGCTGAAGGGCTGCCAGGCCCACCAGGGACGCACTGAACAGGCTCATCAGATGGTTCATACCCTGCTGTTGCGCCAGCCTGCCGCTGAGCCAGGAGGCGGGGAGAAAACCCGCCAGGTAACCAAATCCCGGTTCAAGCACGTAACCCAGACCCCCTCCGCCCTGAAAAACCGACAGCTGGGAAAGCCCCAGGCTGATGTAAGCCACGGCTGCCAGAAGGGCACTGCGTGGACCACACACCAGAGCTGTGAGCAGGAGTGCCGGTACCTGCAGGCTGCTCGGAATGGTGATCACCCTCAGCGCGCCATCGAACGTCGGTTGGGGCACTCCGGCCTGAACCAGGCTGCCAGCCATGATCAGAAGAAGGCCTGCGATTGCACCGCTCCAGGTGGCTAGGGCTCGCAAGTTCACCCGCGTCGTTGCGGCTCATTCTGCGTCCCGATCAGAACCCGCGGGTTTCTGAAAGAATCGGACCATGACTTCCGCCGATCAGGATCCTCAACCCGCCGATGCCGCTCCAGTCGGTGGGGCCGTGAAACTGTCGCTCAGGCCTCGATACCTCAAGACGGCTGACCCGATGCCGATGCTGCGCCCCCCTGATCTTGTCGACCCCGATGAGGTGGGCGTTGTGGTGGCCATTCGCCCCCTCGATCAGCGGGCTGTGCGCTTCCGTCGCGGAACATTTCTGGTTTCGCTCAGCGAACTCGAGTCGGCCTCATGAAGAGTTCTCCAGCGGTTGGCGGCTCGTTCCAGGGCATCCCCCGGGCCACAGAAACAGATCACGGGTTCGCGTAGATGCCGCTCGGCAACAGTTCGCAGATCCTCGGCTGAAAGGGAGTCCAGCTGCTCAAGCCCGTGTTGCTCGTACGCTTCCGGCAATCCATGGCTGAGCACCAGAGCCAGACGATCCGCGATCTGGCCACAGGTCTGACGGCCCATCGCATCCTGGCCGCGGAATTTGGCACGGGCCAGGTCCAGCTCCCTGACGCTGAGAGGAGTGGTGATCAACCGTTGCCATTCCTCATGAAGCGCCTCGGTGGCTTCCACGGCTCGCTCGGGTGAGGTGGAAAGATGCCAGACGAACGGAGCCGAGCCGCGGCGTGCCGGCAGATGGCAGCCCACGTCGTAGGCCAGGCCTCTGGCTTCCCGCAGGCTGACAAACAACCTGCTCGACATGCCCACCCCCAGATGAACCTGAAGCAGCCGCAGAGCCAGCCCGTCCGGATGCCCGAGGGGGACGGTGGCCCAGCCCAGCATCAGCACCAGTTGCTCGGTGGCTTGATCCAGAACCATCAGCGGTTGCTGCAGCGATCGCTCAGGACCTGGCTCCAGCCTGGGGAGACGGCTGCGCCAGGGCCTGAGCTCCAGATCCCTGTCGATTGAATGAAGGTCATCCTCAGAGAACGCTCCGCAGATCACCAGAACGGCACCATCGGTCCCGAGCTGTCTGGCCCGCAGGCGCAGATGATCGCCATCGATCGCAGCCAGCTCACGATCGACGCCCAGTGGATCATGGCCGTAGGGTCCCAGGCCATAAAGCTGCTGCCGGATCTGGTCATGAGCCAGTTGGAAGGGATCTTCCCGCTGACGGTTCAACGTCTGGAGGTTCAGCTGGCGTTCCAGTTCGATCTGACCGGGGGCCAGCTGCGGCTCCCTCACCATCGCCAGCAGCAGCGGCAGCAGGGAAGGGGCGTCGCGGCTGGAGCACTTCAGACTGATGGCGAGGTGGTCCTCACCGGCTTCGGCGCGCAAGGCAGCCCCGCAACCCTCCACGATGTCAGCCAGGCCTTCGGCATTCAGATCTCCGCAGCCGCGGGTGAGCAATCCAGCAAGCAACTGAGCTGAACCCCGAAGACCCATCGGATCGGCACCGCTCCCCCCCCGCAGCCAGAGGCGTGCTGCCACAACCTGAGGGCCGGGGCGGCGCAGACTCCAGAGCGGCAGCCCGCCGGGGAGCAGGCGATTCATCCAGGGGGTCGGGCCGATCATTCCGGCAGCGCCATCAACTGGCAGGCCCGGCTGGGATCCATCCAGGGAACAGCTTCCTGCTGCAGGGCTTCCGGGTTCCACCGCTCCAGCAGGTGCAGGGGATGCTCCAGGGGCTGATCCCGGTTCCAGAGCGCGTTGCTGCCGATCAGTGCCGCGACGGCGCCCGGAGATTCAAGCCCGAAGCTGTAACCGTTGCTCACCAATTTCAGGCAGCGTTGCCAGTCCTGCTCCGGCAGGGGTTCAACGAGCAGTCTGCGCCACTCGGCTTCGATGCAGTCGCGCACGTCGTTGAGATCTTCGGGTTCGCAGACCGCTTCCAACAGGGCCAGGCTGCCGCACTCCATCACATGCAGGTCGAGGTCGATGCTCTCAACGATCCTGAGTTGCTCGCGCAGACGTTCAACCAGTCGGCTGCGACGGCCCTCGGCCAGCAGGGAAGTGAGCAGATCTGCACCCATCACGGCACGCTGCCGGGCGGCAGCCGGCAGGGGCCAGAGCATCAGCAGACGAGCCGATTCCAGGCGCGGCAATCTGATCCGGTGTGTTCCCTCCACCACCGTCAGCGGCGGAGGTGGTGGCTCCTGGCTTCCCTCCGGGAGATGGGCCAGTGGACTGCGATCAAGAACAGCGTCGAGTTCCGCCAGGTCGAAGGCGCCGCTCATCGCCAGGACGCAGTGGCGTGAGCCGTAACGCCGCTGATGGAAGCAGGCCATGGTCCGGGGGTCATGGCTCAGCAGCCGCTCCCGGCGTCCCAGGATCGGGTGACCGTAGTTGTGCGTGGGACAGCCTCTGCTGAGCAGGGTCTGCACCGCCACCTCATCGGGCTGATCCTCACTCTGAGCCAGCTCTTCAAGCACCACGCGACGCTCTGTGGAGAAGGCCTGAGGGTCCAGGGCAGGCTCCAGAACCAGATCAAGAAGGAGCTCCAGCGCTTCCGCGGCCGCCTGCGGAGGGATCAGGACATGAAAATGCACGTCATCAAAACCCGTTGCCGCATTGCTGCTGCCTCCGAGAGCCTCGATCCTGCGATCGAATTCGCCTTCCGCCAGACGCCTCGAACCCTTGAAAATCATGTGTTCAAGGAAATGGGCGATGCCGCTCTCGGCCGGTTTTTCATAGACACTTCCGGCCCGGCACCAGAAATCGAGGCAGACCAGCGGAGCATCGGCCATGGCCAGGCTCACCACCCGCGTACCACTTGCCAGCCTGCGGCTCCGTGGCGAGGACTGACCCGGAAACAGCGGGTCGCTGACTGCCTGAGGCAAGTTGTGAACCGCGATCAGGTCTACATTCTGACGAACCCCGTCCCTGAGGGAAACAACGTTGGTTCCTGGCCCTGATTCTCCAGCGTCAACGGTCGGAGGCCTGCATCCCCTGGTGGATGCCATGGCCGATCAGATCCGGAGCTCCTGGCAGGCCCTTCCGGGCCTGGAACCTCTGGAGGTGGACCCGGCCCTGGAGGCCATCAGCGGCAGCCTGGACGGGGAAGCCCTCTTCATCAGGAATGAACTTCGGCGCTGTCGAGGTTTGCGCAAGCTGCACCTGGAAACCGCACGCCTCGGAGCGGGACTGCAGATCCTCCACAGTGTTTTCTTCCCCGACCCCAGCTTTGACCTGCCGGTGTTCGGTGCTGATGTTGTGGCCGGGCCCGCTGGTGTCTCTGCGGCGATCGTCGATCTTTCCCCTGTGGCGGAGTCCCTGCCGGTCGTGATCGACCGTGCACTGACCGACAGGCCTCGGCGGCGATTTTCCCAGGAACGGGAGCTGCCCGCCTGGGGTGGAATCTTCTCGCCACATGTTCGGTTCATCCGACCCTGTTCGCCCGAAGAGGAGCAGAACTTCCTGGCCGAGGTCGGGGAGATGCTGAAGATTGTTTCGGAAGCTGTTGTCGCCGCAGATCGTCAGCCACCCGACCATCCCTCTACTCTGGGCCGATGGCACGGTCAGGTTCTCTATTGCAAGCGACAGAAACAAAACGACAAGACCAGACGGGTTCTGGAGAAAGCCTTCAATCCTCTCTGGGCGGATCGCTACATCGAGGACCTTCTCTTCGACGAGCCACCGGCCCCTTGATGGGCCTGCTCCGGGGTCAGCCACGCATCCCGATCCTGATCGGCACAGGTCTGGCTCTGGCGACTCTGGTTGGACTCGGCGTGAACCTCCGCCGTTCTTCTCCCTCGGCTTCCGTTCCTCCGGCTCAACCTCAGGCTCCTGTCCGACAGGAAGCGGTTGCCGCCCTGGGAACGCTGGAGCCCCAGGGTGACGTGCGTCGCCTGGCGGCTCCGATCAGTGGCATCGGGGGTAGCCCGGTGATCGCGGCTCTGCTGGTTCAGGAAGGTGAAGCGGTTGTCAAGGGTCAGCTGCTGGCCCGTTTCGACACCCGACAGGGCCTGCTCGCTGACCAGGCCAAGTCTCGGACTCGAATCGCCAATCTCAAGCGTCGACTGCTTCTTCAGACCCGCGATATCGCCCGTTACAGATCGCTCAGTCAGACCGGGGCCTATCCCGTCGCTGAACTTGATCTGCGCGAAACCCGGCTTCTCGAACTCCAGTCGCTCCTTGCGGACGCCCAGGCTGAGCAGGCCAGAGTTCAGGCGGATCTGGCCCTCACCGAACTCCGGGCTCCGTTGGCAGGCACCGTGTTGCGAGTCCACTCCCGGACCGGCGAGCGTCCAGGTGATGAAGGTGTGCTGGAGCTTGGTGCCAGCAACCGGATGGAGGCCCTGGTTGAGGTTTATGAGAGCGACATCGGACGGGTCAGGATCGGGCAGACCGTGGCCCTGACCAGCGAGAACGGTGGTTTCTCAGGGTCTCTGAACGGACGGGTTGTCCGGATCAGTCCCCAGGTTCGTCAGCGACAGGTGCTCTCCACAGATCCGACCGGAGATGCCGACGCACGGATTGTGGAAGTCAGGGTGGCACTGGATCCCATGGACATCCAGCGCGTCCGTGATCTCAGCGGGCTGAAGGTGATCGCGCGGATCAGCCCGTGAACGGTTTCTGGAGTTCACGACGGATTCCGCTGGCCTGGCTGCTGCTCACCCGGCAGCCCGTGCGACTGGCCGTCGCCCTCGCCGGCATCGCCTTTGCCGGAATCCTGATGTTCATGCAGCTGGGGTTTCGGGATGGGCTGTTTGAAGCCAGTGTCACCGTCCACAAATTGTTTGATGCGGATCTGGTCCTGATGAGTCCCCGAACCATGAGTTCAATCGGGATGGCAGGTTTTCCGCGTCGCCGCCTGATCCAGGCCATGGCTGATCCTCAGGTGAGCGGCACCACTCCCGTGCACTGGAACCTGCTGCTCTGGCGTAATCCTGAGACCCGCGCCACCCGCTCAATCCTGGCCCTCGGGTTTGATCCCACGGATCCCCTGTTCACCGACCCCACCCTCAGCGAGAAAGCCCGTGCTCTCACCCAGAAGGGCCGTGTTCTGTTTGATGACCGCTCCCGACCAGAGTTCGGACCCATCGCTGAGTGGTTCAACAAGGGGAAGGTTGTGGAAACGGAAGTGGCCGGTAAACGGGTTCGTGTGGCTGGTCTTGTGAGCCTGGGTCCATCCTTTGGAGCCGATGGCAACCTCCTCACCAGCAGGGAAACGTTTCTCCAGTTGATGCCGTCCACCCCACCCGGCAGCATTGAGCTCGGACTGATCCGCCTCAGCGCTGATGCCGACCCAGGCGTCGTGGCAGCACGACTGGAAAGCCTGCTTCCAAAGGACGTGGCCATCTACACCAAGCAGGGCTTCGAGGAGTTTGAGAAGAACTACTGGCGGAGCAGCACGGCCATCGGCTTCATCTTCAGCCTTGGAGCAGCGATGGGGTTTGTGGTCGGCTGCGTGATCGTGTATCAGATCCTGTATTCGGATGTGAGCGACCACCTGCCCGAGTACGCCACCCTGATGGCGATGGGATATCGCCTGGTAGGCCTGCTTGGGGTGGTTGCCCGTGAAGCACTGCTTCTTGCGGTGCTGGGCTATCTGCCGGCCTACCTGGCCGGCCAGGGGCTGTACGCCCTGGTGCGAGCGGGAACCCGGCTGCCCGTGGCTATGGATCCCCAGCGAGCGGTGCTGGTCTTCGCCATGATTCTTCTGATGTGCATGGGTTCGGCTGTCCTGGCCATGCGCCGCCTGGCCGATGCGGATCCCGCCGAGATTTTCTGATGATTGTTTCGCCCGCACCCCCCTCGGTCTCCAGCAGGGTCGCCACCGTTGACGTCCAGGGTCTTTGCCACTGGTACGGCTCCGGTGGCATGCGACGTCAGGTTCTTCAGGGAGTCGATCTCCGCATCGATGCAGGCGAGGTGGTGATGCTGACAGGCCCTTCCGGTTGCGGGAAGACAACTCTGCTCTCCCTGGTCGGAGCGTTGCGATCGGTTCAGCAGGGTTCCGTGCAGGTGTTCGGCCAGGAGCTCAGGGGGGCTGGCCGGCAGCTGCGCCAGGGCCTCCGGCGTTCGATCGGGATGATTTTCCAGGGCCACAACCTGCTCCGCTGCCTCACAGCTGAACAGAACGTTCAGATGGGGGCGGATCTGCTGGAAGGTCTGAGCTACCGGTCCCGGCGGGACATTGCACGGGAATGGCTCAGGACCGTGGGTCTGGACGATCAGATGGCCAAGTTGCCCCACGACCTCTCGGGTGGGCAGAAGCAGCGGGTGGCGATTGCCCGTGCTCTTTCAGCCCGTCCCAGGCTGTTGCTTGCCGATGAACCGACCGCGGCTCTGGACAGCCGTACCGGTCGAGAAGTGGTTGAACTGCTCCAGAAGCTGGCCCGGGAGCAGGGTTGCGGGGTCTTGATCGTGACCCACGACCCACGCATCCTGGATGTGGCCGACCGCCTGGTCCGGATGGAGGATGGGCGGATCCTGCAGGCCCGTTGAGTAGAGTTGTGAGTCAGTCTGTGTCAGAACCTCGTCCGTATGTCGAAACGCCGCAACCTGAAGAAGGAGAAGCAGGAGCGCAATCGCGCTTACGCCCGCAAGTTCAAGAAGCGCAAGCTGCGCAACGAAGGTCGCGGTGAAGGCGTCGGGAACGGCGTCACGGGGACAGCGAACAATGGTGGAGCCGCCGATTGATCGGTCGACTCGAAAGCCTCAACGGCTGCAGTCGGGATGGTTTCATCCGGTGACGACCGCCATTTGATACGTTGTAAGGGTTCATCCAATCCGCACACCTGCACGTTTCGGGTGACCGTTCAGGTCCCTGGCAGGTGGAGGCAAACCCGAAACCCTTCAGATCATCATGGCTGTTGTCACCCTCTCCGAAATGATGGAGGCTGGTGCCCACTTTGGGCACCAGACTCGTCGTTGGAATCCCAAAATGTCGCGCTACATCTATTGCGCGCGTAACGGAGTCCATATCATTGATCTTGTGCAGACAGCCGTTTGCATGAACAATGCCTACAAGTGGGTACGCACTGCTTCACGCAGCGGCAAACGCTTTCTGTTTGTAGGCACGAAAAAACAGGCCTCAGAAGTCATTGCCCAGGAGGCACTTCGCTGCGGCGCTGCCTACGTGAACCAGCGCTGGCTCGGCGGAATGCTCACAAACTGGACCACGATGCGAGCACGGATTGACCGTCTCAAGGATCTGGAGCGAATGGAAAGCTCTGGAGCCATCGCACTCCGTCCCAAGAAGGAAGCTGCCGTACTGCGCCGTGAACTGGAACGGCTGCAGAAGTATCTGGGAGGCCTGAAGACCATGCGTCGGCTCCCGGACGTGGTGGTTCTTGTGGATCAACGCCGTGAGACCAATGCCGTGCTCGAAGCCCGGAAATTGGACATCACACTCGTGTCGATGTTGGATACCAATTGCGACCCCGACCTCTGCGATGTGCCCATTCCCTGCAATGACGACGCGGTGCGTTCTGTTCAGCTGGTCCTGGGGCGATTGGCCGATGCAATCAATGAAGGCCGTCACGGGTCGGGAGATGCCTCCTCCGATGATGAAAGCTGAAATGTAATGCCGGTGTTGGTTGAGCTCTTTCTGGAGCTTGACCGGCACTAACTGGTCGTTCGTTCTTTCTGAATTTTCCCTGTCATGGCTGCCATCTCTGCCAAATTAGTTAAAGACCTGCGCGACAAGACTGGCGCAGGCATGATGGATTGCAAAAAAGCGCTTTCTGAAACCAACGGTGATGCTGAGAAAGCCATTGAGTGGTTGCGCCAGAAGGGCATCGCCAGCGCCGAGAAGAAATCGGGGCGTGCGGCGGCTGAGGGCGCCATTGGTTCTTACATCCACACAGGGGCTCGTGTTGGTGTCCTGGTTGAAGTGAACTGCGAAACTGACTTTGTGGCTCGAGGCGAAATTTTTCAGGAGTTGCTGCGAAATGTTGCCATGCAGATCGCGGCCTGCCCATCCGTAGACTATGTCAAGGTGGATGATGTTCCGGCTGATGTTGTTGAGCGAGAGCAGCAGATTGAAATGGGACGTGACGACCTCTCTTCCAAGAAGGAGGAGATGAAGAAAAAGATCGTCGCCGGTCGAATCAGCAAGCGGCTCAAGGAAATGGCTTTGATGGACCAACCTTTCATCAAAGACACTTCGATCAACGTTGAGGAGCTCGTGAAGCAGGTTGCCGGCAAGGTTGGAGAGAACATCCAGGTTCGCCGTTTTGTTCGTTTCAATCTTGGCGAAGGTATTGAGATTGAGAAGATGGACTTCGCAGCTGAAGTTGCCGCCATGGGTGGCGCCGCCTGATTGCAACCATGAGCAGGGATGAGCTTTCCTCGCATGAAGCCGCCCTGTTCAGGCTCGCCGGGCTTCAGGCCGAACTCTCCCGGAATCACCCGGAGCTCTATCGCCACCTCGCTCTCCATCTGCAGGTTCTCCGCGAACACCTTCTCAGCGCGGTCCACCAAGCCTGTTTCCATCTGGTCACCCGGGTTCACCCACACCGCTACGCCGCTCTTTCGGAAGAGCGCCGGATCCGTTTGCAGCATCGGCTTCAATCCCTGGTGCGCCGAACACTCACCCTCCTGACCGTCGAGCAGCTGGCCTGCCTGTCTGCCGAGCTTCATCTCGAGCGTCAGCAACAGCTTCTGGAATCGATCGCCCAGACCCAGCGCTCACAGGCGAGCGAGGAGGTTCCTTCCGGTTCTGTTCATCTGGGAATGGATCTCCCCCTCAGATCCCAGGCATGGTCCGAACCTCTGACCCCAGACTGGATCCAATCCGCCATCCAGAGCGGCGAGCAGGAACCAGAGACGGAGCAGCCCTGCTCAGATCTCCCTTCTGAGGGGGCGTTCTCAGAGGACAGACATCCTCAACTTCCCTGGATACGATCAGCTGCCAGCTTCCCTGAGGAAGCCCAGGATTCAAGCCTGCTGCCCCGGAATCCGATCCTGCTGTTGCGGTGGCTGGAAGGTGTGGAACTGGCCCTTGGGCGTTGCCTGCGGGACCTCTCCCATGCCATCAATGTGGAACTTCTACGCCACGGGGTGAGCAGTGCCCTGCTTCCTCTCAACCTCCTGGATGGAGTGATTCTGGGCCATGTGGATTCGCAGGCTGCCCCGCCGGGGATTCTGCGAATCACGCTTCCGTTCCCCGGCGAGGATCAAAATGGCTCAGCGATCCAGGCTTCTGCAATTCTGCTACGCCTCTCTGATCTGGAGCACAGCCACCCACCCCTACGCACCTGTCGCAACCGTCTGCGCCAGGCGGTCCAGCAGGTGCGCGTTCTGGCCCGTGAATTTCTCAGCCTGCAGCGCAGGCTGGCCACCCTTGAAGCCGAAGCACTGTGGCTCCAGGACGTACAGGCCGTGATGAACCCGCTTCGTTGAGCGAGCCTGCAGCTGACGTTCCAGCTGCGCTCGACGCCTGGTTGCGCACCCTCCAGCAGGCTCTGCAATTAGAGGCTCAGCAGGGGTTCATCGATCTGCAGGGGCGGCAAAGCCGCTTCAGTGACTTCATGGCCACTTGCCTGCTCGATCCACCCGGCGAAATCGCGCCAGAGGCCCGTCATCAGCTTCTGGTCATCAAGGCGGGGTTTGCGGATTACAGCTCCCTGACCCTCAGCCGTCGTCAATCGCTCGTGCGGCAATGCCGTCAGCGGTTGCACCAGCTGCGCCGGAGTCACGAACCTCCCCCCTCGCCGCTGGCCCCACCGCGGCTGCGCCTGACGGAGCGGAGTGAACGGACAGCCTCTGCGCCGTTGCAGGACGGCACCTTGTCTCTGGAAACTCCTCTGTTGGACATCCGCGGCATCGGGCCCCGCACCTGCACCCGTCTGGCAGGCCTAGGCCTTTACCTGGTGAGGGACCTGCTTCACCACTACCCCCGCGATTACCTTGACTACGCCAACCTGGTCCGGATCAGCGGTCTCGAGATCGGCCGTACGGCCACGATCGTGGCCAAGGTGCGGCGCTGTCACGCGTTTGTCAGTCCACGCAATGCGAATCTGGCGATTCTGGAACTGCAGCTCGTTGATCCCACCGGTCGGATCCGGGTGAGCAAGTTTCAGGCCGGCCGTCGGATGACCAGTCCGGCCTGGCTCAGGAGCCAGCAGCGGATCTATCCACCTGGAGCCACGGTGGCCGTGAGCGGCCTGGTGAAGCAGACACCCTACGGCCCGGCTTTTCAGGATCCCCTGCTGGAGGTGCTGGAGCATGCGGGAGCGGTTGTTCAATCCGAGTCCATCGGCCGTCTGCTTCCGGTGTACGGACTCACGGATGGGCTCAGCGCAGACCGAATGCGCCAGGCCATCGCCGCCGTGCTCCCCTGCCTGGCCGGGTTGCCCGAGTCACTCACTCCGGAGATCCGCAGGAGGTTTGACCTGCCGTTGCGCTCGGAAGCCCTTCATGGCATTCATCTCCCCAGGAATCGGGACCATCTTGAGGCGTCGCGCCGTCGCCTGGTGTTCGAAGAGTTCCTGCTGCTTCAGCTTGGGCTGCAGCAACGCAGGCACCGGCTGAGGCGCCAGCCCGCAGAGGCTCTCTCCACTCAGGGTGGAACAGGGCCTTTGCTTCAGCGGTTCCTGCAGGAGCTTCCCTTCCCTCTCACCGCCGCCCAGCAGCGTGTTCTCGGTGAGATTCAGGCAGACCTGGCCCGATCCAGACCCATGGCCAGGCTGGTTCAGGGGGATGTGGGCAGTGGCAAGACCGTGGTGGCTGTGGCTGCTCTGCTCAGCGCGATTTCAGCCGGTTGCCAAGGGGCCTTGATGGCCCCCACGGAGGTGCTGGCTGAGCAGCACTACGCCAAGCTCTGTTCCTGGATGCCCCAGCTGCACGTCAGCTGTGCTCTGCTCACCGGTTCCACTCCGATGCAGCGCCGTCGCCAGCTGCTGGTCGATCTTGCCAATGGGCAGCTCAAGCTGCTCGTGGGAACCCATGCGCTCCTGGAGGACCCGGTTCAGTTTCAGCGCCTGGGTCTGGTTGTTGTGGATGAACAGCACCGATTTGGAGTTGCGCAACGCAACAGGCTGCTGGCGAAGGGTCTCCAGCCCCATCTGCTCACCACCACCGCCACACCGATTCCGCGAACGCTTGCCCTGTCTCTGTACGGGGATCTGGATGTGAGCCAGATTGATGAACTTCCTCCGGGGCGAACACCGATTCGCACCACCCTGCTGCGAGCATCCCAGCGCGAGCAGGCCTTCCAGCTGATCCGCGAACAGGTCGCACAGGGCCAGAGGGCCTACGTGGTGCTGCCGCTTGTCGATGAGTCGGAGAAAATGGATCTGCGTTCTGCTGTTGAGACCCATCGCCAGCTCAGTGATCAGGTGTTTCCCGACCTCAACGTCGGCCTGCTGCATGGACGTCTGGCCAGCGCGGAGAAACAGGCGGCGATCAGCGCCTTCTCACGGGGGGATGTTCAGGTTCTGGTAAGCACCACGGTGGTGGAGGTCGGTGTGGATGTCCCTGAGGCCAGTGTGATGGTGATCGAGCATGCAGAACGCTTTGGACTGGCCCAGTTGCATCAGCTGCGCGGCCGCGTGGGTCGTGGAGCTGCCGCCAGCCACTGTCTGCTGATCAATTCCAGCAACAATGCTCAGGCACGCCAGCGCCTCGAGGTGCTGGCGCACTCCGGTGATGGCTTTGAAATCGCCGAGATGGACCTCCGGATCCGAGGGCCGGGTCAGGTGCTGGGAACCCGCCAGAGCGGACTGCCCGACCTGGCGCTGGCCAGTCTCACGGAGGATGGTGAGCTGCTGGAACTCACCCGTGAACTGGCCAGATGCATCATTGCCAGCGATCCGGAGCTCAAGGACCATGAGGTGCTGGGCCGCTTGCTCGCTGAACAGCGCCAACGCGCTGTTCAGGGGGCTCAACTCAATTGAAGCGACACCCCTCCCCCTCAGCCGTCTCCTGAACCATGCGCCCCTGGAGTGACATCCCGATCGTTGAATGCGCGGATCCCATGGTTCCACTGCCGGAGCTTCTGCTCTGCCTGGAACCCCATCCTTATCAGACGCTATCGGCTCCTTATGGTCCGGCTGCCACACCGTTCTGCCTGAGGAAGCAGGTCGTGCAGCGGTTGATCCAGGCCCAGGGTCAGCTGCAGCTCCGGTGTCCGGAGTGGCGACTGGCTGTTTTCGATGGCTGGCGTCCGCTCGCCGTTCAGGCCTTCATGGTGCGACACACCCTTGCTGAGCAGTGCAAGCAACGTGGAATCGATCCGCTGCAGTCCTCCATCGATCGTGATCGGGTTGTGGAGGAGGTGATGAGGTTCTGGGCCAGCCCCAGTGAGGATCCAGCGACGCCGCCTCCCCACAGCACCGGTGCTGCGGTTGATCTCACCCTGGCGCAGATCGATGGCAGCGTGCTCACCATGGGCTCAGCCATCGATGCCATCGGGGACGTGTCCGAACCTGACCACTTTCTGCATCAGGCGGAACGCTGCAGCGATGCGGGGCTGCGGCAGGACTACCTCCTGTGGCACCGACGCCGTCGATCCCTGCGTGAGGCCATGGAGTCAGCAGGATTCGTTCAACATCCAAACGAATGGTGGCACTTCAGTTGGGGAGACCAGCTCTGGGCCTGGCGCTCAGGGAACCCTTCCGCGTGTTACGGCCGAGTCTCCGAGGCGGCCAGCAGGCTGAAGACCTGATCGCGACCGCATTTCACAATGAAGTCACCGAAACTGCGTCGTCCACCGGCCTCATGCCAGGCCCGCAACAGCGGTTCCAGGTTGAGCTCGAGATTCTCCAGCGGCATCCTCTCCAGGTAAGGCTCAGCCAATCGGCTGAGGTTCGGGGTTCCCCCCAGCCACAGTTGATATTGATCGACTCCCGATCCCACCAGCCCGATCTCAGCCATGTAGGGCCGGGCACAGCCGTTTGGACAGCCGGTCATTCGCACCAGCACCGATCTGGTGATGCCGATGTTCTGGAACAGCGTCTCGAGGCGCTCGAGCACATCAGGGAGCACCCGCTCGGCTTCCGTCACAGCGAGGCCGCAAAGGGGCAGCGCCGGACAGGCGATGGCATGACGGGCCAGCGGGGGTGGAGCATCCGGAGCCTCGAAGCCGATGGCCGCCAGATCAGTGCTCAACGAGCTGCGCTGGCCTGTGCCGATGTTGCAGAGCAGCAGATCCTGGTTCGGGGTGAGCCTGATTTCAGGCTTGTACCGTTCCACCAGCCGTTGCAGGCCGGCCTTTCTCTCTCCGGAGATCCGTCCGCACAGCAGGGGCAGACCCACAAACCATATACCGGGGGACTGTCGGTGCCAGCCCAGATAGTCGCAGAGCTTACCCTTGGGTTCCTGACGCATCCCCAGTATGGGGTGCTGAAAATAACGCTTCAGCTCATCTTTGAACCATGCAATTCCGCGATCATGGAGGAGATACTTCATCCGTGAATGGCGACGTTGCTGACGGTCGCCATAATCACGCTGCAAGGCTGCAATCGCCTGAACCAGATCGAGTACATGCTCGTGGGCAACAAAACCGAGCGGATCCGCGGTACGGGCGAACGTTTCCTCCTTGTTGTGTGTCCGGCCCATTCCACCACCCACGTAAACATTGCATCCGCGAGCACGACCGTTCGGATCGCTGAACAGAACGAGGCCGATATCTTGAGTGAGGAGATCAACAGAATTATCCCCCGGCACCGTGACAGCAATTTTGAACTTCCTCGGCAGGTAGGTTGAGCCATAGAGGGGCTCGTCGGGGTCCCCGCTGAATGTTCGTCCCGCGCTCTGACGGGCTTTCACTTTCTTGACGGCAGTAGAGGGCTTGATCCGGTAGCTGAGTTCGCCGTCGACCCAAAGATCCAGATAAGAGCCTTCTGCAGCTTGAGGTGCCAGCAGATCAGCGATTGCTGTGGCCAGTTCACGAGCGGCCGGATATCCCCCTTTTTCAAAAGGGGCTGCAGGGGCCATCACGTTGCGATTGATATCACCGCAGGCGGCAAGAGTGGAGCCCATCGCGCGAACAATGGTGCCGATCACCTCCTTAAGGTTGTCTTTACGGACGCCATGCATCTGAAAGGCCTGGCGCGTTGTGGTTCGCAGCGTGCCATTGCCAAGACGATCAGCCAGAGCGTCCAGTGCGAGATAAAGGTCTGCAGGAACTCGACCTGCGGGATTGCGAAGCCGCAGCATCATCTGCCAATCTTTTTCCTGACCTTTCTGGCGCTTGTCACGATCATCCTGTTGGTAGCTGCCGTGAAATTTCAGAATTTGCAAAGCATTTTCTGAAAAGTTTGGTTGACCATTGCCGAGTTCGCTCAGCAAGGGTTCTTTCAGATGACAGCTGCCTGCCTTGAGCTTTTCGAGTCTGCTGAGATTCAGCGCATCGCCTGAGCCAGGTTCCCCGCCAGCGCACTGGGTCTGCGATGTGGACGGAATTGCCGCGCTGGATGCCGATGGGAAGGTTTCGGGCATTGCGGAAACTGGCTTGTTCACCGGGAGAATCGAAGTTAGCGAATCAGCGTTCAATACAGTCGAGCCTTGCTGAAGCTGACTCTGCGTGGCCACGTTTCTGTTGGAAATCGGAACTGAGGAGCTGCCGGCCGATTTCGCCCGGTTGGCCCAGGGTCAGTTGAAGGACGCTGTTGAGCATGGACTGGCGGCTGCGTCGATCCTGCCGGGTTCGATCAGCGTCTTGGGGACTCCACGTCGCCTGGCGATCCGTGTGGAAGCCCTGCCCTCCAACCAGCCGGACATCCGTGAGGAACGGAAAGGCCCACCTGCTTCCCAGGCCTTTGCAGGTGATCAACCCGGCCCGGCGGCGGTGGGGTTTGCCCGACGCTGCGGGATCGATCCCAGCGCTCTCGAGGTGCGGAACACCGTCAAGGGACCCTTTGTGTTTGCCACGGTGGTGACACGAGGCCGTCCCACCCAGGAGCTTCTCTCGGAGCTGATTCCAGGCTGGATCGCCGCTCTTCAGGGACGTCGGTTCATGCGCTGGGGGGAGGGATCGCATCGCTTTTCCAGGCCGGTTCGTTGGTTGGTTGCTCTGCTGGATTCAGAGGTCATCCCCGTGACCCTGGAAGGATGCGATCCGCCGGTCCGCTCCGGGCGACGGAGCCGGGGGCACCGTCTGGTCCAGGACGATGTTGAGATCCGAACGGCTCAGGACTACCAGCAGAGCCTGGCCGTAGCAGGCGTGCAGGTCGGCCGGGAAACCCGACGGGCGACGATCCTGGATGCCGTCGCAGAGGCCTCCGCTTCGCTCAACGCCCGGGCGGACCTCCCCACGGATCTGCTGGAGGAACTCACCGACCTTGTGGAGGCTCCCGAGTTGCTCACAGGGGTTGTGCCGGAACGGTTCCTCTCCCTGCCCGCCGAGGTGCTCAGCACCGTGATGCGGGTCCATCAGCGCTATGTGTCCCTCTATCGCGTCGATGCTGCTCCCGACCCCCTTGCCCTGGATGCAAGACAGACGCTGCTCCCCAGTTTTCTGTTCGTTGGTAACGGGTTGAGCAAGGCTGCTCCGTGGGTCTGCCGCGGCAATGAGCGGGTGCTCTGTGCCCGGCTCGCCGACGCCGAATTCTTCATTCAGGCCGATCGATCGGTGGCGAGCATCGATCGCCGCGATCAACTCGCTCGCGTGATGTTCGCCGAGAAACTTGGCAGCTTGCTGGAACGGGTTGAACGACTGGAGTGGTGGACCGATGTGCTCCTGGAGCAACTGCAGCTTCCAGCGGCGGTGGGGGAGGCGGCCCGTCGTGCGGCCCATCTGTGCAAGCACGATCTGGTGAGCCAGATGGTCGGAGAGTTCCCCGAACTCCAGGGAGTGATGGGGGCGAAGTACCTGCTGGCTGAAGGAGAACCCCGGGAGGTCGCCCTGGCTGTCCTGGAGCATTACCTCCCACGCGGCGCCGGTGACCTGCTTCCTCAGAGCGAGCCGGGTGCGGTGGTCGCTCTGGCGGAGCGCCTGGAGTTGCTCCACAGCATCTTCGCGATGGGTGAACGTCCCAGCGGCTCTTCCGATCCCTACGCGCTGCGGCGCGCGGGGAATGGTCTGCTTCAGATTCTCTGGGCCAGGGGCTGGACGCTCGATCTGATCTGCGTGCTGGACCGAGGTGCGAGCCATTGGGCAGAGCTCATGCCCCAGTTTCCGATCAAGGTGGAAGCACTCGCTGCAGAGCTTGGCGAGTTTCTGCGCCAACGGCTGCTGACCTTGCTGGAGGAATCCGGTGTGGACAGTGATCTGTCTGCGGCGGTGGCCGGCTCAGGGGTTCCCCTGGAACGGGTGGTCGGTGATCCGTTTGATGCCAGGGAGCGGGCTGGACTGCTGATGGGACTGCGTGCATCGGGCGAACTGGCCACCTTGCAGGCCGTCGTCACGCGAGCGACTCGCCTGGCCGACAAAGGTCATCTTGATGCCGATGTGCTGTCGGCTCAGGGTGTGGTGAATCCTGAACTTTTCGAAAGGAGCAGCGAGTACGAGATGCTTGCGGTTCTGGATCGACTGGAACCCCTGGCCACAGGGGCTGGAGCTGACCGTTACCGGTTGCTGGCCCATGGGCTGGGCAGCAGTACAGCCACACTGGCGGGTTACTTTGATGGGCCTGAAAGTGTCATGGTCATGGTGGATGACGAAGACCTGCGCAACAACAGGCTGAACCTGCTGGCCGTTCTGCGTAATCAGGCCTCGGTTCTGGCTGATTTTCGTCGGATCACAGCTCAGTGAAGAGGGATCACAGCTCAATCAATCAGAGCTGTGGCTCCTCAGAGCTTCTTAGCGGCTGTAGAAGCTCCTACCAAGGCTGGAACCGTCGCCGTTCTGGATGTTGACGATGCGCCTCGGACGCGGATCCCACCCTTGATGCTGCTGACCGCGAGCATGGCTGCAACTTCAGCGTCGTCTCGAACGGCGCTGGGAACGGGTTTGTAACCACCGGGGGCGAGGGCATTGCCCCGCAAGACTGCGCCGATGGTCAGAAACGTCAGCTTGAGTTGCTGCCAAGGATTCATCGTGACAACACGCTTGTAGAGATAGCTGTCAAAAGTAAGCTTTTGGACATCTTTGTCGTCACACATCTCGACAAATGCCTCGCGAGCGGCATCGTTCCGATAGAAAATGGATTGAAGCAGGTCGAGAACTTTGTAGGTGGCTCCATATTTTCTGTCCCATTTTCGAAGGTATACCTTGAGATCCGACTCGGACGGGATGCGAAGACCACCCTTGCTGGCTTCAACAATCTGCTCAGCACACATGCGGCCGCTCTTGGCGGCAAAATAGATACCCTCCCCGGAGCTCTTGGTGACATAACCAGCAGCATCACCCACAAGGGCCATTCGACCCACAACCCGACGAGGCCTGGGATGCTCGGGAATCGGATGAGCTTCAACCTTGATGACTTCTCCATGGACCAGACGCTTTTTGGCCCGCTCTCGGATGCCCTCCTGAAGACCCTTGATGAGACTCTGGTTAACCTGCATGGTTCCAGTGCCTACAGCGACATGATCGTATTTAGGAAACACCCAGGCGTAAAAGTCAGGTGACACATCGGTTCCAACGTACATTTCAGCAAGATCTTCGTAATATTGCATTTCAGCGGCAGGAAGGCGTATCCGTTCCTGGAAGGCAATCGCAACGTTGTAATCGCCAGCATCCATGGCTTTGGCAACACGGCTGTTCGCGCCATCGGCTCCGATGATCACGTCAACCTCCAGGTTTCTTGCGGTACCTGTGGCTTCACCATCACTGTAATCGGAATAGGAGATCTGGTAAGGTCCCTGCCGATCAGCACCTGTTTCAATCTTCGTCACCAGGCCGTTCACAAGCTTGGCGCCTGTTTTGGCAGCACGATTACGCAGAAAGGAGTCTAAAACCTCGCGCCGGCACATGCCTATGTATTCGTCCTGATTTTCAAGATTGATGTCCACCTCTCGATTAGAAGGTGAAATCATCTTCATGTTTCGTACTTTCCGATCGATAATCGATTCCGGTAAGTCGAACTCTTCAACCATGCAGAGGGGGATAGCGCCTCCGCAAGGCTTGGCATTGTCGAGTTTGCGCTCAAAGAGCCAGGTTTGAATTCCCGCTCTGGCAAGCACTTCCGCAGCACAAGAGCCACTGGGCCCACCGCCCACAACTGCCACCCGCAACATCCCGTAGCCGCTCCAGCAAGGAAGGTCCAGTCGGAACCTAACACTGTCAGGCCTGCCGATGATGGAGATGTGGCGCGCTGCCTTTAAGATTGTCATTGTCCGATGGTTATCGGGAGAAACCGCGCCTTGTTCACCGATCCGACCAGGGGGAAGCCGGTTTCCACGATCAGCGGCAGGTTGACAAAGAGCTCTGGGCCGTCGGGCAGTTTTGATGACATCCCGGTCGCTCTGAGAGCGAAACCACCCCGGTCGACACGGCGTTGGCTGAAACCACTGCTTGCGGCGTCGGGTTTGTCTGTGGCAATCGGCGCCGGTGTGCTCACCCTCTCCGAACCCTTCCGTTCGTGGCTGATCCCGCCTGCCGTTGTCGGCCTTGATCAGAAACCTGATCCTGACGGTCGACTTCTCGGGCATTTCCCCTATGCCGAGGTTTCAGAATCAGAACTGGTGGAGCTTGAGGCCGGTCAGCGGTTGCACAGGGATGCGGCCCGGGAATGGCTGGCCATGCAGGAGGCTGCCTACCGGGATGGTGTCGACCTGCGGTTGTTGAGTGCCTTTCGATCCGTTGACGACCAGACATCGATCTTCTTTGACGTGAAATCGGAGCGGAATCAAACGGCCCGGGACCGGGCGCGGGTCAGCGCTCCTCCCGGTTACTCGGAACACAGCACGGGCTACGCGATCGACGTGGGTGATGCCAACGCCCCAGGCGCTGATCTTTCCACAGGATTTGAGCAGACTGAAGGCTACGACTGGCTACGAGCCCATGCGCAGCGGTATCACTTCGCGCTGTCGTTCCCTCGCGGCAATCGCCAGGGGGTGAGCTATGAGCCCTGGCACTGGCGTTTTGAAGGGACCGCCACCGCACTGAAGGTGTTCGAGCCAGCAGGTCGATTCGCACTCCGTTGAGTGTCCCGGCTGTGACTTGTCCCTTCCCGGGGTCTCCCGCTTGACGTGACGTAGAGTTTCGGAATCAGTCCGGCGGTATTCCACAGTCCCTGTGGGTGACAGCACCTGCGGGTGAACTGCCCACCGGAATTCCAAAGGTTCACGACCCTTCAGCTTCCAAAAACTCAGCAGACCCCTTCTGAGCATGAGCGAGCAGGACGATTGTGCACCCAATCGCTTCACAACGACCACCGACCAGTTCAGGAATTAACTTCATGACCGGCGCTCACCCCGGCACGCCGATTCGCAACATTGCAATCATTGCCCATGTTGACCATGGCAAGACAACCCTGGTGGATGCCCTGCTGGCTCAGTCTGGGATTTTCCGGGACAATGAGGCTGTGCCCACCTGCGTTCTGGACTCCAATGACCTCGAGAGGGAGCGGGGGATCACCATTCTGTCAAAGAACACAGCGGTTGATTACGAGGGCATTCGCATCAACATCGTGGATACACCGGGCCACGCCGACTTCGGGGGAGAAGTTGAGCGTGTTCTCGGGATGGTGGATGGGTGTCTGCTGATCGTTGATGCCAACGAAGGGCCCATGCCCCAAACAAGGTTTGTGTTAAAAAAAGCACTGGAGAAAGGTCTGCGCCCCATTGTTTTTGTCAACAAGATTGATCGTGCGCGAGTTGATCCTGAAATTGCTGTAGACAAAGTTCTCGACCTGTTTCTTGAACTTGGAGCCGATGATGATCAGTGCGATTTCCCCTATCTCTTTGGTAGTGGGATGGGAGGTTATGCCAAGCCTGACATGAAGACTGAAAGTGACAATATGCGCCCGCTGTTTGATTCTATTCTGCGGCATGTACCGCCCCCTGTAGGGGATTCTGAGAAACCTCTGCAGCTCCAGGTTACGACCCTTGATTACAGCGATTTCCTGGGGCGGATCATGATTGGCCGTATTCACAACGGCACGATCAGATCAGGGCAGCCCGCAGCCTTGATTCGTGATGATGGCAGCATCAAACGTGGCCGGATATCCAAGCTTCTTGGTTTCCAGGGCCTGCAGCGCGTTGAGATTGATCAAGCCAGCGCTGGGGATCTGGTGGCTGTTTCCGGATTTGATGAGGTCAACATCGGTGAGACCATCGCTTGCCCGGACAACCCGGAGGCTCTGCCTCTGATCAAGGTTGACGAACCCACCCTCCAGATGACGTTTGTCGTCAACGACTCGCCCTTTGCGGGGAAGGAGGGAAAGTTTGTGACCAGCCGTCAAGTCCGCGACCGATTGCAGCGGGAACTGCTCACAAACGTGGCCCTGCGAGTCGAGGATACCGACTCCCCCGATCGCTGGTCAGTCAGCGGCCGAGGTGAACTTCATCTTGGCATTCTGATCGAAACGATGCGGCGAGAGGGTTATGAGTTTCAGGTCAGTCAACCTCAGGTGATCTTCCGGAACATCGATGGCACACCCCATGAGCCGTTCGAAACCCTGGTTCTCGACGTTCCCGAGCAAGCGGTTGGCTCCTGCATCGAGAAGCTAGGGATCCGAAAGGCCGAGATGCAGAACATGGAGAACACCAATGATGGACGAACTCAGCTCGAATTCCTGGTTCCATCACGCGGTCTGATCGGGTTCCGTGGCGAGTTCATTCGCGCGACTCGCGGAGAGGGAATCATGAGCCATTCGTTCCTCGACTACCGTCCGATGCATGGAGACTTTGATTCGCGGCGCAACGGGGTGTTAATCGCCTTTGAGGAAGGAACAGCTACGTTCTATGCTCTTAAGAATGCAGAAGATCGAGGGCAGTTCTTTATCTCCCCGGGTACCAAGGTCTATAAAGGTATGATTGTAGGAGAAAACAATCGCTCTCAAGACCTTGAAATCAATGTGTGCAAGTCGAAGCAGCTCACCAACATGCGTTCTGCTGGCGCCGAAGAGCTTGACACGCTTCAGGCCCCTTTGCAGATGACTCTGGAGCGAGCGCTGGAATACATCGGCTCTGACGAAATGCTTGAGGTAACGCCCGAATCCATTCGACTGCGAAAACTTCCTGCCCGCAAGGCTGCCAAGCGATAGAACCTTGGGTTCTGTTCATCCCATGACCGGCGAATCGTTTTCTGAAGAGGAGGGCCTGATTTCAGATCCGCGACTCGCGGAGGCGATCAGGCTTTTCAATGCCGGTGACTGGTACGCATGTCACGACGGATTTGAAGAACTGTGGCATGAACATGGCGACCCGGTGCGCCCCCTTCTGCAAGGCCTGCTCCAGTTGGCTGTTGCCCACCTGCATCTCGAGCGTGGAAATCTCCGTGGTGCCACGATTCTGCTGGGTGAAGGCCTGGGGCGTCTGAAGCGTTCATCCGGATGTTCGATCGGGCTCGACCTGCGCGTCACCATCGATTGCTGCCGAAGCCGACTGCTGCTTCTCCAGGCGGGAGAGGATCCCAGCCAGCTGCCGAAGCCGAGGCTCATGCCCGTGTCGCACCGGACCCCTTGATCTGGGGTGTCAGAATTGAATCTGTTTGGTTTCCAGGCTTTGCGGCTGGCCTCAACACGCTCCTCCATGCTGATGCTGGCCCTGCCGTTCTGGCTCATCCTGATCGGCTTCCTGGTTCCCCCTGTCAGAGCACAGGGTCAGGCCCGTCCGCTTCTGCCCGGGCCTGTCCAGCCTTCCAGAACTGCTGACGGAGCCGCCACAACCCCCGTCACGACCCTCACCACCGGAATGGTGAGCATTGAATCGGACAGCCAACGGGCTGACAGTGTCACGGGTGTGATCACCGCGACCGGGAATGTGCGGATCGTCTATCCGGATCGAAGGCTGGTCGTCACAGCCAGGCAGGCTCAGTACTTCAGCAGCGAGGAACGCCTGGTCCTCACCGGAGACGTGGACATCATCCAGGCCGACGGACACGCCATCCGAGCTGAACGGGTGACCTATGACGTCCTCAGGGAGCGGCTGCTCGCATCCCCGAAGCTGGGGAGTCAGGTACTCAGCACGTTTCGGGTTCCGGTCCGGAACGAATCATCCCAATGAGTCTCAGGCTCGAAGAGGTCGCCCTCACCATCGGAGGACGCCCCCTGGTCAGCGACGTGTCGCTCACCCTGGAACCAGGGGAGGTGCTGGGACTGCTCGGACCCAACGGTGCCGGCAAGACCACCACGTTCAATCTGGTCACCGGATTGCTGAGGCCGGACCGGGGCCGTGTGATGCTCGATGGAGAGCCGGTCGGTCATCTGCCGATGCCGAAGCGCGCTCGGCTGGGGATCGGCTATCTGCCTCAGGAGCCCAGTGTGTTCCGGCAGCTCACGGTCCGCGAGAATCTGCTTCTGGCTCTGGAGGCCAGTCAGGCGCCAAGGAGCCTTCGGCAGGACAGGCTGGAAACTCTGATCCAGGAGTTTCATCTGACAAGCTTCCAGAATCGGCAGGGGTTTCAACTGTCCGGAGGGGAGCGGCGCCGCTGTGAAGTGGCTCGAGCCCTCGCCGTAGGCGTGCATGGTCCACGCTATCTGCTGCTGGATGAGCCCTTCGCCGGTGTTGATCCTCTGGCGGTAGCCGACCTCCAGCAGCTTGTCACGACCTTGCGCAGTCGCGGAATGGGAGTTCTGATCACGGATCACAACGTGCGAGAAACACTCGCGATCACTGATCGTGCCTACATCCTTAATGACGGCAAGATCCTGTCTTCAGGCCGGTCCGACGAAGTCGGCAATGATCCTCTCGTAAGGCGTCACTATCTCGGGGAGCAGTTCCAGCTATGAGGGTGTTCAGGTTCTGGCGAAGACTGTCTCTTCTCGATCGCTGGTTGCTCAGGGAGTTGACTGGGCCTCTGATGTTCGGGATTGCCGCGTTCACGGCTGTTTCTCTGTCTGTAGGCGTCGTTTTTGAGTTGGTGCGGAACGTGGCGGAATCCGGCCTGCCCGTGTTGATGGCCTTGCAGGTGTTGCTTTATCGAAGCCCGGAGTTTCTTGTGCTGTCGTTCCCCATGGGAACGCTGATGGCAACTCTCCAGGGCTATAGCAGGCTTTCGAGCGACAGTGAACTCACGGCACTACGAAGCATCGGGGTTGGCACGCTTCGAATGGTTGCACCGGCCCTTGCCCTGGCTCTGGTGATGAGCCTGCTTACATTCGTGTTTAATGACATGATTGTACCGAGGGCAAACTTTCAAGCGAAGTACACATTTGAGCGTGGGCTTGGCAGGGCCATCAGCGCCTCCTCTGGAGATCATATTCTTCATTCAAACTTTGGGCAACGGCTGAATCCGGATGGAAGCAATGTGCACGGAATGACACAGCTCTTCTACGCACGACGTTTTGAGAATGGCGAAATGTACGATGTGACCCTCCTTGATTTCAGCCGGACTGGCCAGCGACAGATGCTCCAGGCTGACCGAGGGACCTGGAATGATCAGAAAGGAATGTGGGAATTTTTCAGTGGTCGTATCACGAGCATCGACCTCCAGGGTCAAGCCTTGACCACCACGGCCCGCTTTGATCGATATTTCTATCCGTTCGGAAAGGATCCGATTCGGGTTGCTGAACTTCCAAGGGATGCCAGTGTGATGACCGTCGCAGAAGCCCGATCAGCGGAGCGCCTGTTGAGTTCCTCCGGCAATCAGCTTGAGGCTCGCCGCATGCGTGTACGCATCCATGAGAAGTTTTCCTTCCCTACGATCTGTCTTGTTTTTGGATTGATCGGCAGCAGTCTCGGTGTCCGGCCGAACAACAGAACAAGTCGAAGTCAGGGTTTCGGCATCAGTGTCATCTTGATCTTCACCTACTACCTGATGTCGTACATCTTCAGTTTCATGGGGGTGAAAGGCTCCATTCTTCCCTTTGGGGCAGCCTGGCTCCCTGTTCTGATCGGTGTGAGCGGCGGGATCTATCTGCTCCGGCAGGCAAGTCGCTGATGCCCCTCGCTGCAAGGCAGACTGAGGCCTGAACAATCGTTTTCTCTGATGCAGGGGCTGTCATTCACCGATGATCCCGTGATCACGCTGGGCCTGCTTGCCTTTGCAGTGCTGCTGTTCGTGATGCCCATCGCCTTCTGGGCCGTGAGCGGAGGTCGCTCGCTTCCCGCTGTACGGATCCTCGTGGCGGTAGCCAACCTTGCCCTGACCAGCCAACTGCTGCTGCGCTGGTGGATCTCAGGTCACTTCCCGATCAGCAATCTCTACGAATCACTCTGCTTTCTGGCCTGGGGGTGCACGCTCACCCAGCTTCTGGTTGAGCGGGCCTGGCCCTCTCCCCTGGTACCGGTGGCCACCACACCGATCGCCCTGGGATGTGTGGCCTTCGCCAGTTTTGCCTTGCCTGAGCGGCTGCAGGAAGCATCCCCTCTGGTTCCGGCGCTTCGATCAAGCTGGCTCGTGATGCATGTCAGTGTGATCATGATGAGTTATGCAGCGCTCCTGGTGGGATCGCTGCTCTCTGCCGCGGTGCTGGTGACGGATCGCGGTGAGGTGCTGCAACTGCGCGGAAGTTCGATCGGGAGTGGGGCCTTTCGTCAGGCCGCAGCTGGAAATGCACCGCAACCTGCCATGCAGCTGAGCAGCGATGTCATCACCCTGGCCGAAAGACTGGACGCGTTGAGCTATCGCACCATCACCGTTGGATTCCTCTTGCTTTCCGTGGGCCTGGTCAGTGGGGCTGTCTGGGCCAATGAAGCCTGGGGAAGCTGGTGGAGCTGGGACCCCAAGGAAACGTGGGCCCTGATCTGCTGGCTCGTTTATGCGGCTTACCTGCACACACGACTGATCCGTGGTTGGCAAGGCCGCAGGCCAGCGCTTCTCGCCAGCGCCGGCCTTGTTGTGATCGCTGTCTGTTATATCGGGGTCAACCTCCTGGGGATCGGTCTTCACAGCTATGGCTGGTTTTTTGATTCCTGAAGCAGGCTGATCAGGAAGCTTTGCTGTCGCGGATTCCCTGGATAGCTGCAGCGTAATCACTGGCGCCGAACACTCCCGAACCGCTCACGATTGCATTGGCACCTGCCTCGATGACCTTCCAGGCATTGGCTGGCTTGATTCCTCCATCAACCTCAATCCAGGGATCAACTCCCTTACGCTCGCACATCTTCCGCAAATCACGAATCTTCTGAACTTGATTGTCGATGAAGCTTTGCCCTCCAAACCCAGGATTAACGCTCATGATCAAGACCAGATCACAGAGCTCCAGGCAATATTCCAGGGTGTCTATTGGGGTTCCTGGGTTGAGCACGGCTCCCGCCATCTTGCCGAGATCCCTGATCTGAGCAAGATTCCGATGCAGGTGCGGACAGGCCTCAACCTGAACGGAGATGATGTCGGCACCAGCGCTCGCAAATTCCGGGACGTACTTTTCGGGCTCCACAATCATCAGGTGGACGTCGAGCGGCTTGGTCGTCACAGGGCGCAGTGCCTGGACAATCAGCGGCCCGATCGTGATGTTCGGAACAAACCGTCCATCCATCACATCCACGTGGATCCAGTCGGCCCCCGCCTTGTCCACGGCGCGAACATCCTCACCCAGCCTGGAGAAGTCAGCTGAGAGGATGGAGGGT
Source organism: Cyanobacteriota bacterium (assembly GCA_035285465.1). Taxonomy (GTDB): domain Bacteria; phylum Cyanobacteriota; class Cyanobacteriia; order PCC-6307; family Cyanobiaceae; genus UBA5018. The sequence goes on from JAYKHC010000136.1 coordinate 35,981, forward strand.
GCGACCACCAACTGCTTGGTGCTCATGGCTGGCCAGGAGAAGAACTGGCGCGGATCCTACGGAGCGGACCTGTGGGGATGCGCTGATACAGTGGCGCGTGCTTCTGAGGTGGGAGGCCCTGCGGCAACTGCCCCCTGGTCCCGTTACCGATCCCCCCAACACCCCTCCAGCGAAGCCTTTTTCTCCCTGCCGGAACATCGTGGATCGCACCCTCATTCAGGAAATTCTCGAGGTCGTTGAACAGGCTGCCATTGCATCCGCCAAGCTCACGGGCCTGGGCCTCAAGAACGAAGCGGACGCCGCCGCCGTCGAAGCCATGCGCGAGCGCATGTACAAGATCCAGATGCAGGGACGCATCGTGATCGGCGAAGGAGAGCGTGATGAGGCTCCGATGCTCTACATCGGAGAGGAGGTTGGCAGCGGCAGCGGTCCTGGGGTGGATTTCGCGGTTGATCCCTGCGAAGGAACCAACCTCTGTGCCAACAGTCAGCGTGGCTCGATGGCGGTCCTCGCCGCCTCCGACAGAGGAGGTCTGTTCAACGCTCCCGACTTCTACATGAAGAAGCTGGCAGCACCTCCAGCAGCCAAAGGCAAGGTTGACATCCGCAAGTCAGCCACCGAGAACATCGCCATCCTCAGCGACTGCCTCGGTGTGCCCGCCTCAGACCTGGTGATTGTGGTCATGGACCGCGCGCGCCACAAGGATCTGATCAAGGAGATCCGTGCCACAGGAGCGCGCGTTCAGCCGATTTCCGATGGCGATGTTCAGGCGGCCATCGCCTGCGGTTTCTCCGGAACGGGCACCCACTGTCTGATGGGAATCGGTGCTGCGCCTGAAGGGGTGATCTCGGCTGCCGCTCTCCGCGCTCTGGGCGGTCATTTCCAGGGACAGCTGGTCTACGACCCTGCCGTTGCTCAGACCAAGGAATGGGAAGGCCTGACCCGCGAAGGAAACCTCGCCCGGCTGGCGGAGATGGACATCGCAGATCCGGATAAGGTCTACGAAGCTGAGGAGCTGGCCTGCGGTGAGAACGTTGTGTTTGCAGCCAGTGGGATCACGGATGGGCTGCTGTTTGATGGGGTGAAGTTCGAACAGGATTGCATCCGCACCAGCTCCCTGGTGATCAGCACTCTTGATAACTCGGCACGCTTCACAACCACCGTGCATATCAAACCCGGCGCCCAGAGCATCGCGCTCCGCTGAGCCCTGCTCGAGATCCCATCGAGTCCGTCTCCATGCATATTGCCGTTGTCGGCCTCAGCCACCGCACGGCTCCTGTCGAGATCAGGGAGCGACTGAGCATTCCGGAGCAGACCATGGAGGTCTCGCTTCGGAAACTCCGCTCTGATGATCAGGTGCTGGAAGCCTCCATTCTCAGCACCTGCAACCGGCTGGAGATCTACACCCTGCTTCGTCATCCGGAGCAGGGCATCGAAGCGGTGGGTTCTTTTCTCAGTCAGCACTCGGGTCTGGAGCAGCAGCAGCTCTCCCCCCATCTGTTCACCTATCACCACGGCGAGGCTGTCGCGCACCTGCTCCGGGTTGCCGCTGGCCTCGATTCATTGGTTCTCGGCGAAGGGCAGATTCTCTCGCAGGTCAAGAGAATGGTTCGGCTCGGGCAGGAACATCGCTCAGTCGGACCGATTCTCAACAGGCTTCTCAGCCAGGCTGTGAGCACCGGAAAGCGGGTTCGCACGGAAACCAACCTGGGTACCGGTGCCGTCTCGATCAGTTCGGCGGCCGTGGAGCTGGCCCAGCTCAAGGTTGGTCAGGCCAGAGGGCTTGATGAGTTGGTCAGTCTTGATCAGGAGCAGGTGGCTGTGGTCGGAGCCGGGCGGATGGCCCGGCTGCTGCTCCAGCATCTTCAGGCCAAGGGCTGTCGGGGAGTTCTGCTCCTGAACCGCACGGTGTCGAGAGCAGAGCAACTGGCGGCCGGCTTTCCGGAGTTACCTGTTCAGTGTCGCCCCCTTGAGGAGCTCGATCACTGTCTCTCCACCTGTTCGCTGGTGTTCACCAGCACTGCGGCCGAGGAACCGATCATCACAGGGCGGAGACTATCCGGGCTCAACCGCCGCAGCTCATTGATGTTGATCGATATCGGTGTTCCGCGCAACATTGCAGCTGACACGGCGGAGCTTTCCGGTGTCCAGTTTTTCGACGTGGATGACCTCCATGAGGTGGTGGCCCGCAACCAGGAAGTACGCCGTGAGCTGGCTGCCGAGGCGGAGAGCCTGCTCGAGGAGGAAGCCAGGATCTTTCTTGAGTGGTGGGACGGACTCGAAGCGGTTCCTGTGGTGAACCGTCTGCGTCGACAGCTTGAGGAAATCCGTGAACAGGAGCTCCAGAAGGCCCTGAGCCGGATGGGGCCTGATCTTTCGGCCAGGGAGCGCAAGGTTGTTGAGGCTCTGAGCAAGGGGATTATCAACAAGGTTCTTCACGCTCCCATGACCAGGCTGCGTGCCCCCCAGCCGCGCAGTCAGCGTCACAACGCCATGCGTGTGCTCCACGAGCTGTTCGAACTGCAGGAGGGACCCAATGATCTCTGAGTGCCTGCTCGCGCAAGCGAGCAGGAAGTTGTTTCCGTGTTCTCTGCAACAGTTCATGCCGTCACGGCGAGCAGGTCTCGCCTTGTGGCAATCCTGTCCCCTACGGTCAGCCCACACCGTCCTCCGCCAGTCCTGATATGAAGAGAGTCCTCGCGATCATCCTTGGCGGCGGTGCCGGAACCCGTCTCTACCCCCTCACCAAGATGCGGGCCAAGCCGGCCGTACCGTTGGCCGGCAAGTACCGGCTCATCGACATTCCGGTGAGCAACTGCATCAACTCAGAGATCAACAAGATTTACGTGTTGACGCAGTTCAACAGTGCCTCTCTTAACAGGCATCTCACGATGACCTACAACCTCTCGGCCGGATTCGGTCAGGGGTTTGTCGAAGTGCTGGCCGCTCAGCAGACACCCGACAGCCCGAGCTGGTTTGAAGGAACCGCGGATGCTGTTCGGAAATATCAGTGGCTTTTCCAGGAATGGGATGTGGATCATTATGTGATTCTTTCCGGAGATCAGCTTTATCGGATGGACTATGCCCAGTTTGTCCGTCACCACATCGAAACCGGAGCTGACCTCACCGTTGGGGCCCTTCCGGTGGACCCGGTTGTGGCTGAGGCCTTCGGTCTGATGCGCACGGACGATGCGGGCTGCATCCAGGAATTTCGTGAAAAGCCAAAGGGTGCTGATCTTGAGGCGATGAAGGTGAACACCCAGGAACTGGGCCTCTCGGCGGAGGAAGCGCTCAAGCGTCCCTATCTGGCCTCGATGGGGATCTACGTGTTCAGCCGAAACACGTTGTTTGATCTCCTCAACACAATGCCTTCGGCCACTGATTTCGGCAAGGAGATCATCCCTGCATCCCTGGCACGTGGCGATCGGCTGCAGAGCTTTCTTTTTGATGATTACTGGGAAGATATTGGAACCATTGGTGCGTTCTTCGAAGCTAATCTTGCGCTCACCAAACAGCCAACTCCGGACTTCTCATTCTATGATGAAAAGTTCCCGATTTACACGCGTCCGCGCTATCTACCACCCAGCAAGCTCCAGGATGCTCAGGTGACGCAGTCCATCATCGGCGAGGGATCACTTCTGAAGGCCTGCAGCATTCACCACTGCGTTCTTGGGGTTCGAACCCGGGTGGAGGACGACGTGGTGCTTCAGGAGACGCTTGTCATGGGCGCGGACTTCTTTGAGTCAACAGAAGACCGCCAGGCACTGCATCAGCGAGGTGGAATCCCCATCGGTATCGGCAAGGGCACAACGGTGAAGCGAGCGATCCTCGATAAAAATGTGCGGATCGGGGCTAATGTGACGATTGTGAACAAGGATCACATCGAGGAAGCAGACCGCCCAGAGCTGAACTTCTACATCCGCAATGGCATCATTGTGGTGGTGAAAAATGGAACGATTCCAGACGGTATGGTGATCTAAGCCAGGGCCAGGCGGTTATCGATTCCTGACCGTTGGCAATTCCTGACTTTTCGCTGCGGTTGTGACGGACTTGCACCGTTTCTGGGCGGCTTAGAGCTGGCTGGTCACACTGAAGGTAGTGACAAAAGCTGAGGGCCCCTAACGCATGGGCAAGGCACATTTTGGCTTGATCGGTCTTGGTGTGATGGGCGAGAACCTCGTCCTGAACGCTGAGCGGAATGGGTTTTCCAGCGTTGTGTACAACCGCACGTACGCCAGGACGGAGGCCTTCCTCACCGGTCGCGGTTCCGGCCGCGACATCGTGGGAGCCAGGTCTCTCGAGGAGTTCGTCGCCAGCCTGGAGCGACCGCGACGTATCCTGATGATGGTGAAGGCCGGCCAGCCTGTCGACGACACCATCGAACAGATCGCTCCCTACCTCGAGGAAGGTGATCTGCTCATCGACGGGGGGAATTCGCTGTACACGGACACCGAACGTCGCGTTTCGATGCTGGAAAGCCGCAGTTTCGGCTACATCGGCATGGGGGTGAGTGGGGGCGCCAAGGGGGCTCTGGAGGGCCCCAGCATGATGCCCGGTGGCACCCGTGCCGCCTATGACGCCATCGAATCCCTGGTCTGCAAGATGGCTGCCCAGGTGGAAGACGGTCCCTGCGTGACTTACATCGGTCCCGGTGGCGCTGGGCACTTCGTGAAGACGGTGCACAACGGGATTGAATACGGCATCGAACAGGTTCTTGCCGAGGCCTATGACCTGATGAAGCGCTCAGCCGGCCTCCGTGGTGCTCAGATGGCTGACGTGCTCGGACGCTGGAACAGCACAGAGGAGCTCAGCTCCTTCCTCGTTGAGATCACGGAAATCTGTCTGAGAGCCACCGACCCGGACAGTGGCTCTGATCTTGTTGAAATGATCGTGGATGCTGCCGGTCAGAAGGGTACCGGCCTGTGGACCGTGATCAGTGCTCTGGAAATGGGCGTGCCGGTACCGACCATCTACGCAGCACTCAATGCCCGGGTGTTGAGTTCGATGCGCTCTGAACGCCTGGCGGCTGAATCATTGATTCCGAGCCCCGCGGCTGCTGAGATCAATCTCGGAAGCCCCGCAGATGCCATGGCGCCCCTGTTCGATGCCTGTGTTCTTGCCAGCATCGCCAGCTACGCCCAGGGGATGGCGTTGCTTCAGGCTGCTTCAGCTGAGCACAGTTACAACCTTGATCTTTCCTCCATCGGGCAGATCTGGAAAGGGGGGTGCATCATCCGTGCCCGACTGCTTCAACGGATCCAGGATGCTTACACCCGCAACCCTGCACTTCCCAACCTTCTGGTGGATCCGTGGTTTGCCGACCAGGTGAACCGTCGCCTGCCTGGCCTTCGACAGGTTGTCGCCGGGGCCGCCTTGGCTGGAATCCCGCTGCCCTGTCTGAGCAGCTCACTCGACTACATCGACAGCTATCGATCCGGTCGTCTGCCACAGAACCTGGTTCAGGCCATGCGGGATTGCTTCGGCGCCCACACGTACGAGCGCGTGGACAAACCAGGAGCCTTTCACACAGAGTGGTTGGAGTGAACACGGTGCAGACCGAATCCTCGTATCGGCTGGAGACCGCCGCTGATCCTGATCAGCTTGCCCGTCGTGCTGCAGAACACATTGCCGCCCTGATCGATCTCGCCCTGGATGAGCGCGATCGCGTCCACATCGCTCTTTCCGGGGGCACCACGCCCGCGGCTGCTTACCGCCTGCTCAACCAGGAACACCTTCCCTGGAACCGGGTGGATGTGGTGCTTGGGGATGAGCGTTGGGTGCCCCCCACCGACCCCGCCAGCAATGCCCGCATGCTGCAGGAAACCCTGCTGGCCCAGGGGGGGCCTGGAGCGGAGGCGCGTTTCCACCCGGTGCCCACACAGCTGGAGTCGCCGGCGGCCTCCGTGGATGCCTTCGAGCAGTACCTGCGCGATCTCTGCCCGGGGGATCCGCCGCGCTTCGATGTGATGTTGCTCGGCCTCGGTGACGACGGTCACACCGCCTCGCTGTTTCCCGGAACTCCCGCCACCCAGGAGCGCACCCGTCTGGTGACGATCGGTGCCGGCAAGGGACTGGAGCGCATCAGCCTCACGGCTCCGGTGCTGAGTGCAGCGCGGCAGGTGATCTTTCTGGTGAGCGGTGCAGCCAAGCGGCAGGCACTGAAGCGGCTGCTTGATCCGGAAGAGCAACCGGAGCGCACACCCGCCCGGCTGGTGCAGCCGCAGGCACCGGTGCTGGTGCTGGCGGACACTGAGGCCGCGCAAGGACTGTGATGGCTGCTTCGCTGATCATCACAAGCGGTCACGGCTTCGCCGGCTGGCAGGCACTCAACGACACCATCATGGGAGGGCGTAGCCAGGGGACGGTGCAGGCCGGCTCGGAAGGGCTGCTGATGCGGGCTTTCGTGGAACCCGAAGGTGGTGGCTTTGTGAGCTGCCGCTCGCCGCTGTTCGATCCACCGCTCGACCTTGCTGCCTACGGCGCTCTGGAGCTGGAGCTTGATGGCGACGGACGGCGCTTCAAGCTGGCCCTGGCCTGCCGGGATGGTCTGGCCGGGCTCACCGAACTGATCCCTGGCGGTCTGCGCTGGGTGGCCGAATTCTCAACGCTTTCCAGGGGTACCTCCACGGTGGTGATTCCGTTCAGCCGACTCACTCCCAGCGTGCGGGCGACCCCGGTGGGTCTGCCACTGCGCTTCGATCCGGCTCAGATCACCCGGCTGCAGGTGCTGCATTCCAAGTTCGGCGACACGGGCGGCCGCAACCCGGGCTTCCGTGCCGGCGAGCTGCAACTTCTCATCCGCTCGATCCGGGCTGTGGTGTGAGCGAATGGAGTCGTGGTTGATCAGCGTCGCCCGGGCAGCGGATCTCTGCTTGACGCCTTGGCGCCACGCCGTGCGCTTCAAGGGTGGCAATCCCACCACAGAGGTGGGTGATGATGAACAGCGTGCTGCTGTTGAGAGCAGAGACTGTGAGCTGCTGATCGAAGCACGCGATGCCGAAGGCATCCGCGCTCCAGAGCAGGATTTTGTGCTGGAGATCTATCGCAGTGGCGAGGACCTGAATCTGATGCTCAGTTCCGTGCTCGATGAATCTTCACCCCTGCTCTGGCACGGCAACCATCCGGTGTGGATGAAGGCCGATAACGGCGAGAGATGCCAACGCCCCCCCCAGGGGGAACGACTGGAAGCCTTCTGCCGCCGGCTCCGCGCCGGAGTGATCAGCTGAATCTCAGTTCGAACTGGCCAGGGAGGGCCTGAGATTCTGCAGACCCTTGAGGAACATCGGAATGAACTCATCCACCAATTGCTCAGGCTTGTCTTCAAGAACCCGCTTGAAAGCATTGAACCTTGATTTCTGGAGATCCTGAGAGAGCAGGGCCTGTGGCAGGCGCTCCAGCAGATAACCGGGTCGTTCCCAGACCGGAAGGGTGTTGGCGATCTCAACGAGGTTGCCGACTCTGCGAAGTTCAGCGCCAGCGGTGATGTCCATGCCGGCTTCGAAAGCCGCATGCTCAATCATGGCGTACTTGCGCTTGGCTGAATTGACCCGACTGCGGTGCTCAGAACTCTGACTGGCAATGTGGCCAAGCCAGCGGTTGCCCCAGCTCACATGAGCCGCTTCTTCGGGGAGAATCTTCTCAAGGACCTCTCGGATTCGAACGTTTTCCTCCGTTTCGGGAGCCTTGCGAAGTGCCGCGATGTGAGCCGAGAAGGCCTGGCATCCCCGCTTCTCAGTGGCATTGATCGAGGCGAGAGCGGCGATCAAGCCCTCCTCCTGCTGGACGGCGTCGCCGGTCATGTCGAGCAGACGGTTGAGTTCATCGATGTAAGACCCGCTGTCCGGGTTACTGAGTTCCTCGCCCAGTTCGTAGAGGAGATCGGTGAGCCATACGGCATGGCGGGCCTCATCACAGACATGGTGAGAGAGCTCGCGGGCCAGATCTCTTGGTTTGCCGTTGAGCGCTTCGATGAGGCTGGTGAGCTCAAGACAGGAGCGCTGTTCGTTGAACCTGTAACTGTTCAGAAACAGAACCTGGAGCTTTCGCTCTTTGACAACCTCCGTCATCACCTCCCTGGGGCCGATGGTGTTCAGGATCTTCCTGGGATAGGTGACGGCCATCGTGAAGGGATACTTGTTAAGCCAGATCGTAACCAGCAGGGTCCGTTACCGCAGTGAGACGTGTTGCCGCTGTCCGGGGGCTTCACGTCCCCAGCCGGAAGCCCCGGTGTGGGTGAACCCTTCACAGATCCACCTGATCGGTGATCGCTCCAAGGCTGCTGGAGCTCACCAGGCGGGCGTATTTGCCCAGCACACCGGTGCGGTAGCGGGGTTCGGGTCGGGTCCAGGCAGCGCGGCGGGCGGCCAGTTCGGCCTCCTCCACGTTCAGCTGGATCAACAGCTTGTTGGCATCCACGGTGATGCTGTCTCCTTCCTGCACCAGGCCGATCGTGCCGCCTACGGCCGCTTCAGGGGCGATGTGGCCGATCACCAGACCGAAGGAGCCACCGGAGAAGCGGCCATCGGTGATCAGAGCCACGGAATCAAGCAGTCCCTGGCCCACGATTGCGGCGGTGGGGCTGAGCATCTCGCGCATGCCGGGCCCACCCACCGGGCCCTCATTGCGCACCACCACCACATCACCGGGATTGATCTGCTTGTCAAGGATGGCGGCCAGGCAGGTTTCCTCGCTCTCGAACACGCGGGCGGGGCCGGTGATCACCGGGTTCTTCACACCGCTGATCTTGGCCACGGCGCCTTCTTCGGCCAGGTTGCCCTTGAGGATCGCCAGGTGGCCCTTGGCGTAGAGCGGATTGCTCAGCGGGCGGATCACGTCCTGCCCGGCCGGGGGCTCGGAGGGCACATCCGCGAGCACCTGTTTGAGGGTTTTGCCTTCGATGGTTTTGCAATCGCCGTGAAGCAGGCCGGCATCGAGCAGGAGCTTCATCACCTGGGGGATGCCACCGGCCTGATGCAGATCCACGGTCACGTAGCGGCCGCTGGGCTTGAGGTCGCAGATCACCGGCACCCGCTGGCGGATCGTTTCGAAATCGTCGATGGAGAGATCCACGCCAGCGGTGCGGGCCACGGCGAGCAGGTGCAGCACGGAATTGGTGGAGCCGCCCACGGCCATGATCACGCTGATGGCGTTTTCAAACGCTTCGCGGGTCATCAGGTCGCGGGGAAGGATGTTGGCCTTGATCGCTTCAGCCAGCACCTCGGCGCTGCGGGCAGCGCTGTCGGCCTT
>JAYKHC010000137.1:0-17391 GCA_035285465.1 Cyanobacteriota bacterium
CCAAGATCGACGTGAAAATTGAAGATGCGATCGGCCGGATGTGGCAGTGCTCAACCATTCAGCTCGACTTCAATCTGCCGGAGCGCTTCGATCTTGAATACGTGGCCGCGGACGGCAGCCGTCAGCGGCCGATCATGATCCACCGCGCCATCTTCGGTTCGCTGGAGCGGTTCTTCGGGATCATGACCGAGAACTACGCCGGTGATTTCCCCTTCTGGCTGGCTGCCGAACAGGTTCGCCTGCTTCCCGTCACCGATGAGGTGCGTTCCTACGCCGAAGATCTGCAGAAACGGCTCAGGCATCGCGGCATTCGCGCCACCCTGGATCGCTCCGGGGAGCGACTCGGAAAGCTGATTCGCACCGGCGAGCAGATGAAGATCCCCGTGCTTGCCGTGATCGGGGCCCAGGAAGCGGAAAACGAAACCGTCAGTCTGCGCAGTCGTCGCGATGGGGACCTGGGCTGTGTGTCCGTGATCGAGCTGCTGAATGCCGCCGAGCAGGCCAACCGGGATCGCGCCCCGGGCCTTGAGCTCTCTGGGGCGGTCTGACCCCGCTCCCGAACCATGACGACCCTGCTGGCGGGTGACATCGGAGGCACCAAGACCCTTCTGGCGCTCTATCGGATCGGACCGCAGAACACCCTGACCCTTCTGGAGAACGAGCGGTATCTCTCGGCTGAGTGGTGTGATCTGGCTCCGATGGTTCAGGCGTTCCTGGCAGAGCATTCCAGCAAGGCCGCTGGCGATCCCCCCGCGGCAGCCTGCTTTGCCGTGGCTGGCCCGGTGAGGGGCGGCAGGGCACAGCTCACCAATTTGCCCTGGAAGCTGGAGGGCGCGGCCCTCGCTGAGGCCACCGGCATCCCGTCGGTTGATCTGGTGAACGACTTCGCCGTGCTGATCTATGGCATCCCCCATCTCGGAGTCGAGCGGCAGGCCTCGATCCGTTCCGGGCAGCCCGATGCGGCTGAACCCCTGCTGGTGCTTGGTGCCGGCACGGGACTGGGAGTGGCCTTCGGCGTACCGACAGAGTCGGGGCTGCAGGCTGTTCCCAGCGAGGCCGCCCACGGCGAATTCGCCCCACGGGATCAACGGGAATGGGCTCTCAAGCAGTGGCTTGCAGAAGATCAGCGACTGGAACGGGTGTCGATCGAGCGGGTGGTGAGCGGCACCGGACTGGGCCATGTGGCCCGCTGGCTGCTGAGCACCCGTGACGGACTTCATGGCCATCCCCTGACGGCCGTGCGCCTGGCCTGGGAGAACGGTGAGCAGACCGCCGACCTGCCGGCAGCCGTGGCGAAGGCGGCCCTGGAGGGAGAACCCCTGGCGGGAGAAGCTCTCGAGCTGTGGCTCGGTGCCTATGGCAGCGTCTGTGGCGATCTGGCCCTGGCGGGCCTGAGCCGGGGAGGGATCTGGCTGGCCGGGGGAACCGCCTCCAAGCTGCTTCCGGAACTCCGCAGGTCCGTCTTTGTGGATGCCTTCCTCGGGAAGGGCAGGCTGAGGAGCGTTCTGGAGTCGATCCCGATCACGGCCGTGGTGGATCCGGCCATCGGCCCGTTCAGCGCCGCCTGCCGGGCGCGGATGCTGCTGATGGCCTGAGACACTGGAACCAGCAGATCAGTTCCGATGGTGCGTCCCCGCGTCGGACAAGGGGTGGTGGTTCATGTTCCCGCCACAACCGCCAACCTCGGCCCCGGATTCGATTGCCTCGGTGCTGCCCTGCGGCTTGACAACGTGTTCGAGCTGCGCTGCCTGGCCGGCGGAGCTGAACGCTTTGATCTGATCATCGAGGGTAGTGAAGGCGCCCATCTCAGGGGTGGGCCGGACAACCTCATGTACCGCTCCGCTCAACGGGTCTGGAAGGAGGCCGGAGAGGATCCGGTGGGGATCGAAGCCCGGGTGCGGCTGGCGGTTCCACCGGCCCGCGGACTGGGCAGCAGTGCCACAGCCATCGTGGCCGGGCTGATCGGCGCCAATGCCCTGGTGGGTGAACCCCTGGGCAAGGAAAAGCTTCTCGAGCTGGCGATCGACATTGAAGGCCATCCCGACAATGTGGTGCCTTCTCTGGTGGGAGGGCTGTGCATGACGGCCAGGGCGGCTTCCCATCGCTGGCGGGTGGTGCGCTGCGAATGGGCCTCCCAGGTGATGGCCGTTGTGGCGATTCCGGCGATTCGGCTGGCCACCAGCGAAGCGAGGCGGGCGATGCCCAAGGCGATTCCCATCAGCGATGCGGTGGTGAATCTGGGTTCCCTCACCCTGCTGCTTCAGGGTTTACGGACCGGCAACGGTGATCTGATCAGCGATGGAATGCACGACAGGCTGCATGAGCCCTACCGCTGGGGTCTGATTCCCGGGGGGCGCCAGGCGCGGGAAGCGGCCCTTGAAGCGGGTGCGTGGGGCTGTGTGATCAGTGGAGCCGGCCCGAGCCTGCTGGCACTCTGCAGCGGTGAAACGGCGCCGGCTGTCAGTCGGGCGATGGTGCGGGCCTGGCACAAGGCGGGAGTGGAGTCACGAAGCGAGGTGCTCACGGTTGAGGAAACAGGCAGCCACTGGGAGGCGCTCCCTGATCTGCCGGAGGATCCTCAGCAGGCCCCCAGCCGCCCCAGCGATGAGTGAGAGTACTTATACCTAGCCCCATCAGCACTCGCTGATAGATTCCGATCCACTGGGTTTCTAGGTGATGGACGCCATCCTGTCCCTTTCAGCTGCGTCCCCGTTTCCCTGGCTCAGTCTGATCGCGCTGCTGCCGGCCACCTCGGCCCTGCTGATGCCACTGCTGCCTGGTGATGGCAACGATCCGAGGATCCCCCGCACCATCGCGCTGGTGGTGTTGCTGGCCGATCTGGGCCTGATGGTTCACTGCTTCACCCGCCACTTCGACAGCGGTCTCAGCGGCATGCAGATGGTGGAGAGGGTTCCCTGGTTGCCGGCTCTCGGGCTGGAATGGTCGCTCGGGGTGGATGGCCTGTCGGCTCCCATGGTGGTGCTCTCCGGTCTGATCACCCTGCTGGCGGTGGCGGCGAGCTGGAATGTTCAGAACAAAACCAGGCTTTACTTCGCCCTGTTGCTGCTCCAGGCCTCGGCCCAGGCCCTGGTGTTTCTCTCCCAGGATTTCCTGCTGTTTTTCCTGGCCTGGGAGCTTGAGCTGGTCCCCGTCTACCTCCTGATCGCCATCTGGGGTGGGCAGCAGCGCCAGTACGCCGCCACAAAATTCATTCTGTATACGGCCACGGCCTCCCTGCTGATCCTGGTGAGTGGCCTGGCGCTGGCCCTCAATGGCCCCTTCACCTTCAATCTCACGGAACTGATCTCCCGTTCAGCGGGCGGCAGCTTCGGACTGCTCTGTTATCTGGGTTTTCTGGTTGGTTTCGGGGTGAAACTGCCGATGTTTCCCCTGCATACCTGGTTGCCGGATGCCCATGGAGAGGCCAATGCGCCGGTTTCGATGCTTCTGGCTGGGGTGTTGCTCAAGATGGGCGGCTACGCCTTGCTTCGGTTCAACGTTCAGATGCTTCCCGAGGCTCATCTGGTGCTGGCTCCCGCTCTGGTTGTGCTGGGGATCGTCAACATCGTGTATGGAGCTCTCAATGCCTTCGCCCAGGACAACGTCAAACGTCGGATCGCCTGCAGCTCCGTGAGCCACATGGGTTTCGTGCTGGTCGGGATCGGGGCGATCGATGCTCTCGGCATCAGTGGCGCGATGCTTCAGATGATCAGCCACGGACTCATCGCAGCCGCAATGTTTTTCGTGACCGGTGTGTTCTACGAGCGCACCAGGACCCTTTCCATCCCCAATATGGGCGGGCTGGCCAAGGCGCTGCCGATCACCTTCGCGTTCTTTGTGGCCAGTTCCCTGGCTTCTCTTGCCCTGCCTGGCATGAGTGGATTCGTGAGTGAGATCACGGTCTTTCTGGGGCTCACCGAGAGCGATCGCTTCACCCTCGCGTTCCGGGTGATCGCGGTCGTGCTGGCGGCCATCGGTCTGGTGCTCACTCCCGTGTATCTGCTGAGTCTCTGCCGCCGCGTGTTCTTCGGGCCCAGAATCCCTGCCCTTGCCGTGGTCGCCGACATGAAGCCACGCGAGCTGGTGATCGGACTCACCTTGCTGGTTCCCACTCTTGTGATCGGCTTCTGGCCAAGAATCGCCATCGATTTCTACGAAGCCAGCACCGATGCCCTCGCCCTTCAGCTGAGTCAGACCGGTCTGGTGGCTCTGGCCAGCAGCAGTCCACTGGGCTGAGCCGGCTGGAACCTCCCGGCTGGATCGGCCAGCTCAGCTCCTCTCACCTTGACCATGACCTCACCCAGCCTGCCGTTGTTGACCGGCCACGGCCTCCCGCCGTTCGAGGCGATCACCCCTGAGCAGGTTGAACAGGGGATCCCTGTGCTGCTCGAGGAACTGAACGCAGAGCTCACCGCCCTGGAAGCCCGCCTGGAACAACGTCTGGCGGAGCCCACTCCCCTGGGCTGGAACGAGGTCATGGATCCGCTGCATCAGCTGGGTGAGCGACTGCGTTGGAGCTGGGGTGTGGTGAGCCACCTCCATGGGGTCTGCAACACCCCCGCCCTGCGGGATGCCTACCAGGGTCAGCAGGCTGCCGTGGTGAGCTTCGGCAGTCGGGCCGGTCAGTCTTCGCTGATTTACAGAGCCCTGCAGCAACTGAGGGAGCAGCACCTGGCTTGCTGCACCGACCCGATCGCCCGTCTTGATGCCACCCAGCTCCGCATCCTGGATGCCGAGCTCCGAGACATGCAACTGCGGGGCGTGGGCCTGACTGCAGCTGATCAGCAGGCCTTCAACGTTGCCACAACGGAGCTGGCGAGGCTGGCCAGTGAGTTCGGCAACCACGTGCTGGATGCCACCAACACCTGGACGCTCCGGTTGACCGAGCCCGGGGATGTCGCCGGTCTCCCCGACAGTCTCAGGGAACTGCTGGCCCAGGCTGCCCGGCAGGCGGGTGATCAGACCGCCACCCCTGAGCGGGGACCCTGGCTGATGGGCCTCGACATGCCCCGGGTGGCTCCATTCCTGAAATACAGCCAGAGGCGGGACTTACGCGAAACCGTCTACCGCGCCCAGGTGGCCCGAGCCTCCGACGGGGAGCTCAACAACTGGCCTCTGATCGAGCAGATCCTGGGTCTGCGGCATGAGCAGGCCCTCCGACTCGGTTACGCCAACTGGGCCGAGGTGAGCCTGGCCAGCAAGATGGCCGGCTCGGTGGCTGAGGTGGAGCAGCTGCTGGAGGAACTGCGCTCGGCGGCTTATTCCACCGCCGAGAAGGAGCTTGAAGCCGTGCAGGCCTGCGCTCAGCGCCATGGTGCACCGGAAGCATCCGGGCTCAGTCCCTGGGATGTGAGCCATTGGGCCGAGATTCTGCGCCAGGAGAGCTTTGAGCTGGATTCCGAAGCCCTGCGTCCCTGGTTTCCGCTGGAGCAGGTTCTTCAAGGGCTGTTCGGGCTCTGCCAGAGGCTGTTCGACATCCGGATCGTGGCAACGGATTCAGGCGACGCTCCCACCTGGCACCCCGACGTGCGTTATTTCCGCGTGCTGGATGGAGGAGGCGGTGCTCCCCTGGCGGGGTTCTACCTCGATCCTTACAGCCGTCCTGGCAGCAAGCGTGGCGGCGCCTGGATGGATGAGTGCCTGGGCCGTTCCCGCAACCGTGCCGGTGAACCGGTCCTGCCGGTGGCCTACCTGATCTGCAACCAGAGCCCGCCGGTGGGTTCCACCCCGAGCCTGATGACCTTCGAGGAAGTGGAAACCCTCTTTCACGAGTTCGGCCATGGTCTTCAGCACATGCTCACCACCGTCGAGCGCCCCCAGGCCGCCGGCATCAACAACGTGGAATGGGATGCGGTGGAGTTGCCGAGTCAGTTCATGGAGAACTGGTGCTACGACAGAGCAACCCTGATGGGGATGGCCCGTCACTGGCAGAGCGGCGAACCGCTCCCGGAGGCCGAGTACCGGAAACTGCTGGCTGCCCGCACCTTCATGGGCGGCAGCGCCACCCTGCGCCAGATTCACTTCGCCCTCACCGACCTCAGGCTGCACAGCCAGTGGACTCCCGAAGGTGCGCTGAGTCCCGAGCAGCTGCGCCGGGAGGTGGCCCGCACCACCACGGTTCTTGAACCCATTGCGGAGGATGCCTTCCTCTGCTCGTTCAGCCACATTTTCGCCGGGGGCTACTCGGCGGGGTACTACTCCTACAAGTGGGCCGAAGTGCTCAGTGCTGATGCCTTCAGCGCTTTCGAGGAAGTGGGCCTTGATGTGGAGGATGAGGTGATCGCCACCGGTCGCCGCTTTCGTGACACCGTGCTGAGTCTCGGAGGCAGCCGCTCACCTGCCGAGATCTTTGAGAACTTCCGCGGTCGTCCCCCCAGCACGGAGGCCCTCATCCGCCATTCAGGTCTTGTGGGGGCGTCCTGATTCCGCCGCGGTGATAAGGGCCGCCTTCGAGGATGGTGCGGGCCCGGTACAGCTGCTCCAGCAGCAGCAGTCGAGCCAGCTCATGAGGGAAGGTCATCGCCGAGAGGGAAAGCGTCCACGCCGCCCGTGCCTTGAGCTCTGGGTCGAGGCCGTCAGCACCCCCGATCACCAGAGCGAGGCGAGCGCTGCCCATGGCCCCGAGGCGTTCGGCGAAGGCCTCGGAACCGAGGTGGGTTCCCTCCTCGCTGAGGACGACCAGCTGTTCATCAGCTCTCAGAGCCGCCAGCACCGCTCTGGCTTCGCGGGCCATGCCGCCATCACGCAGTTCAAGCAGCTGAAGCCCGGGCAATCTTCTGCGGAACATCTCAACGCCGTCGGCGATCCAGGGCTTCCGCACCCGCCCGACGGCGATCACTCGGATGCGGGCGGGATGGAACACAAACCAGCTACGGCTGTTTCCAGTGTGGCCGTGACCCTTGCCGGGCTCGCCAGGATGGTCGGATGGATCGTCAACACCTCATCGGTCACGCCAGCCGATTCGCCATCGACAGCCCGGTCACGGCCGTGAAGCCGATGGGCCATGGCCACGTGAATGACACCTATCGCGTGGACACCGCCTCGGGAAGCCGCTTTGTGCTCCAGCGGATCAACACCAGGGTCTTCCCGCGTCCAGCTCTGGTGATGGCCAATCTTGCGGTGCTTGCTGAGCATGTTGAATCGCGACAGCCCGCGGGAGGGCGCTGGGAGGTGCCAAGGGCCCTCTGTCTTCGCGATGGCAGCGGCAACTGGCTGAGTGCCGATGGTGAGGCCTGGAGGCTTCTCACCTATGTGGGGTCGGCTCACAGCTGTGAGACGGTGAGCAACGCCGGCCAGGCCCACGAGCTGGGCCGGGCCCTGGGAATCTTCCATCAGCTGATCCACGACCTGCCGACCCGGCGACTGGCCGACACCCTGGAAGGGTTCCATGTGACCCCGCGGTATCTGGCCACCTACGACGAGGTTCTGAAGCAACCTCAGGCCTCCCCCTGTGACGCATCTCACTGGTGTGAGGCCTTCGTGGCCGAGCGTCGCGCACTGGCCCCGGTGCTGGAGCAGGCCAGAGCATCCGGGCGCCTGAGACTTCGACCGATTCACGGCGATCCCAAGGCGAACAACGTGATGCTCTGTGCCCGTAGCGGCCGGGCTGTGGCCATGGTCGATCTCGACACGGTGAAGCCGGGTCTTGTCCATTACGACATCGGCGACGCTCTGCGCTCGGGATGCAATCCTCTTGGGGAGGAAACGCTTGATCTGGAGGGTGTCCGCTTTGATCTGGAGCGCTGCGAAGCCATGCTCAGGGGTTACCTGAACGAAAGTCGCCGCTTTCTCAGCGAAGCTGATCTCGCCCATCTGTTTGATGCGATCCGGTTGCTTCCCTTCGAACTGGGACTGCGCTTCTTCACGGACCATCTGGCCGGTAATGAGTACTTCAAGGTTCAGCATCAGCGGCAGAACCTCGATCGGGCCCGGGTGCAGTTCCGCCTCACCCAGAGCATCGAGGCCCAGGAAGCGGAAATCCGCAACTTGATTACCCAGCTGGTTGACCCATGACTCTCAGGGTCTTCACCTTGGAACCGTTTGACCCTGGGAACCCCGGTGAGGTTGAACTCATTGACATCCGCGGCAGCCTTGCCAGAGGGAGCGACAGCCTTGTGATCAGTTATCACTTGCAAAGCTATCGGAGGTCCATCGATCAATTGATCGTGATTCCAGGCTTGACAGAAACACCGGTTCGCTGCAATGAGCTCTGGCAGCACACCTGCTTTGAATGTTTTGTAGCCGGCAAGGGCGAGAAACGCTATTGGGAGTATAATTTGTCGCCCTCTGGGGATTGGAATGTGTATCAGCTCCAGGATTATCGCAGCGGGCTGCAGAGCGATCTGAGCATTCACCAACCCTTTTTCGTCCATAGGCTTGCCCCTCAACGCTGGGACATGGAGATGACCCTGCAGATTCCCGGGCCACTGGTTGCTTGCCAAAACTTACAGATTGGCATCACTGCCGTGTTGGAGCATGCTTGCCATCAGCTGAGCTACTGGGCGCTGCACCATGGGGGTGCAAATGCCGATTTCCACAGTCGCGATAGTTTCCAGATGGAATGTCCCGCACCGTAATCAGGGCAAAAAACAGATCAGAGCTGCCGTCAGTTGAAGACACTGGGCAGATCCAATGTATTGGGAATAACCGGATTGAGATTGGGCAACAGGTTGGGCATGGAGCTGGGCAGTCCAGGAGTCTCCAGCAGAGGCGCGGGCTGATTATTCTCCTCGTCACAGGCAAGGTTTCCATCACCGGTGACAACACACTGGGCCGAACCTTCCCTTCGTCGCTCACTGACGGCACCTCTGCAGGAAGCGACCCCTGACGTATCAACGATGCAGGTGAACTTGAGACCGCTGGGGGAGGAGCAGCTGGTGGTGCGCCCAAGGCTGCTCACGCAAGTGAGGGCCTGCCCTCCTTGCCAGCCCAGGCAGGTGGTGGTGCCATCAACATTGTTGGTGCAATACACATCGAACGGGCTTGCCGAAGCTGGCATCAGCCAGGAACCCGCCAACAGTAGAAAGGTGGTCAATGTTCGCGGCCTACCCAGGAGAACCATCAGGGTCAAATCCGATCAGGGCGAGGCTTTCACCGTATTCGCTCGGGTAACGGCGGCAAGGGAGGCAGGGGTGGCAAGAGGGAAGGGTGGAGACGGCTGAACCAGGCCAGATCTGCCTGAGGGTGTCCCTCGTCGTAGAGAAGTTCAAAGGGCAATTTCAATCTGGCTTGCAGGGCCCGCCCCAGCTCATACGCCTGGCCCGCATCCGCCAGCGAAGCTGCCACCACAAAAGCCTGGCCTTCAAGGGCAGTCAGGCGCGCTTCATCCACTTCCGCCATCACGCGTTCGTATTCATCGGCGGAATCAACCGGAATCAACAGCCGCACCAAAGGTTTTGCCCAGCCCGGCATAGGGGCCAGTGCCAACAACAGCGCCAGGCATGGGGTCGTGCAACGGAGCAACCGCTCCTGAAGCTCAAGGCTCAAACCGTTGACGCACCATCGACTGGGAGCTTGATTCCACCATTCCACGCGGCACCACTCCCTTGCAGATCTCAGCAAATTGGCCGGAAAGATTGGCCACGCGGAGGATCTCAACACATTTGAGGACGGTCACCAAGTTGATGTCGGCCTGGGTTTTACGGGCCTCGGTGCTGGCACGAACCACCTGGCTTTGCAGGGCTTGTACCTGCGCCTTGCCGATTTCCTTGCAGATGTCTGCATTGGCACCGCCGATGGGGAAGGTGAGCGTGACAACCCCTCCATAGTTATCAGAATTGACCGTGGCCCCGATCACATCGCCATTGCTGTTGCCGGAACCGCTGCCACCAAATCCAGCGACAGAAAGGGTAGGGGTGGGACAGTTGATGCCGGGCCCGAAACCGTAGAACGCGTTGGTGTTGATCTGGGAGTTGTTCTGGTTGTTCACCGTGGTGCCGGCCGCCGTGGCTGCTGAGGACGCCGAAGCGGTGGGGACCTGCTGGCTTCGCGATGGAGCACCCATCCATCCTCCACACATCACCAGCAGAGGACTCACTGCGGGCAGGAATCTCCGCACGAACAGCTCGAGTGGGCGCGCCAAAGGGTGAGGAAATCCGAAGTTCTGTTAAAGCTCGATCAGGCAGCGAAAGCAATCGGACAGCTTCCGAAGTGGGAGAGACTTCCCCAAGCTGCAACGCCACCCAATGCCAGAAAGCTTTTGGTAGCAGCAGACACTCTTTTGGAGTGCGGGATGGGAGTCAACTAGGATTTTAGAATCCCTTCAGATTCCTGGAATCGCCTTCAGCGGGTTCGGGGCTCACGGTCGGGGTTTTCATTGCCTTCCTTTCATGAATCCCAAGCTCCAGTTGAGTCTCAGCCTTGCCGGCGCCGGACTTGCCCTGATCAGCCAAGGGGTGTTCCTACCCCGTGCACAAGCAGGCCCCAGCTTCAGCTCCACATCCAGCCAGAACTACAACGCTGGAGCAAATTTCAATCTTCAGCAGGCTCAAACTTTTTCTGCTACAGGCAACTATTCGGGCACGGTTAGTCCGTTCGCAGTAACAGAAAGTACGGTTACTACCAATGCAAGTGCAGGCACTTTTGCCGGTGTTGCAGGTAATCTCAGCGCGGGAACGTCTACGCTTACCGCCGCATTTGACAAGAATGGCTTCCAGGACACTGACCAAACCACTTCATTTGCAGTGCAGGCTGGTGTCATCAGTCTGGGCGGGAGTGCGCCGACTGATGGGATTACAACACAAGCCACCACTCCTATCACAGCAGGTTTGTCTCTGGGTGTTGTGTTTAATCAGAACACAACGAGCGGTGTGCCAAGCATCGCGATCACAGGTGCCGGTTCCGATACCGGTATTGTGGGAGCATCCATTACCTCCCAGGCAATCGGTGCCAGTGCCTCGAGTGGTAACTTCACGGATACCCTCACCGTGGTGAACAGTCTCACGGCCTTCTGATCGGACGATTCAGACAGCATCATGGCACGACAAAAGTCGTGCCTTTTTCCCTTCTTCTCGACGAAGTTCCTGACTCAGCGGCTAGCTCCGCCACACTGCGTAAGCATTTTCTTAAAAGCCTGCTCTAGAGAACGGCAAAGTGAAGTTCCATCCCAGAGGTCTGAAGCGCGCACTTGCTGGTGCAACTGTCGCTTGAGTTGGTTAGGGTGACGTAGGCTATCATCGGCCAACTTAACAGCCCTGGCAGCGAAAGTCACAGGGTCGCGGGTGATCCAGTCTTCGCGGCCTAGTGCGGTGAGGGCAGAGGAGCTCATGCGGCCACCCATCCAGTCACTCTGGATCGCCAACAGCGGAACACCCATGCAGAGCGCTTCGAAACCCGTCGTGGCACTGGTCATTGGGGTGGTGTCGAATGCAATGTCCACATGGTTATAAAGGTCCATGTGGTCATGCCAGTCAGCCAGTCGATCAATAAATTGCACCCTGGTTGGATCTACTCCCAGATCAGTCAACGGTTGCAAGATCCTCGTCCGCACCGAGGGGTCGGCGCAATTCTTGTCCTTCAACAAAAGCCTGGCATAGGGCACCGACTTCATGGCGGCTGCCCAGAATTCCAGGCAGCGTTCTCCTACCTTGATCAGATTATTAAATGAGCCAAAGGTTAAGGGAGTGTCTTGTCGTCGATCTCTCAGGGGTGGCGGAGTGAATGTTGGAGCATAGGTTGACCAACAGCGCGGTAATGGAAAGAGTTTTTCGCTGAACTGGCTTTGGAGCTCAGGCGGTGTCAGCACCTCATCACCAATCATGTAATCCATGTTGGCCAGGCCAGTGGTGCCACAGAAACCCACGTAGTGGCACTGCACAGGTGCTACCCGATGACGCAAAAGACGTAGGGGGTTGTGTTCGGTCCAGCCACTTGTGTCGATCGCCACGGCGCAACGCATCGCGCGCATTGCCGCTACAGCCTGCGCCTCACCCAGGCCGGTGAGATCCATCCGCTCATCTGCCAGTTGCTCCAGCTCTTGTGCACGGGTTTCGCGGCGACGGTGGGTGAGGGCGAGAACCACCTGAAAGCGGTGACGATCGATCCCCCGCAACACCGGCTCGAGGAAGCAACTCACTGAGTGATCACCGATATCGCCCGAGACCAACAGCAGACGGATGGGTGCGGCATCAGCCAAAGCCTCGGCTGCAATGGACTTTCGATGCAGGAAGGGCTCGATCTCAGAGGCTGAGTACTGGTTCCAGAACTGTTCAGCCTCCACACGGATCCGGTCTCCCTGCTCCCCGTGGCAGATCAGCTCAAAATAGAACCGTGAGCTGTGCCCACCGTAGAAGGATGGAGCGACCGCCACAGCTTGTTTTAAGGCAGCAATTGCATCCTGAAATTTTCCAGCCGCAGCAAACAAGTAACTCCGACAATAGTGAGCACCGTAGAGGCTGGGATCAAGTTTCAAGGCTTGATCGAGAGTGCGATGGCATTCGTCATTCCGATGCGTCTCCTGAAGTAGGCAGGCTTTGACAAGATGACAGAGGCCGGAGTCTGGTTGGCTGCTCAACATCTTTTCAACGGCTTCAGCAGCGGCCTCCGGCCTCTTCAACATGTTGAAAAGCTGAACTCTGGTCCATTGGATCGGCAGCCAATTGGGCTTGATCGCCAAGCCTTTCTCAGCGATCAACAGAGCCTGCTCAAGCTCGCCAAGCATTTGATGGGCCCTGGCCAGTCCGTAATAGGCCTTGGCCTCATCTGCCTTGATCTGGATGGCTTGGCGATAGGCATCAACAGCTTCATGGACACGATTAAGCTCAAGCAGCCCATCACCGAAATTCAGGTGGAGTTGGGGCAGGTTGGGATTGCACGCAATCGCCTGGCGCTGGCTGTCAAGGCCGGGCTCACACTGTCCATCCGTCAGCAGGGCGAGGCCAAGGTTGGAGAGGGCTTCGGGATACCTGGGCTTGAGGCGTATTGCCTCGCGAAATGCTGCGATGGCGTCCTGCAGGCAATCACCCTTGGTTCGCAGGGCTAAGCCCAGGTTCGACCAGGCGGCTGGGTAGGCCGGCCTTAGCTTTAGTGCCTCGCGGTGGTGCCGGATCGCCTCATCAAGCTGCCCCTGTGTCTGAAGGGCAACTCCCAGACCGGTATGGGCTTCTGGAAGAGCGGGATTCAAGGCAATCGCCTGGCGGAACGCCCTGATCGCATCCCCGGGGCGCCCTGAGGTGTGGAGCGCATTGCCGAGGTTGAGCAGGGCTTCGGGGTAGGCGGGTTTCAGGGCGATTGCCTGCTCCAGCAGCGGAATCGATTCGTCGGCGCGCCCCCCTATTTGGTGTATGGCAGCCAAGTTTGCACAAACCTGCGCGTCGGCCTGACCCGAGTTCAGCAGCTGCTCATAGATCTGCTGGGCTTCGACGTACCGCTCGGCTCCGATCAATTCCATGGCCTGCTGCTTGCCTTGCGTCAGAGACTCTGAAGTGAGTCCCACTGGGATTGAACCCGCACGCTGGTTGACCTGGCCTGACAGGTGGCTGGAAGGCAAGCAGTTGGTCTTGCACCCATAGCGCTGCTGAATGAGCTGGAGACGACGGCAGCTCAGATCTTGAGAAAAACCAAGGCTATCAATTCTCTTCAGCCTTGGAATTGCACCTTGGCCTGTGTAGAAGCCTGAAAAGCTGCTGAGTTGCTCCAGGGCAGACAAAGCTGCTGCTTCCAGCCAACTTTCGGCATTTTCGGCAACTGTCACTGAATCAAAGATCGGTTCTGGACAGAGAAATGGTTCATTGAGATCCAGTCTGATGCCACTCTGGAGTTCTCTTGCTAATGTAATAAGAGCTTCAACAGCCTGCCCTCGTTCACCACAAGACCGTGCGACTCTGGCAAGACTGGCCCAGCGGCCTGGATTGCATCCGGGGTGGCATGCTTGCTGCAACAGAGTAAGGCTTTTTGAAAGCGCAACAGCTCTAAGGGCAGTTGATTGCTCATGATCTTGAGCGAAACACCATGCTGCTATCCCCATGCCACCGAGCTCCCAGTCTGTTGTCTGTGCTTCCTGTTCCCATCTGGAAGCAAGCCCACTTGCATACGGCTTGTCTTTTAATGTTTGTTGAATAGAATAACTGAAAATAATCTTTTCGGATTCTGCTGTATTGACATGGGCATTATCTGCAAGCCAGCCGTTGGCCGCCAAGGTAGCGATGCGATCAGGTTTCGCTGCGAACAGGTTCAGCAGATAATCGTCAACTCGCTGTTCTGCTGAAAAGGGAACCAGAGCATTCAATTCTGGAATCAGTCGGAAGCATTGATAGCCAAGCTCCTGAAAGCAGAATACCAGATCAAGGTGCAGTTCGGTGCCAGCTTTCACTTCAAACATCACCAGTGGCGAGAGCTCCTGGAAAAACCGCTGGCCTCCACTGAGGATCCGACCTTCCTCGCCTTCAGCATCAAGCTTCAGGAGGTCAACCCGGTTCCAGTCATTGACTTCCAGGCAACGATCCAGCGTTGTGACGGATACCCAGCTGCCGTCATCCTTCCCGGCGGCTAACTCCGGCGAGGTGGGGGCAACCAGGCTATTGAGCTCGGGGTGGCCTGGCATCCCCAGCCAGGCTGTACCCTCTCGATCAGACAACGCCTGCTCCACAACTTCCAACCAGTAAGTATGATTCTCTGAGCGGCTATTACGCAAAAATTGTGCGGTTTCTGGCGCTGGTTCAAAAGCCCAAACTCTTCCAAGTGCTCCCACCTGACGCGCTAAGGAAAGTGCATAAACCCCATAGTTTGCGCCAATATCCACCACTGTATCTCCTGGCTTGACCAGTTGCCTCAGGAACTTGATTTCATCCTCAAACCAATCTCCCTGTTCCTGCAGGACGTAGGAGGTGATTTGCTCCAGCGAATCCGGAACGAGAACTTTGGTGCCATCCACCAGCTCCACGGCGATTGTGTTGGATGTGCTGTTCATATGCGGATGTGTTCTCCTTGTCACGGTAGAGGGATTGAATCCACACAACACCAAGGTGGCGATCGGCCTTCGGGTGATGCTGAGCTCAGCATGGGCTTCCTGACCCGCTGCACGGACAAACTCTGGGCGAGCAATATCGCGTGATCAGTAGCTGAAGACTGAATAACCCCAATCTTGCAGGCTGAACGTATTGAGCCCCTGGATGCGGCTGGACTCCTCGGTGCGTGTGGATAAGGAAGCAGAGTCGAATTCCTGGCTGGGATCAATGATTTCGTAGGCCGTTGCGCGACCAGGACGCTGCACCTCTCTCACATTGCCAGTTTCTATAATTGTCTGCACCCCACTGCTATCGCTTCGTACGGCAACTGCCGAGCGATTCTGAACCCCTGATCCGGAGGATCGGCTGAACGCCCAACCTGTGATCTGGGGAATTCTCTGTGCAGAAGCTGCTTTCGAGCCCAGTATGCTGCCAGCTAACAGTGCCAACGCTATGTACCGGAGGGCTGAGGCTTTCATGGCTCGAAGACACTGATCAGCAGATTCGGTACGAGCACCTCCTGTCTCTGGCGCACATCCGCAGCAAACACCGATTGCAGGGAATCGGCCGCAGGGCCGGAGATCTGAACAAAGACCCGCTCAGTGCGCTGCACCGAGGCCGACCTGGTCATGATCCTGGCATCCTGCAGATTCAGGCGTGGCCCCTCTTCTGATACGCGGAGCGAAAAGGGCTTCTCAGGGTCGTTAATCTGCCAGATTGTATTGTTGTCATACATCAAAGTGCCGTCATCCGGTCGAACGTTGATGCCTGCCACGGAGAAGGAGAACTGCTCACGCCTGCCGCGGCGCTGCTCCACTCCATGGAAGGAAGAGACGAAGATCGGGTTGCTGTAGCCCACTGTCACCTGGGCCACCGCTGCCGGAGTTAGCCAATAGCTGCCTTCGGAGACAGCTGCCAGGACCAGCCCGAAGGCCAGCACCAGGGCGCGGGACGATGGAAACAGGGAGATCACGGCAGGATCGAGCGGCTGAACACGCTGGGTTTGTTGTCTGGAAAGGTGGTGAAGCTCTGGCCACTCATCACCACCGAGCGCTGGCTTTCCAGGATGCCGCCAAGCTTCACATAGGTGGGAACCTGGCCGCCAATGCCGACTGCAACGTTGTTTTGATCGCCCAGATCCATGCTGGCATTCACCAGATCGGGGCTGAGGGTGTTAGCGCGCCTCTCGCCGCTCTCCACCTGCTCCTGCACCGCAAGTGGCACTCCATTCATCAACACCACATCGTTGATCACGATGCGCGCGCGATCCACCGAGTCGATCGGCACTACAGCATTGAGTGGGCCCTGATGACGCAGGGACCCGTCACTGACGATCGAAAAGCCGCCTCCATTCACATCGGTGATGTTGGTGCCCACTGCCTCCGTGAGGGTGACAGCCGCCGACTGGGACCAGGCGGCGGCGGGATGCATGGCGATCATTGCGATCAGCGGCAGACAGGTGTTCCAGGAGAATCTCCAGGGTGAATTTGCCCGTGCCTTTAGAGCATCCATCTGCACTACACCGTTAGAAGGCGGTGAGAGTGTTCACCACCGAGGAGCCCAGCGAGCCGGTCACCTGCAGGGTGTCTGTGCCGATGTTGGTGCCGATGATGCTGGCTCCGATCACGGAGCTATCACCTGTGCCAGGGGTGATCTGAAGGGCCGGCAAACCATTGACACTGCTGGCGCTCAAAACGATGTTGTTGGGAGTATTCGTTCCGCCCACCAGTGCTCCCGGGTTAATGGAGGCAGAAGCCTGCACATTGCCCCCCTCGCTGCTCAAATTCGACACAGTGGCAACGAGTTCAGCAAGGCCGGAATTCGGCAAGACAGCTGATGTAGTTGTCACTTGCTGAAAGGGGATCAGAACTCCGCTTGCGTGTTCAATGCTCATGTTCCCTTTGGCCTCGAAGGTCTGGGCCCAGCTGTTGTTGAACGTGGCCTGCGCTCCGATGGCGCTGTTCTCAGTGCTTTCCAAGGTGGGGCCTGCAAGGGCGGGTCGTCCGAGTGAGGCGGAGGAGAGACACAGCGCAGCCAGTGCAGGGGAGACGATTTTCTTCAAGCCCGTTGTGCGTGCTTGGCAATCGGCATTTGAAGGGAACATCAGGGCTGAAAGGAAAACTTATTGATAGAAACTGTCTAGAGATCAGGAGCCTCTGGTGACTGGGATCACCGGAAAGAATTCGGGATCGCAATCCCCTGACCAACAAGAAATCACAGCAACGCACGGAAGCTCATGAAGACCATTGCCGATTTCTCAGGTGTGACGTAGCCACGCGAAGCCTCTGGATCAGGCTTCAAGCGTTCGGTGGCGCTGTCTCGCAATTGCCACCACACCGCTGAACCCCGCCACCGGCGCGGCACACTTGCGCAGCTCCAGCTGGATCGGCACGGGCCCGTAGAGCTCTTCGGCCAGATCCAGCATCTGCTCGCTGTAGTGCTCCAGGGT
>JAYKHC010000138.1:0-5588 GCA_035285465.1 Cyanobacteriota bacterium
CTTCAGGATGCCTTCCGCGCTGCCGACGACGTGCTGCGCATGGGCGTGAAGGGCATCAGCGACATCATCACCAAGCCGGGCTTGGTGAACGTGGACTTCGCCGATGTGCGCTCGGTGATGACCGAAGCGGGCACCGCCCTGCTGGGCCTCGGCGTGGGCTCGGGCCGCTCCCGCGCCACCGAAGCGGCTCAGGCCGCCATCAGCAGCCCGCTGCTGGAAGCCGCCCGCATCGATGGCGCCAAGGGCTGCGTGATCAACATTTCCGGTGGCAAGGACATGACCCTCGAGGACATGACCACGGCCTCGGAAGTGATCTACGACGTGGTGGATCCGGACGCCAACATCATTGTGGGAGCGGTGGTTGACGAGAAGCTGGAAGGCCAGATTCACGTCACCGTGATCGCCACTGGATTCGAGAGCCTCGCCGAATACCGCCCTGAGCGTCCGGCGGTCTCCGAATTCGGCCAACCCTCCGGCTTCAGCCCGGCGGTGGAGGAGAAAGGCGCCAAAATTCCACCGTTCCTGCTCAATCGACAGAGCCAGCCCGAGGAATGACGGGCCCGGTGGAGCCGCTCGGGTAGGTGACCCGGAGTCCACGCCTGCTCAGAGCATCCCGTGTGGCTGCTCCCTTCCGGTCCTGACCAGATTTGGGCGTCTGAACCGCATGGGTCCGAGTCGTTCTGACACTAGCAAAATCAGGGTTCATCCGATCCAGCCCGTGCCCCTTCGTCCTGCCGATCTGGTCCAACGCAAGCAGGCCTGTCTGCCGATCTCGATCCTGACGGCCTGGGATGCCCTCTCCGGCGCCCTGGTGGCGGAAGCGGGGGCTGATGCTGTGCTGGTGGGGGATTCTCTGGCGATGGTGGTGCTCGGTCACCCCACCACGCTGCCTGTGACCCTGGACGAAATGCTTCATCACACCCGGGCGGTTGCCCGTGGGATGGCAGCGGTCTGCGGTGATCAACACCAGCCTCTGCTGATCACCGACCTGCCGTTTCTCAGCTACCAGTGCAGCCTCGAGGAGGCCATGGCGGCGGCGGGGCGTGTGCTGAAGGAAACCCCTGCCGCGGCCGTGAAGCTGGAGGGAGCCGAGCCGGAAACCCTGGCGGCCATCGACCGTCTGGTGCGGAGCGGTATTCCGGTGATGGGCCATCTCGGACTCACCCCCCAGAGCGTGCATCGCCTGGGCTATCGACGCCAGGGCATCGACCCGGCCAGCCAGGAGCGGCTGTGCCGGCAGGCTCTTGCTCTGGAGGAGGCAGGTTGCTTTGCCCTGGTGCTGGAGCACGTGCCTGAGCAGCTGGCTGAGAGGCTCCAACGTCAGCTGCGGGTGCCGGTGATCGGCATCGGGGCCGGGGCGGGTTGCGATGGTCAGGTGCGGGTCACGGCCGATCTGCTGGGGCTCACCCTGCGGCAGCCCCCCTTCAG
Organism: Cyanobacteriota bacterium; assembly: GCA_035285465.1. Lineage (GTDB taxonomy): Bacteria > Cyanobacteriota > Cyanobacteriia > PCC-6307 > Cyanobiaceae > UBA5018. Next base: position 1,429 of record JAYKHC010000138.1, read on the forward strand.
TGCGCCACTGCTCCAGGGTCGGCAGCTGGCGGTGCAGGCCCTGCGTCGCTGGATCGCTGACCAGCAGCATCCCACCACGTCAGCAGGCGACGCAGCACAACATTGCTCAGGGCCAGCCCCCGGGGATCGCTGAGCCGGCAGCGCGGCCCTTCGATCACAACCAGGCCGTCCTGGCGAAAAGGCTCCAGCAGCCGTTTCAGCTCCTCAAACCCCCAGGCCTGGGCCTCCGCTGACCAGCCGGTTTCAGCCAGCACAGCGGCGAGGTGAACCCCTTCGCGGCGGCGCAGGCCCACCAGGAGCCGTTCGTCCAAGGGCAGGTGACTCCGTTCTGATTCTGAGCGCATTTCCGCTCTGCCGGCCTCCAGCCAGCTTGCATAGCCTTCGCGGGTGCGGGGATGGGCCTGCCGCAGCCCATGGGGCGCTGATGTGGCCCCCATCCCGAAGCCCCACCAGCCGGCCCCGCTCCAGTACACCCTGTTGTGCCGGGACGCATGGCCCGGCAGGGCGTAGTTGGAGATCTCGTAGTGGCCGAAGCCGCGAGAGCAGAGTTCGGCCTGGGTGAGCTCCATCAGATCGGCCGACAGCTCCCCTTCCGGCAGGGCCAGCTTGCCCTGTTCAAGCCGCCTGGCAAACACCGTTCCCGGTTCGATGGAGAGGTCGTAGACCGAAAGATGGGGGGGGTCCAGGGCAACGGCCTGGTGCAGCTGCGTCCGCCAGGCGCCTCGATCACTGCCAGGCACCGACTGGATCAGATCGAGGCTCCAGGACGCCAGCTCCCCGCGGCGATGGGCCCCGGCCAGCCAGCCGGCTGCCTCGCGCAGATCGCTGCTGCGATGGCGACGGCCGAGGGACTGCAGCACCCGATCATCGAAGCTCTGGCCCCCGAGACTCACCCGGTTCACGCCGCTGCCCAGATACGAGTGCAGCCGCTGCTGGTCAAAGCTCGCTGGATCGAGCTCGAGGGTGATCTCCGCGGCAGGGGCGATCCCGAACCGGGCCTGAAGACTCTCCAGCAGGCGCTGCAGCTGATGCGGAGCCAGCAGCGAAGGGGTTCCCCCACCCACATAGATCGTGCTGAGCGGTGGGCCGGCTGGGCTGGCGTTGATTTCCGCTTCCAGCAGCTTCAGGTAGGCCGCGATCGATCGGGCTCCGGGCTGTCCAGGCTCAGCCCCGGCCCGGTCCCCGAGTGGAACCACCGGGAAGTCGCAGTAAAAGCAGCGCCGATGGCAGAAGGGAATGTGGAGGTAGGCACTCCGGGGCTCTCTTGACACGGGCGGTTACCCTCACGGCGAAAAGCGCCGGTATCAGGCATGCTGCCTGGCTGAGAGTCCGGGCGGTTTCAGCAAGGCGGGAATGGCGGACACCCTCATCCTGATTCTGTTTCTGGTGTCCGGCGCCGCCTCCGGCTGGCTGGGTGTTGATCTTCTGCCGGCCCAGCTGCTTCAGCAGGTGGACAGGCCCGAAGGGCTGCGTTCGGTGCTGGCGGGATTCGGAGCCTTCTTCGGCCTGATCGCCGGCTTCCTGTTCCAGCAGCTGCGACGGAGGCTGATGCAACAGGTGCGCACCATGCCCACCGAGCTGCTGATCAGCCGGGCCGTGGGTCTGATCCTGGGCCTGCTGGTGGCCAATCTGCTGCTGGCTCCGATCCTGCTGTTGCCCCTCCCCTGGGAAGTGGTGTTCGTCAAGCCGGTGGCAGCCATTCTCAGCAACGTGTTCTTCGGGGTGTCCGGCTACAACCTGGCCGAGGTGCACGGCCGCACCCTGCTGCGTCTGTTCAGTCGTGGTGACAGCGAGGCTCTCCTGGTCGCTGACGGGGTGCTCCAGCCCGCGACGGCCAAGATCCTCGACACCAGCGTGATCATCGACGGCCGCATCCGCGGTCTGCTGGATTCAGGACTGCTGGAGGGGCAGGTGATCGTCGCCCAGTGTGTGATCGATGAGCTTCAGGCCCTGGCGGATTCCGCCAATGCGGAAAAGCGTGGTCGTGGTCGCCGTGGTCTCCGGCTTCTGAGCGAGCTGCGCGAGCAATACGGTCGCCGGTTGGTGGTGAACAGCACCCGTTACGAGGGGAATGGGGTGGATGACAAGCTGCAGAGACTCACCGCCGACACCGGCGGAACCCTGCTCACCGCGGATTACAACCTGGCCAAGGTGGCCGAGGTTCAGGCCTTGCGGGTTCTCAACCTGAGCGAGCTGGTGATCGCCTTGCGTCCGGAGGTGCGGCCCGGCGACGAGCTGGATCTCAAGATCGCCCGCGAAGGCAAGGAGGCCGCCCAGGGTGTGGGTTACCTCGATGACGGCACGATGGTCGTCGTGGAGGGTGCCCGACACTGCATCGGGCAGCGGCTGCCGGTGATCATCACCGGTGCGATCCAGAACCCGACCGGACGGATCGTGTTCGCCCGCTGTGATGGCGAGCCTTCCCCGGCGAGCCCCACCGGCAGCACCCGGCGCCGCAGGGGCAGCAAGGCTGTTTCCCAGGCCAATCCCGATCCGGACGCCACGACCCCCCGCTAGGCTCGGCTCAAGTGCCTGGAGAGAGCTGCGGATGTCGGTGTCTGCCCCGTATTACGGCGATTCCGCCGTGCTGCGCACTCCGCCTCCCGATCTTCCCTCCCTGCTGCTGAAGGAGCGGATCGTTTACCTGGGCCTGCCCCTGTTCAGTGATGACGATGCCAAGCGGCAGATGGGCATCGATGTGACCGAGCTGATCATTGCTCAGTTGCTGTATCTGGAATTTGATAATCCTGAGAAGCCGATCTTCTTCTACATCAATTCCACCGGCACATCCTGGTATTCGGGTGATGCGATCGGCTTTGAAACCGAGGCTTTCGCCATCTGTGACACCATCCGTTACGTCAAGCCTCCGGTCCACACCATCTGCATCGGCCAGGCCATGGGCACGGCCGCGATGATCCTCAGCGCCGGTACCAAGGGCCAGCGCGCCGCTCTCCGCCATGCCTCGATCGTGTTGCATCAGCCTCGCAGCGGTGCCCGGGGGCAGGCCAGTGACATCCAGATCCGGGCCAAGGAAGTGCTCCACAACAAGCACACCATGCTGGAAATGCTGGCGGAGAACACAGGAAAGAGTGTGGAACAACTCTCCCGTGATTCCGATCGGATGACCTATCTCACAGCTGAGGAAGCCCGCGATTATGGCCTGATCGACCGGGTGCTCACCAGCCAGAAGGACCTTCCGGCTGCCGGCGTCGCAGCCGATCCCAGCCCGGTCAGCGTCAGCTGAAGCGCTGCTGTTCCGATCTCAACCCCCTCTCCTCACATCCCCCGCCATGCCCATCGGCACTCCCAGCGTTCCCTACCGTCTGCCCGGCAGCCAGTACGAGCGCTGGGTGGACATCTACACCCGCCTGGGGGTTGAGCGGATTCTTTTTCTGGGCTCCGAGGTGAACGATGCGGTGGCCAATGCCCTGGTGGCCCAGATGTTGTACCTCGACTCGGATGACAACTCCAAGCCCATCTACCTCTACATCAACTCTCCGGGTGGGTCGGTGACGGCCGGTCTGGCGATCTTCGACACCATGCAGTACGTGAAGAGCGATGTGGTGACGATCTGTGTAGGCCTCGCAGCTTCGATGGGTGCGTTCCTGCTGGCGGCCGGCAGCAAGGGCAAGCGTCTGGCCCTGCCCCACAGCCGGATCATGATCCATCAACCCCTGGGCGGAACCAGTCAGCGACAGGCCAGCGACATCGAGATCGAGGCCAAGGAGATTCTGCGCATCAAGCACATGCTCAACACCTCGATGGCTGAGATGACCGGTCAGCCCTTTGAGAAGGTGGAAAAGGACACCGACCGTGATTACTTCCTCAGTGCCGCCGAGGCCAGGGATTACGGCCTGATCGACCGGGTGATCGCCCATCCCAGCGAGGCCTGATCCCCCCTCTTCCCAGGGCCAGCACCCTTGCGGAAGCCGCGGATGCGTTCTACGCGGCAGGCAACCAGCTTCTGGCGGGAGATCCCGATGCTTTTTCTGCCATCTGGTCTGATGCCGATGACATCAGCCTTCTGGGCCCTACCGGGGTGGTGTGCGTGGGACGCAAGGCCGTGATGGAGGAGTTTGCCAAAGAAGCCGGCATGGGTTTCAGGGGCACCCTGGTGGCCGATGAGCGCCGCTTTGTGGAAACACCCGAAATGGGCTTCC
>JAYKHC010000139.1:0-4760 GCA_035285465.1 Cyanobacteriota bacterium
CTCCAGCTCCGCCGTCAGCGCGGCGTGGATGCGCCCGTCAAAGCGCAGCTCGCGGCCGGCTGAGCTGCTCCAGCCGCGTTGCAGTTCCAGTTTCAGCAGACCCGATGGGTCATGTTCAAGGGTGAGGCCCTCCTCCCTGAGCCCATCCACCAGCACCCGGCTCACCACCGTGTTGCCGCTGAGTTCACCCGAGAGGCCATAGGCCGGGCCGCAGCGCATCAGCGCCTGGCCGCGCCAGATCGCATCCGGTCGTGGCTCAAGCAGATAGCTCACCGGTCCCTCGGGCAGCACCAGATGCAGCAGCAGCCTGCGGCCGCTCATCCCACAGCCTGGATGGCCGCCCGCCGGCAGCGTGCGGCTCACGGCCAGGGCCTGCTGCAGCTCCGAGCTGATCAGCTCCAGCGCCCGGCGGGTGGTGAGCCGTTCCCGCAACAGCTGACCCAGCCGGCCGCTGCTGCGGGCCTCTCCCAGCAGTGCTTCGCTGATCACCCCCGCCAGCAGCAGGCCGAGGCTCACCGCCAGCAGCAGTTCCAGCAGCGAAAAGCCCGGGCTTGTTCTGTTCCGATCCACCGGCTGTCTTCGGCACACCCTTCAGGGTTGCCACACGCCTCGGAAACCCACGCCAGGGGCTTCAGGCGGCCTTGTCGAAGTCAGACGGAACCGGATCGTTCAGCCGCATCCAGAGCGAATAGGCCTCAGCGTGGCGTCCCACCCGGGTGAGTTCCTTCACCCGCAGGAACAACCGCCGCCGTTCCCGGGCATTCAGGGCAGCCTGGGGAACCCCCGGATCAGCCGGCGCCATGGCGGAAGGCCAGAACATCTCCCGGCATGCTCCCTTAGCTGCCGCTGTTCAGCAAGGTCCAGCCCCGGGAGATCGCAGCAAACCTTCACGCGATTCATCGCGAACGCGCCATCAGCTCCTACAGCGCCGCATCCGGCCGGCAGGCACGGGCTTGGGGCCCGTCCGTCATCGCTCCGTCGTAGCGGCCTACCCGCGTCACCCCCAGCGGTGGCGACACCACCAGGCAACGCACCAGAGCGGTGCCCTCCGCACCCACCAGAGCGGTGCCGCCATCGATCACCAGGCCGTTGCTGCTGAAGCGCAGCGGGCCGGAGAAATTGTGGTTCAGCAGCAGCTCACCCTTCAGCAGGCCCTCATCCAGCGAGGTGTCGGCCGCCGTGCAGGCTGCGGCGCCCTGCGCCTCGGTCCCACGCCAGCCCCACGCCCCAAGTTCCAGCGCACAGGGCTGGCCGCTGCGCTCGGCGGCCGAGCGGCCCCGCTCCAAAGCCACCACCAGCCGCCGCATGGCCGTTTCCACCCGCTGCCTGGCCAGCGATTCGGGCTGCACCCGGAACGCCCAGCCCGCCACCAGCCCGATCAGGGCCATCACCATCAGCAGCTCCATCAGGGTGATGCCGGCCGCGTCCCGCTGCCCCTGGCCTGGTCTGGGGTTCATGGATCCGGCCGGCAGAGTCCGTAGGCCGCCGGGCTGAACCAGCGTTGCCGTGGCGGCTGGTCCGCCGCGCGGATCGAGAGCCGCACCAGTCCGTCCTGCTGCAGCTGCAGCTGGCGCTCCAGCCCAGCGGCCAGAGGCAACTCCTCCAGAGCCCCAGCCAGCTCCGCCGCCGCCTGATCGCAGTCCGGCAAGGGAGCTGAGCCGGCTGCTGCGGCCCTGCGTTCCAGCAGCAGCTGGCCGGCGGCCAGCGACAACCCGGCCGCATCCTGATGGGTCTGGCGCTGCTGATGCGTTCCGGCCCATTGCAGGCTGCCGGCGGCAATCTGCAGCGAGGCGCTGCTGGCCGCACTGAACACCAGCGCACTCACCACCACATCCGCCAGATTCATGGCCGGATCCCCTGCAGCGAACCCTCGGCGACAAGCAGCCGGAAGCGCTGTCGACGCTCAGGTCCCCGCTGCGGCTGCCAGAGCAGATCCAGCTGGGCCCCCTGGGGCTGATTCGCCTGGGGTTGCGGCGGTGTGTACCCGCTGATCGCATAGCGTCCGGCCTGGTGATCCGGCTCAGGCAAGCGGCCGCTGCTCAGCTGCTCCAGCTGTGCGGGGGTGATGCAGGTGCTGGGTGCCTGGTTCCAGTTCTGCTGCGGCAGCTCGATCAGGCAGGGATGCTGCTGCAGCCGTGCCGCCACCAGCTGCGCCACTGAAGCCAGCCAGTCCTGCTGCCGTCGCCGCTGCGCCAGCTGCTGTTCACTGGCCCTCGACTGCAGCGCCAGGGTCTGCAAGGACAGGCCGCTGAGCAGCAGCATCAGCCCGCCGATCAGGGCCATCAGCAGCAGGAAGCCCGCCGCGTCCGATCGTTCCAGCCTGCGGCGCTGCAGGATCCGTCGCTGCCACACCCGTTCCATTCCGGCCTGCTGTGTCGACTGCCTTCAGCATTGCCACAGCCAGCCGGCCTGTCAGGGGAGCCGGATCATTGGTTCAGCTTGAGCACGGCCATGAAGGCTTCCTGGGGCACGTCGACCCGGCCCATGGACTTCATCCGCTTCTTGCCCTTGGCCTGTTTCTGCAGCAGTTTCTTCTTCCGGCTGATGTCACCGCCGTAGCACTTGGCCAGCACGTCCTTGCGCATGGCGCTGATGCTTTCGCTGGCGATCACACGGCTGCCGATCGCCGCCTGGATCGGAATCTTGAACTGCTGCCGCGGGATCAGCTCCTTGAGCTTCTCCACCAGGCCCTTGCCCACGTTGTAGGCCTTGTCACGGTGCACGATCGTGGTGAGCGGATCGGCTTTCTCGCTGTTGATCAGCACATCGAGGCGCACCAGATCATTGCGGCGGTAGCCGATCAGGTGATACTCCATCGAGGCATACCCCTTGGTGCGACTCTTCATCTGATCGAAGAAGTCGGTCACCACTTCAGCCAGCGGCAGTTCGTAGTGCAGCGTCACACGCTCGGTGGTGATGTATTTCATGTCGACGAATTCACCCCGCCGCTCCTGGCAGAGCTCCATCAGGGTGCCGTTGTAAACATTCGGTGTGTAGATCTCCAGCTTCACGTAGGGCTCTTCGATCGATTCCCGCTTCTGTGGATCCGGCAGCGTGGCCGGGTTGTCAACCATCAGCACGCTGCCATCAAGCATGTTCACCTGATAGATCACCGACGGTGCGGTGACGATCAGATCGAGGTTGTACTCGCGCTCCAGCCGCTCCTGCACGATTTCCATGTGCAGCAGCCCAAGGAAACCGCAACGGAAGCCGAAGCCCATCGCGCTGCTGGTTTCCGGTTCGTACTTCAGAGCCGCATCGCTGAGCTGAAGCTTGTCGAGCGCATCGCGCAGATCGGGGTACTGATCGGCATCGGTGGGGAACAGGCCGCAGAACACCATCGGCTTGGCTTCGGTGTAACCGGGCAGCGGAGCCGGTGCCGGATCGTTCACCAGCGTGATCGTGTCGCCGACGCGGGCATCGGCCACGGCTTTGATCGAAGCCGCAAGGTAGCCCACTTCGCCGGCGTGCAGGCTCTCCACCTGGCGCTGATCCGGGGCCATCACGCCCACTTCATCCAGCTCGTAGGTCTTGCCGCTGGCCATCAGCAGCACGCGGTCGCGGCGGCTGATCGCGCCGGAGATCACCCTGAAATACACGATCACGCCCCGGTAGGCGTCGTAATACGAGTCGAAGATCAGCGCCTTGAGTGGTTCGTTCAGGGCGTCCTTCGGCGGCGGCACCCGATCCACCACCGCCTGCAGGATGTCGGGAACGCCCAGGCCGGTCTTTGCGGAGCAGGCAATGGCGTTGGTGCAGTCGAGGCCGATGATCGCCTCGATCTCCTCCTTGATCCGCTCCGGGTCGGCGCCGGGCAGATCGATCTTGTTGAGCACCGGAATGATCTCCAGATCATTCTCCAGGGCCAGGTACACGTTGGCCAGGGTCTGAGCCTCCACCCCCTGGCTGGCGTCCACCACCAGCAGCGCGCCTTCGCAGGCCTGCAGGGAGCGGCTCACCTCGTAGGAGAAGTCCACATGCCCTGGAGTGTCAATCAGGTTGAGGATGTAGCGCTCACCATCGGCAGCGGTGTATTCCATCCGGGCCGCCTGCAGCTTGATGGTGATGCCTCGCTCACGCTCCAGTTCCATGTTGTCGAGGAACTGGGCCTGCATGTCCCGGGCCGCGACCGTTCCCGTGTCCTGCAACAGCCGGTCCGCCAGGGTTGACTTGCCGTGGTCGATGTGGGCGATGATGCAGAAATTGCGGATCCGTGAAGCGGGGACGTCGGTCATGCGCTGGTGGAAGTCCCGGCTCGGACGGCCCTGATCCTAGGCAGCGGTGCCGCGTTCCTAAGCTCAGCGCAACACCGTCCCAGCGCGATGAGCACCGAAACCCCAGCCGCAGCAGCCACCGAAAACGCCGATCCCCGCGCCCTCACGATTGAGAACGTGGAGCGCACCCTCGATGAGCTGCGTCCTTATCTGATGGCCGACGGCGGCAACGTGGAAGTGGTGGAAATCGACGGTCCGATCGTCAAGGTGCGTCTGCAGGGCGCCTGCGGCTCCTGCCCCAGCAGCACCATGACCCTGAAGATGGGCATCGAGCGCAAGCTGCGCGAGGCCATCCCCGAAGTCAGCGAAGTCGTTCAGGTCCTCTGAGGCCCGGCCCCTAGGCTCAAGCCCACCTCTGAACCCTGGGCCCGTGCTGGATCAGCGCCTGCTGCGCGACAACCCTGAGCTCATCACCGAGCAGCTGGGACGCCGCGGCATGAAGCTCGATCTCACGGGCCTGCAGCTGATGGCGCGCCAGGAGCGCGA
>JAYKHC010000140.1:0-45942 GCA_035285465.1 Cyanobacteriota bacterium
ATTGAGCACCTCCACACCCGTCGGGAGGAAGTCACTCCCGTTGCGGGTCACCACCACCATCGCGTGCACCAGGGCCGTGGCTGCAATCAGACCGTCGCGCAGCGGCCTGGGATCGGGCACATGCAACGCAGCACTGCAGCGCGCCACGGCCTCATCCACCGGCAGGATGCGCCCAGCGAAGGCGGGCACCACCTGCTGCTCCAGCCAGTGGCGCAGCAGATGGCCCTGGCGCGGGTCACGGTGGTGCTTGAGGCGCACGCCCAGCTCTAGCTCGTGGAGCGACACCACCGAGAGGAACAGGGCAGCGGGATCGGCCCGCTCCGCCCAGGCCACCACGCCCGGATCAGCCCGACCACTGCCAGCCCTGCGCAGCTCGGTTACCACGTTGGTGTCGAGCAGAAACATGTGTACTCAGTCGAGCTCGGCGGCTTGGGCCAGCTCGCAGCTGGAGGGAATGGCGAGCTCCACGTCATCGACCATCGCCAACTGGTCCACAAGAGACCTCTGCTCCCCGCTGAGGCGTCGGTAATCATCGATTGAAAGCAGCACGTGGGCCGGCCGGCCGCGGTCGGTGATGAACACCGGACCCTCAAGGGCTGCCCGCTTGGCACCGGCGGCGTCCTGGTTGAACTCCCGGCTGCTGATTGTGGTGGCCATCTCCCGCCTCCCATCGACTGCAACGACAGTAGCAACGTTGCTAGGTTTGGCGGGCAACGGGCGATCGCTGTGGGCAAGGCCAAACAGGCCGATCTCCTCAACGACCTGCTGGCCCCGATCGAGGCCTGGTTTGCCCAGCAGGGCTGGACGCCGATGCCGTTCCAGCGCCAGGCCTGGCAGGCCTACCTGGCCGGTGAGAGCGGCCTGATCCAGGTGCCCACCGGCTCTGGCAAGACCTACGCCGCCGTGATGGGCCCGATCGCCGAGCTGCTGGCGGAGCCCGGCCCGGGCCTGCGGCTGCTCTACCTCACCCCCCTGCGGGCCCTGAGTCGCGACCTGGCCCTGGCGATCCAGGCGCCGATCGAGGCCATGGGCTGGCCGCTGCGCCTGGCGATCCGCAACGGCGACACCCCCAGCCATGAGCGCACCAGGCAGCTGCGCACGCCGCCTCAGATCCTGATCACCACCCCCGAATCGCTCAGCCTGCTGCTGGCCAACGCCAAGGCGCCGGAGCTGTTTGGCTCGCTGCAGGCGGTGGTGCTCGACGAATGGCACGAGCTGATGGGCAGCAAGCGCGGCGTGCAGGCCGAGCTCTGCCTCAGCTGGCTGCGGGCCCTGCGGCCGGGCCTGCGCACCTGGGCGATCAGTGCCACGATCGGCAACCTCGAGGAGGCGGCCCGGGCGGCGGTGGGCGTGGGTCCCACAGAGCCGCGCCTGATCACCGCCGACATCCAGCGGACCACGGCGATCCGCTCGCTGCTGCCCGATTCGATCGACGGCTTCCCCTGGGGCGGCCACCTGGGTCTGCGCATGTATGAGGAGCTGGTGGCAGGGCTCGATCCGCACGTGAGCACCCTGCTGTTCACCAACACCCGCAACCAGGCTGAGCGCTGGCACCAGTGCCTGCGCTTCGCATGCCCGGAGATGGAGCCGGCCCTGGCTCTTCACCACAGCGCCATCGACCGCAGCGAACGAGAGGCGATTGAGGCCGCGGTGAAAGCGGGCGAGTTGCGCTGGGTGGTGTGCACCAGCTCTCTCGATCTGGGAGTCGATTTCCAGCCGGTGGAACGGGTGGTGCAGATCGGCAGCGCCAAGAACCTGGCTCGCCTGTTGCAGCGGGCTGGCCGCAGTGCCCACTGCCCCGGGGGCACCTCCCAGGTGTTGTTCATGCCTACCCATGCCCTTGAGCTGCTGGAGGTGAGCGCGATGCGGCGAGGGCTGGAGGAAGGGCTGGTGGAAACCCGGCATCCGCCCGATCTGCCCCTGGATGTGCTCCTCCAACACCTCACCAGCCTGGCCTGTGGACCGGGATTTCACCCCCTCAACGCGTTGCATGTCATCCGCTGCACCTGGAGTTTCCGGCAGCTCAGTGAGCCAGATTGGCACTGGTGTCTGAATTTTCTGGAGCACGGCGGCCAGTGCCTGGGTGCCTATCCCCGCTACCGCAAGCTGATCCGCTGCAGACCCGGCAGCGAAGAACCCGCAGCTGCCGGTGAGCCCTTTCTCTACAGGGTGCTCGACAAGACGATCGCGCGACTGCATCGCTTCAACATCGGCACGATCACCGCTGACCGTTCGGTGACGGTGCGCTTTGTTCGCGGCGCCGTGATCGGTCATGTGGAGGAGGCGTTCATCGGCCGCCTCAAGCCGGGCGACGTGTTCTTTTTCGCAGGTCGCCAGCTGGAATTCGTTCGGCTGCGGGAGATGACCGCCCAGGTGAAGGCCACAACCCGAAAGAGTTCGGCTGTGCCGGCCTGGGCCGGCGGCCAGCTGGCTCTCTCCGACCTGCTCAGCCGGCAGCTCCGTCAGGAGCTGGATCGGTGCGCCCGGGCCCTGAGCGGCGCTGGGGAGATGACCTCAGAGCTCGATACTCCCGAACTCCAGGCTCTCCTGCCGCTTCTGCAACGCCAGGCCGATCTGTCGCGTCTTCCCCGCCACGACGAGTTCCTGCTGGAGCTCTGCCGCAGCCGTGAGGGGAGCCACCTGTTCGCTTATCCATTGGAGGGCCGCTTCGTGCATGAGGGGCTCGGCTTCCTGTGGGCCTGGCGTCTGGCTCGCCACCGTCCCAGCACGATCACCGTCTCGGTGAACGACTACGGCTTCGAGCTGCTGGCCCCGAAGCGTTACCCGTTCGATGAACTGCTGGAGCTTCACGGCGATGAGCTGCTTGATCTCAGCACCCTCGACGCTGATCTTGAACAGGCGGTGAATTTCTCGGAACTCTGCCGCCGTCGCTTCCGGGCCATTGGCCAGGTGAGCGGCCTGATCACGCAGGCGATGCCCGGACAGGCCAGAACCGGGGGGCAGCTGCAGATCAGTGCAGCCTTGCTGTTCGATGTGTTCAGTCGCCACGAACCCGACCATCTCCTGCTGCAGCAGGCACGCCGTGAAGTGATGGAAGAGCAGCTGGAACGTCGGCGGCTGGAGGATGCCCTGGGCCGGTTGTCCACCAGCCGCTGGCTTCTGGAGCAGACCCCCAGGCCCGGCCCCCTCGCCTTTCCGCTGCTGGTGGAGCGGCTCAGCAACCGGATGAGCAACGAATCGGTGCTGGAACGGGTGCGTCGATTGATCGCGGAAGCCAACCGGGCTGAGCAGCTCTGAACCGCTGGCCCCACCCGGCTCATCAACGCAGCCCTTTTCGATCCCGTCCCCACACGGCAGACTGGGGCCAAGCCGATTGCGCCGCGATCCAGGATGCCCTCCAACACGCGAATGGAGCGTTGCATCAGCTGGGAATGCGATGTGCTGATCTTCTGCGCACCGGAGCAGGCAGACCGCCGTCCTGCCGTTCGGGTGCAGATTCTGGATGCCTTTTCCCTTCAGACGGCGACGGGTTACACCCATGACCCCAACGGCCGCGTGCTGCTGGAAACCCATCCCTCCCTGGCTGTCGGGCGTCACTGGAGCATGGGCAAGGCGGTCCAGCTGATTCGCAACGATGTGCGCCCCCGCCGCTGGGTGGCCCTTCAGCGTGACCGGCGGGCCTGGGCGCTGTTCTGGGCCGGTGGTGGACTGCAGCGCTGTCGTGAGCTGCTGGCCGATCAGCAGAGCGAAACCGAGCTGAGCCCCGTTGATGTTCCTGTGACCGCCGAATCCCTGCTGAAACTGCTGCTGGATCCCGAAGGAAGCCCACCTGCCGGCTCGCGGCGCAGACGCGAGCCGGCCCCAGGCCCGTTCAACTGGCCGGGCAGCACGCGCAATCCCTGGAAGCTGGTGATGCTCACCTCTTCGGTGTGGATGGTGGTGCTGGCGCTGTGTGTCGGTGCTCTGCTGGGGATGCTGGAGCGCAAGGATCGATCGCTTGAGCGGCTGCTGAAGCCTGTCACTCCCACCGCCCCTGCTGCACCCCCTCCGGCAAAGGGACGTTGATCCCGGGGAGCGGCTGCTGGATCAGCCGATCAGCCTCGCCTACGCTCACCTTGCCGCTGTGGGCGTCATAGAGGCAGAGTTCCAGTCCGCGCTGGCCGGTGTGCTTGATCATGTCCGCGGAGCTGGGCAGCACCCGAGCTCGCAGCTGGAGACGGTCGATGACAACGGGCCGCGGGCGGAACCCTGCCGCCTGGCTCAGGTGCAGTGCCGTGCTCAGGGGGCGGAGCCTGCCGTGGCAGAGGAGACCACGGGGCCGGCGTCCACCCTCGAGGCGGTGGGAGCGGTGCCGGGGTGCTCCTGAATCCAGCGCTCCACCCAGCGGGCTGCGATGCGGTTGGAGGCCTCCGCGGCTTCCTGGGTCTTGAACACACTCAGGGAGATCATCCGATCACCGGCTTCGCCCACATCCACGAAGTAATAGGCCACGAAACCGGGCAGCGCCTCCATCTCGGCCAGCAGGCCGGCGCGCAACGGTTCGAGAGCCTCCACAGGATCCTTGATGCCTTCGTATTCACGCAGGGTGGCGTACATCAGGGCAGAGCAACCGGTGTCTGACCCTGTCTAGTGGCTGTTCCGTGCCGCGTTTCCAGTCCAGGGAAGTTTGTGACGTTCCCCGCCGGGAGGGCCGCCCATGAAGTCTGGCCTGTGGGGAGTTCAGGGCTTCATGTCGAGACGTTCTCCGGGCCGCACCGCCGTGGGGGGGGAAGGGTGACGCTGGGTTGGCTCCCAGATCCGCACCTGCAGCGGCCCCTGGTCTCTGGGCTCAAAGCGGGTGAGCCAGCCGGAGCTCCAGGTGATCTCAACGTCGCCCCTGTCCAGCCGCCAGGTGCCGCCGGCCTGGGCATCGATGGCGTTGAAGGCCAGGCCGTTCGACATCAGGCTCACGGTGGTGACGGGCAACTCAGCCTGGGCCGGCTGGATGCGGTAAACCCCCACCGCAGCAGCCATGGCGTCCCTCAGCTGCACAGCCTTGCCGTGGTTGCTCGGCGGTCCGAGGCGGCTGGCCCCCGGCGCCCATGACCACTGCTGCGGTCCGGCCGGGCCGGTGAGGATCGCGTCACTCCAGCCGTCGTTGTAGTCAATGCGCACGCCGTTGCCCCAGGGGATCCAGCGCCCCAGCTCGTAGAGCTGGCTGGCGCGCAGCTGGCTGCTGCCGCCCAGGGGCACCCCATCGACGCCACTGGTGCTCACGGCCCTGCCATCGGCGCTGAGGCGCACGTTGAACAGGTTGTTGGCGTTGTCGGTGAGGGCCCACACGCCCGTGAAGCGCTGGCGCTGCTGCTGCTGTTCGCTGGAGATGGTTCCGTGGGCCTGCATCCCAGGCTCGGCCGCCCGCAGTGGCAACGGGCCCGGCATGACCAGCAGGGCCGTAGCCCCGATCGGCAGGAGTCGGGACGCGATTGCCAGCATGCTCACTTCGGCCCTTGATCTGCCGATGGCTTAGCAGGAAGGGATCGTTCTGTCAGCCGCTCTTCAGCCTCAGGGCACCACCCGTACCTCGGCTCCTGACAGTGCTGTTGGCAGGCGGCCGGGTGCCGCCGTCACCGTGTAGACGAAGCGGCTGCCGTCCGGACTGATGAAGCTTGTGGTCCTCTGACCATCGGGATAGATGGCTTGGCCGATGCAATCAGCACCGACGCTGTAGGTGGCCTTCTCCACCCCACCGGAGCCATCGGAACCTTGATAGCTCAGCACAATGCCCCCTTCGCCGTCATACACCTCGCGGCCGCTTTCGGCGTAGGGCTTCCCATTGAGCACGCCAGACTCGTTGTAGAGGTAGATGCCCCTGAGGGTGGCGTTGCTGCAGGGGAGTGGAGCAGCAGAGGCTCCGGTTGCAGCGATCAGGGCCAGCAGGAGCAGTCCAGGACGGGTGAAGCAGCGCATGGGGGCAGGGCAGCGCTTCAGCAATAGCAATCCATCTCCACAGGGTCAGCGTGCTGCGACCGGGTGGTCACCTTGAGATCCACCACGCCCATCGTCGCCATGGGTCGCTCCCGCCTGCTCTGATAAGCCGATGTTGAGCGTCAGATCGTCCGGATGACCGCAGGCTCTCTCCCCTGTCAGCACCTGTGATCCGGCCGACCAGCCCCAGCTTCCTCTGCATCGGCGCCCAGAAGAGCGGCACCACCACCCTTCACCGGCTCCTGTCTTCCCATCCAGGGATCTTCATGCCCACGGAAAAGGAGCTGCACTACTTTTCACTCCACTACCACTGCGGGCCTGGCTGGTACGCAGAGCACTTCCGTGGAGCCAGGCCCTGGCAGATCTGCGGTGAAATCACCCCCTACTACCTCTTCCACCCGCAGGTGCCGAGTCGGATCCGGGCGCTCCTGCCCGAGGCCCGTCTGATCGTGCTCCTTCGCGATCCTGTTGAACGTGCGCTGTCCGGCTTTTTCCACTCAAGTCGTCTGGGTCAGGAAAGCCTCCCTCTCGAGCAAGCCCTGGCCGCAGAGCAAGCCCGCCTGCAGGATGCCGACCACCACCTGAAGCAGCCCGGCTCTCGGCATGTCTCTCACCAATGCCACAGTTATGTGTCCCGCAGCCGTTATGAACTCCAGCTCAGCCGGTTCCTGAGGTTGTTCCCCGCTGATCAAATGCTGATCCTTCGCTGCGAAGATCTGTTGAGTTCCGGTGAAAAGGCCTGGAGGCAGATCCTGGAGTTCATCGGCGCCTCCTACAAACCCTTGCCACGCCGGCTGCCCCACGCCAATCGCGGCAGAGGTGAAGCCTCCGTCGTGCCCGCTCATGTGCGAGCCATGCTGCACAGCCGGCTGGCCCTCACCTACGAGGCGATGGCCCGAGACTACGGACTTCACTGGTAGATGTCCGGGATCCCGTCTGATCAGCAGCCCTCCCGCGCTGTGATCATTGCCGGCATGCACCGTTCGGGCACCTCCCTCACGGCTGGATTGCTGCGGCGACTGGGGGTGCACCTCGGTGAACGTCTGATCCCGGCCGACGACTGGAATCGACACGGCTACCACGAGGACGCCGAACTGGTGAGCTTCCACGGCCAGATCTTTCGGGCCTTGCTCCCCACCGGCACCAGGGGGCATGTGGACTGGGGATGGAGTGAGTCGGTACCCCTCGATCTCAGCGGACTGGAACGGTTCCGACGCACCGCGCTCCGATTGGCGTCAGCTCGTGCAGCCCGATCCCCCAGCTGGGGCTTCAAGGACCCGAGGGCCACCCTGCTGCTTGATTTCTGGGATTCATGCCTCCGCGATGCCCGCTTTGTGTTCGTGTACCGGGCACCCTGGCTGGTGGCCGACTCGATGCAACGCCTGAGGGCTGATCTGTTCCGTCGCCACCCGGAATACGCCATCCCCATCTGGACCCGTTACAACCGTTGCCTGCTCGATTTCCATCGGCGAAACCGGGAGCGCAGCCTGCTCCTGAACATCGACGCCCTGCCCGAGGCGCTGGTGGCTTTCAAGGCGCTTGCCGTTGAGAGACTCGGGCTCCGGCATCTCCCGATCGAGCTGGGTTCGGGAGTTGATGTTGCGCTTCTCAGCCGCTCGCTGGCCCATGATCCGCTCGCTGGATTGACGAGGGCTGTGCATCCGGAGTGCCATCAGCTCTATGCCGAACTGGAAGCTGCGGCCGATCTGCCTGGGCCTCGAGGTTGCCCAACGGGTGCGCCGAACCCGATCCGCCAGCCCGTGGCCCATCCTGTGCTGTCCGTGATTGTTCCCACTCACAACGACGCCACCCTGTTGGTTGACGCCCTGGCCAGCCTGGAACGGGCAGAGTTACGCGATGCCGAGGTGATCGTGGTGGACGACGGCAGCACCGATCCGGAATGCCGACGGATCCTCGCCTCCCTCCGAGCTTCCGGCCAAAGGATCCTGCACACACCAAACCGCGGGCTCGCAGCGGCCCGGAACACCGGCATAGCCGCTGCCACCGGTCGCTATCTGCTGCCTCTCGATGCCGACAACCGGCTTCTGCCGGGCTTTGTCGAGACCGCTGCAGCGATCCTCGATTCGAATCCCGCTGTCGGGGTGGTGCATTCAGGCTGGCGGACGTTTGGTGGGCAGAACGGGGTGGTTCATGGCCGCCCCTTCCGAATCAACAAAATGGCTTACTGCAACGAGATCGACGCCTGCGCGGTCTTCCGCCGCTCCCTGTGGGCGGATCTGGGGGGCTACCACGAGACGATGACGGGATTCGAAGACTGGGAGTTCTGGTTACACGCCCACGCGCGCAACTGGGGTTTTGAGCTTGTTACTGAGCCTGGTTTTGAATATCGAGTACGTCCCGAATCACTCGTGAGGCGTTCCAATCAACTCGGTACACGACATCGCCTGCGTCAGCAAATCCTGGAGCGGCATGCAGACCTGCTGAGGGAGCAGATGCCAGGCGCTTTGCGCTGGTGCTGCGCAGAAGTGTTCACGTTGCTGCCAGCGCGGATCGCTGAACGCTGGGAACGTGCGCTCATTCAGATCTGGTACCACCTCGCCTGGGAAATCTTCCACTTTGCCCTGGATCTCGTTCATGTGCGCTCCAGGACCGTTGTCACGCGGCTGCGGGACCTGTACAAATGATGAGTCTCAACGCCGACCCCTACCCGATGTGGTGGTCGTCGACAACGCTTCTGCAGGCCATGTCTCCACCTGCAAGAACCAGGATGTTCACGGAGCTGCCCTCGCAATCAGCTGCGGATCATTGCTCAACCTGAAATTTCTGAAGAGATTGCCCCCTCTGCACGGCATCATCGATGATCTCATCCGAATCGATGATCTCATCCAAGGCACCTTTCTGGAGGCCGTCAGGCGATCCACCGGTTTCCAGAAGGACCTGCGACTAAGATTCGAGCTTGATCCAGCCAAACCCAGGTCAGAACGCCATGGTTGATTCCGTTGCAGACGACTCTGCTGAGATGCCGGCAGAAGCCGGGAAAACTGCGAGTCAACCAGAAGGAGAGCCGCAGGTGATGAATCCCGAGCCGGGATGGATTGGTGATGTTCTGGGAATTCATGTCAAAGGGCTAGAAGCGAAGATACTGGGAGCAGGTCGAGGCCTTCAGTCAACCACCTGGCACCTGGTGCTGGACTGCGACCCTTCCGATGCGGCTGCGGCCAGCATGATCTTAAAGAGCGAAACATCTGATCCGGCGTTTAACTCCTTCAGCCGTCTCAATAATGCCTTTGGCAGAGAGGTGGGTTTTTATTCCCACTGCACACCAAGGCTGAGCAACCATAAGCCCTCTGTCTATGCCACAAACAGCGTTGAGCCATGCTGGTTGTTGCTGGAAGATCTCACCCATCTCAAGTCCGGCGATCAGGTGATCGGGCTTACGTATCAGGAGACGCTGGCAACGATTGAACGCATGGCCCGTATTCATGCTGAGTTCTGGATGGATCCCGTTCTCCATCAGCATGAGTGGTTACCCTCCCACGGATTCTGGTTCGGCACTCCGGACATGGACATCGTCGATGACTTTCTCGGCGTTTATGAGGTGCGATTCGGAACGGAGGCCACGCGGCTCTACAAAGTTGTATTGGAGCAGAGTGAAGCGATCAACGCAGCCATCGCCGGGCGACCCTGGACCCTGGTTCATGGTGATCTCCGCGCTGATAACCTTCTCTTCTCCAATGGGAGTGAAGCCTGCGAATCTGTGATCATCGACTGGTCATGGACCACCTGTAGTCTCGCCGCGATTGACATCGGATTTCTGGTGGGAGGCAGCACGCCTCAGATGCAACGGATCGGACGTCATGAAGATCTGCTGCAGGCCTGGCATTCACAACTCCTCAGGCACGGCGTTCGTGACTACTCCCTGTCTGATGCACGGCGAGATCTGCAACTGTCCGCTCTGCGCTGCATGACGACAGGGATGGCGATGCACGGTCTCGTGTCAGGCCCCGAAACTCCGTTGCGAGTTTCCCTGTTCGTGGATGATGCTGTGCAGAGGCATACGGCTTATGCCCTGGAACTGGAAGCCTGGGAGGCTCTTCCGGATCCATCCCGTTTTACGTGCTGATCCCCTCAGCCTGAGGCCCCCTCCAGCGGGGCAGAGACCTGGCCTGCAGAATTTCCCAGAGAACGCTTCTGGAACGATGCCAGCAATTGCCCCCTTCTGGGGGCATCGCTGATCGGGCTCCTGCCAGGAGAGTGGTCTCAGCACTCCTCGGAGGTCGGGCCGAATGGATTCCACCTACCAGAATTCCCTGAGCAGTTGCCTGGGACGAACCTGCCTGAAGTGGGGTTCGGATGGCGAACTCTCGCCCCCCGACCTGAACCTGGTGATGCAGCGCCTGGCACTTGTGGATGAAGAGGTGGCGGCTCTGAACCTCCTCACATCAGCGCCCCCGGGTTCTCCGCCGGTTTCGCAGCAGGATCCGCGTACTCGGGAGAAGCCGCCCTTTGTCAAGGTCTGCGTGAGCGGCAGAAGGTGCCGTGATCAAGGGCGGTCTGGCTTGGGTGTCAGTTGAACAACGCCTTGAGACGCTCCCGCCTGGAACGACGGACCGATGTCTGATTCTGCACAGGCTCTCCGCGCACCCGGAGCAGCAAGGGCACGGTGAGGGTGGCGGGGTGGCTGATGCCGTGTTCCCAGAGGTCGTCTTCCCCCCAGCAATCCCCGTGATCAGCGCAGGCCAGCACCGTGGCTCCGGCAAAACGGGCCAGGAGCGGGCCCAGCTGCTGATCCACCCATTCCAGGCAGGCGCGCTGCCGGCGACGGCTCTTGTCAGCTGAGCAACCTGCGCCACCAAAGGGCACGCAGGGGCTGGGCCAACGCTCCCAATCGGCCCCCTCGTGCCAGTAAGGCACGTGGGTTTCGCCTACATTCAGGAACAGGAACACCGGCTGATCGGCTGGTGTGACCGCCAGCCCATACACCGACAAGGCGTGATCCAGAGGATCGCGCACCAGCAACCAGATCCGGATCGTGCCAACACCGCCGGCATCGGCCACACGCAGCAAAGCCTCAGGGTGCATGGGTAGATGGCGCGCCCAACGCTCGGCGCTGAACAGCACGCTCCCGGGAGCAGAGCCTGGCGCCTGTCGCAGCAGATCATCCCAGAAACGGCGCAGCCGTCGGGGCCGATGACTGGCCTGAATGGCCCGATCAAGCAGCACCCCATTGCCGCTGCTGAAGGCACCAGCCCGGGCCCGCTGATCACCTTCAGCCACGGGATAATGCAGGCGGGCATGTCGCCAGAGCTCAGAGCGGTTCAGGGCCCAACAACTCTGTAGAAAAGAGCTGCCGGTTTTGCCATGACCCACGTGCAGGTGAAGCTGCATATCCCGGCACGCTGGGGCAGACCGTTGGACCATTCTCTCAGCCAACACCAGCCCGTGTGGCCTGAACCTGGCAAGCGAGCATCAGGAGCCCCGGGTTCTCAGCCGCTGAGCTCCTGCAGCCCGGCATGGGAGCTGCAGACCTCAATCGCGGTCGCCAGTTGCTCCAGGTAAGCATGGTCATGACGCTCATCCGGCTCGAGATAGGCGCACTCAGCCCATTCGTTCCATGCATTGAGAAACACAAACGGGGCCGAATCAGCAACCGCCCGCGACAGCAACGCCTGCATGTAGAGGCCAAACTTCTCGGGGGTTCCACCAGCCACAATCCGTGAGTGGCGTCCCCTCCGAGGTGTGTTGTCCCATCCCACGAAGCCTCCGGGGAAGACATCACGGCCATAACGACGGCGAAGAATGTCTTTCCAGATCACGTCGTAGGAGAACCGGAATGGCAGATTGACACCACACTTCTGCACAGTCCTGCAGAACAGACGTAAGGACAGTTTTCGAACCCGGTCCATGAATCGGGCATGACGTCGCTCGCTCAGCCACGGCTCAAACGAAGCACTCGCTGAAAAGGGAGCGCAGGCGGGGCTGGGGTCAAAGCAGGTGAGTGTCTTGACGAAGCAGATTCCTGCCAGGCCCTCCTCAACAGCCAGGCGCTGCCATAAAGCGATCATCGCGTTGACGGCAGGGAAGTCGGCCGGACGGTAGATGAGAAACAAAGGCTTTCCATCGTGTAGAATATAACGAGGGTCTCGAAAGAATGGTAGAAGATAGCGGAAATGTTGCTCCCAGTCCGTCTCCGTTCCATAGTCCTGGCGGATCAGCACGCTCTTGTTGGCGCCATCCCAGGAGCGTGTCCACGACTCATTAGCCCATGAGAAGCAGAACGGGAAGTCTGGACTTCCTGAAGCAAGAATAGCCTCAACGGGCTTTTCGAGTAGCTGCTTGCCTCTGAACCAGTAGTGGTAGTAGCAGAACCCATGAATTCCATAACGCCGGGCAAGATCAGCCTGCCACTGACGTGCATCCGGATCATTCAGATCGTAATAACGTCCCCCGAGGGGGACTGGAGGCATGGAATGACCCGGGTAGCGAGGAGTCGCCTTGCAAACATTGGTCCACTCCGTAAACCCTTCGCCCCACCATGCGTCGTTCTCAGGGATGCGATGGAACTGAGGAAGATGAAAGGCGATCAGCTTTGGAACCATTCTCTTCATGGATGCAGCATTGTTTCCACCGTTGTGGAGATTGCATCGGCCGTGGCGGCCCATGTGTTCAGTTTGAATTGATCACAGATCCGCGCTTCCCTATCTGTTCGCATCGAATCATCAAGAATGAGCGTCTTGATCGCCGCATACCACGACATGAAGTCGAGAGGATCGAGCAGCACGCTGAGATTCTGACCGGCTTCAGGTAATGAGGTGGTGTTGGAGCACAGGCAGCACTTTCCATGGGCAAGGCTTTCGATCACGGGTAGACCCAGACCCTCCCCGAAGGAGGGGAAGACCGTGAACAGACAGTGGTCGTAAAGCCAGTTCAACTCCTGATCTGATGGACACTCGAGATGCTGGATGGTGTTTTGTACCTCAGGATTTTCTTCCATCTCCGTGAACAGGTCGTCCACACGCCAACCTCGTCTTCCCGCCAGAACAAGTGCAGGAGGATCCGGTAACTCTGGATCCGACCGCATTCGCATCCAGAGCTGGTAAAGAAGTCGGTGATTCTTGCGAATCTCCACCGTGCCCACGCACAGCACATAGCGCTGCGATTTCAAGTTGGTGACTGCTTTGGATGACGCACAACTCTGGTCGGCACCTAGGTTGACGACCAGAGTGGGAGGAGGCTTGATCTGCAGCTCACAGGCGAATCGGATCAGTTGTTGTTCTGTATAGCTAGAAATGGCAAAGACAAGGTCTGCGCAGTTCAGGATTTGAGATGCATGCTTCCTGAAAGCCAGGCTTTGTTGCTTTGGAAAGAAATGGGGATGATAGACGGGAAGCAGGTCATAGCAGAACAGGCACACACGCAATCCACGGCTTTGCCTGATTGATTGCACCACGTCCAGGTCGTTATAGCACCAGTCTGATCCCATCGACAGATACGCATCACCATCCCTGAAATATGCTGGGGGATCACTGTTCTTTCTGAATGGATTGGGTACAGCCAGGAATCGCAGAAGCGCCTGGCTGGCCAGTCCTAGCTTCCACAAAGCTGATATCCATTCTTTCAGTGGCTGTCTGATATTCTGCGGGAGAATGCGAAGTCCGCGCTGGGCTTTTGTGGATTTCTTAAGACCGGCCGTGATCACGTCATGCCAGCGATGATGTTTGGGGACACCCTCAACAGCTGTTGATTTCAGCCGATCCAGCAGGGCCTCAGTCTGGGAACGGGATAGCTCTCGGTGTAGACGGCGACGCAGATCGAAGTAGCAGAACCGTAGACCGAAGCGTTGATTGATCAACAGGTGTTCGATCACCATCACTTCAACGCGCACAATTCCAACGTGAGGCCCGCTCCAGATCCGTGAGGTTGAGACATCAACCCAGAGCACTGGACGGTTTTCGCCCGGGTCGGCCTGCGGCGTCCTCGTGACGGTCACCATCCCGGTCTCGCCCCAGCCCGCGGATACCAGTGTTGAATGATGTTCAGCCGTTGACGCACGCTCCTGCCCACCACATCGGGAGCCAGAAGCTGGCGCACGGTTTCCTGTGCGCGTTGCCCCAGACGGGCGGCCAGTGCGCTATCGCGGGCAAGCTGCCTGAGAGCCGATGCGGCATGGTCGACATCCGGTTCAGCCCACCGGATGCCGGCTTCATAAGGACCCACCGGCCGTGCCAGCGGCTCGAGCCTGAACGCCACCGGCACCGAGTTCGAATCGTTCATGAAATCCATGTTGGCCGACCAGCCGGTGGCGACAACCGGTTTTCCCAGAAACATCATTTCGGCGAGGATCAGCCCGAAGCCCTCGGCCCGATGCAGAGAGAGCAGGATGTCGCAGCAGCTCTCCAGATCCCAGGCCTGCTGTCGTGTCAAGGCGGCATCCAGGAAGGTCACATCAGTCAGGTCCTGCAGCGATTCCTCCAGCTTCTGCCGTTCACCGGGATGATGCTGGGCGTTGATCGTTTTGATCACCAGTGCCAAGGCGGGCTCTGCAGCCTTGGCGGCTCGAAAGGCAGCAAGGGCGGCCCTGGGGTTCTTGCGTTCCTGGAACGAATGAAAGTCGTACATCACCAGCACAAGGCACTTGTCTTGCGGCAAGCCGAAATCGGAACGTCGGATGCCGGGAGTGGGCCGGAACTGAACAGCGGGGGGAATCGTGATGACAGGAACCGGCGCCACCGGTGCGATCGCTTCGTGGACGAACCGGGAGGGAACCCAGACTTCGTCGATTTCGGCGAAGGATTCATGGAACCGCTGCGGGAGCACCGACTGCTCCCAGGCCCAGCAACCGATGCGGTAGCCGGAAGGGCGACCGATGGCGCGAAGATGCCGCCCAACGGCCAGGGTTGTATCCGCGTTGAAATAGAACAGATCAATCGGACCTGGCTGATCGTGGCCCTTGAGGCTTTCGCTCAGGTTGCTTGCCGATTCTTCAAGCACCCTGTCGACGTCGATGCGGGTGACGGCCAGGCCGGCCTGCTCGCATGAGCGGGCAAGAGACCGTGCGGCCTCGCCGATCCCGATCTCCCGGCTGAAATGCCCGAGAATGTTGATGGTCGTGGAGGTCTGCCCGGATCCAGGTGGCTGATCAGAAGCGGCAGCATGCCGATTTCCCTGCTTGGGGTGCGGCTGCGGGGCCACCGCTTCATCCCTGCGCACGCACGGCTGATAGGCGAGCGATGGAAACAGCCTGGCGGCTATGGCGAGCACACGGATGAGCGGCTCAAGGGCGTAATCATGGAGGGGGCCCTCTGCCATCGGTGAACGGGACATGTAAGCAAGGAGTCGCGCCTGCCAGCCCGGAGTCCGGCGTGCTTCACGGGAACAGCCCGTGGTGAGCAGCAGGCGCAGCATCCCCAACCGGCTCGCCATCCAGGGCTGTACGGTCCGCAGCTCCGCTGCTGTTGCCGGTCGGCCCAGCAGCTGTGCATAGAGGTGCTGCAACCTCCACTGGTCAGACAGTTCGCTGAGGGAGGCTGCCACCCTCCCCTGCCGGGCCAGATGTTCAGGCTCCAGTTTCAGTCGTTTCGAACAAGCGAACGGCTGTCCCGCACAGGCTCGACGCAAGTCCGGATCGCAGCGGAATCGCCTGCGCTCGGCGGCGGTGATGATCCGGCCATCGGAATACCTGTTGAATTCAGACACCTGCGAGCTGTACCAGGCCGAGCCGAGCGACCGCAGAGCGCGTGCATTCTGCTCTGCAAGATCAAGGAACGTGCCGTGGCTGGGTCGAGCTGCGCTCCCCCTGAGAAGTTGCTGAGGGTCGTCAGGATTGAGTCCTGAAAAGTTGATGAAGGCAAGCTTCTGATGATCAACCATCATCTTGCCGTCGCAGCTGCGATGGATGTGGCGTTCAAGGAGATCCCCGGTGGTAACGCTGTAGCCGGGATGGCGCAGAATCCTCACTTGATCACACCATGCTGGTAGAGCGTCAAGCCAACGTTCAACTCCAGCCTGTCTTTTGCAGAACTCCAGAACGCGATGCGTATCTGATGAGTTTCTCATCGCCACAACATCACAGCTGTAAACCCCGGTTCCAGAGAGCTCTTTGATGCCGCCGGCAGACGGCGACCTGCTCGGGCCTATGGATCGGGGAAGAAGGATGGCGTTGGTTGGTTCCCTGAGCAGAGCAAGCAGCTCAACCAGCGGCCGATAGAGACGAATCTGCGGTGCCATGAACAACGCTGAGCCATGCCCCCGATCAAACAGATGGCTGAAGATCCAGGGTTGGGCATAGGAGATTAATTCAGACCCAGTCAAGCTGAATAGAATATCATCGCTTCGCGGTAATTCGAGCTCGCAAACAGGCAATACAGTGAAGTTCAGCTTGCCTTGTTTTGGTGCTGATTCTTTACGCGTCAGCAGAATACAGTAACGGTGCAGTTCGGGGTGGTGATCAGCCACATCGGCCATCAGAGCCCGAACGCAATGAAGCTGCTCGGGTGAAGCCATGGTGACCAGGCATGGGTTCAACGTGATCACCTCTTTCTCCCCGCAGGCTGACTGATCAGTGTTCAGACCTTTCTTCCGTCAGATCATTCAGAACCACTCCACTGTGGCCTGATCCTTGTTGTTCACTCGGGCTTCGGGTGTCTGGCGCTGAAAATCCAGCTGAATCGATCGTTGCTGATCTCCATCGACAGCTACAGCACGGATTGGGTAGAGCTGCTGTCCATCACGGAAGGGAACATGCACTCGGAAGGTGCCCTCGGAGCTCAATGCAATCCGTTCATCTCCGATGAACAACTGGGCGGATGGTTCTGTGGCGCCATAGACGATCAGTTCCGCATCGGCGACCAACCAGAATGAGCGTGGTTGTCGAAGCCCAGTGCCTGAGTCTTGGCGACCACTGGCCCATGGGCCAGCACCGGAGTCGGAATGCAGTGACTGCGAAGCCAGATCTTCTGATTCTCCATGCTCCTGATACAGCTCCGAGCCCATTCCTGTCCGTTTCGGATGGATGGAAACCGCCTGTCTGTACAACCTCTCATGCACCACTCCTGATGTGCGGAGATCCTCTGTGCCAACCCTCGCGGCGCAGGTGCTGCCATCCAGATCGAAGGGCACACAAGGGCTGGACTCCTGGTCTGCGGATTCCATCCCTGGCATTCGTACAACTGCAGAGCTGGCCAGTGCCAGCCAGCCCCCGGCTGGAAGCCTGTACCCGAGTTCAACGCGGTAGTCGCGTCCACCCAGGGGCACCGGCAACAACCAGCGACGGGATGAGGAGTCGACCAGCACCTCCTGAACAGCATGAGGCTGCAGAGCGCCGAGTTGGACCCCCGTCACATCCGCCAGGCGCAGGCAGAGCTGCTGCACGCCCTCGCCGAAGGCCCGCTGCTGATCGGAGCTGTTGAGCGTCCAGGAGACCGCTGCCCAGAGTGGATCAGCAGGCTGGAGAGTCACCTGGGTGAGCACCTCCGGTTGCGGCTGCGGCTGCGGCTCCGGACCGGCATAGGGCTGGGGTGGCTGAGACAGGTCAGGTTCAGCGGGCGTGGTGGGGGGGAGGATCTGCTCCAGCACCGCGATCAACTGAGTGCGGTTGAGGCGGCTGTAGATCGAGCCGAGCCTGGTCGCCCGCGCCAGACGCCGAAGTTCAGCAAGTGAACGACCGGCCAGGGCCAGCAGAGGGCTTCCAGAAGGCGACCGCATTTCTGAGCATCCGAACACAGGCCATGATCACGCAGATTTCGTAGGCAACAAGCCGTGCTCAGCGAATCGCTGCCGATGTAGAACCATTCCTTCTGAAGACGCAGGGTATCGAACAGTTCTGGTGTCCGTCTCTCCAGAGGGTCTGCCCTTGAGGTGGGCCTGGCTGTTCTGGGCGCGGTGAGCGTGATGTGTTGCCTCATTCTGTCAGTTCAGGCTGCCCTGGTTTCAGGAAATCTTCCATCCATTTCCGCCGTGAAGCCAACAATTCTGATCCCAGGTGTGTTGGCTGTGCCCCGGTCACTGCACAGGACAGGAGGGTTGGGTTTTTTTCAGCTTTCGTTGAGGTTCAGCGGCTCATGATCAGCATCCGTTCGATCGGTGCCAGGGCCTTCAGGCGCAACTCTTCATCCATCGTGATCTCGGGCGCCATCGTCACCAGGCAGTGGTGCAGCTTCTCGAGCGTGTTCAGGCGCATGTAGGGGCAGGCATTGCAGCTGCAACCGTCGGCACCGGGCACCTCAAAAAATGCCTTGCCGGGCAGTTTCAACCGCATCTGGTGCAGGATCCCAGGCTCCGTCAGCACAATGAATGCGGCGGCCGGACTCGACTCGGCCCGGCGTAGCAGGGCGCTGGTGGAACCGATGAAATCGGCCAGATCCAGCAGATGCTGCTGGCACTCCGGATGAGCCAGAACCTCGGCTTCCGGATGCTCCAGCTTCAGGCGCAGCAGCGCCTGCTCGCTGAAGGCCACATGCACCTGACAGCTGCCGGGCCAGAGTGTGAGTTCCCGGCCGCTCTGAGCCTGCACCCAGCGGCCCAGATTCTCATCGGGTGCGAACAGAATCGGTTGATCGGTTGGCAGTTGCTTCACCAGATCCACGGCATTGCTGCTGGTGCAGATCAGATCGCTCTGTGCTTTCACCGCGGCAGAGCAGTTGATGTAGCTCACCACCAGGTGTTCAGGGTGATCAGCTCGAAAGCGGGCAAAGGCGTCGGCAGGACAGGCGTCAGCCAGGGAACATCCGGCATCCAGATCAGGAAGCAGCACCGTTTTGCCGGGATTGAGGATCTTGGCCGTCTCGGCCATGAAGTGCACACCGCAGAACACGATCACATCGGCGTTGGTGTGGGCGGCCTTGCGGGCCAGCTCCAGGGAATCACCGATGAAATCGGCCACGTCCTGAATCGCGCCATCCTGGTAGTAGTGGGCCAGGATGACCGCGTTGCGCTCGCGAGCAAGGGTGCGGATCGCTTCGGCGTCCTGAAGGGTTCCAGAGGTTGAGCCCGTGCTCTGGGTGCTGGGAGAGGCGGCAAAAACCAACCGATTCGCAGGTGGTGCAGGATGAGGCCAGCCTAGGCAGTTCTGGATGCCTGTCCTGCGCCTGGCTGTGCTGGGCGATCCCCACGGAGCCTTCGACAGCAGCGATGCGGCTCTTCTGGAGCGGATCAGCCCCGACCTGTTGCTGGTGGTCGGTGATCTCAGCGATGGCCAGCTTCAGGTGCCGGCCATGCTGCGACGTCTGAGCCAACCCCTGGCCTGTGTTCTGGGTAATCACGATGCCGGCCGGGATGGCTCCGGACGCACCCTGCTTCGCCAGATCGATGCCCTCGGCCCGCTGCACTGCGGCTGGGCCCTGAAGGAGTTCACCCCCCAGGGCCTCGCGGTGGTCGGCGCCCGTCCAGCCACGGCCGGCGGAGGGTTTCATCTCTCCAGAGCTGCCCGGGCCGCCTTCGGGCCGGTCAGTCTGGAGGAATCCGCCCAGCGGATCAGCTCAGCGGCGCTGGCTGCTGATTCCAGCTTGTCGGTGGTCCTTCTGGCCCACTGTGGTCCGAGCGGCCTCGGCAGTGAAGCGGCTGATCCCTGCGGACGGGACTGGAAAAAACAGGCCTGCGACTGGGGCGATCAGGACCTGTCGCTGGCCATCCGTCAGATTCGCCGCTACAGGCCCGTGCCCCTGGTGGTTTTCGGACACATGCACCACACGCTCAGGCGCGGCCGAGGGATGCGCCGTACCCTGCAGCGCGATCGCCAGGGCACCATCTACCTCAATGCTGCCTGCGTCCCTCGGCATGGCCGCGATTCCCAGGGGCGGGAGCTGCGTCATTTCAGCTGGGTCGACCTCCAGGTTGATGGCGATGGCACGGGTCGGGTTCTGCATGCCAGCCATCGCTGGTATGGATTGACCGGTCAGCTTCTGTACCAGGAGCTGCTCTACACCCATTCGCTGCCGTGCTGATCTACGCCTGCGTGAGTGCCCACGGGTTCGGGCACGGCGCCCGCACAGCCGCGGTGCTCAGTGCCCTGCATCAACGGAGGCCCGAGTGGCGGCTGGTTCTCTCCACCGCCCTGCCCCCGCGCTTCCTGGGCACCGCCTTCGGTGAGGTGCCCTACGAGCAGCGGCCGCTGCGCTGGGATGTGGGCATGGTTCAGGCCGATGCCCTCGGCAGCGATCCGGCCGCCACCCTGGCAGCGCTTGAGCAGCTGGAGCGAACGCTGCCACAGCATCTGGCCCGGGAAGCGCAGTGGATCCGCGACCAGCACGAGCCTGTGCTCGTGCTGGCGGATGTGCCTCCGGCCGCTGCATTGCTCGCTGAAGCCGTTGCGGCGCCTCTGGTGTGGCTGGCCAGCTTCGGCTGGGACGCGATCTACGCGCCCCTGGGTGGAGCTTTCCAGACCTGGGCCGATCACTGCACTGAGCTTTACCGCCGCGGCGATCTGCTGTTGCGTTGCCCGCTGGGCATGCCGATGCCCTGGAACCTGCCGGAGCTGCGACTGGGGCTCACCGCCGGTCGCCCCCGTCTGCCCCCGGCAGCGCTTGCTGAGCTTGCGGAGCGCCTGGAGCTGCCCGCTGAGCGGCAGCGCTGCGTTCTGGTGGCCTTCGGGGGCCTGGGTGCCAGGCTTGATCCGCACCTTCTGGATCTGTGGCCCAGCCATCTGTTTCTCAGCTCGGATCCGGAACTGGCGCTCAGGCCCAATGGCCGGCTCGTGCCGGATGGTCTGCGACCGCTTGAGCTGCTGCCGCGCTGCGGACGGATGATCACCAAGCCGGGCTACAGCAGCTTCTGTGAAGCACTCAGTGCGGGTGTGGGGCTGCATGTTGTGCAGCGGGAGGGCTTTTCGGAAGCCGCGGTTCTGCAGGCCGACCTGCAGCGTCACGGGTGGCATCGGCTGCTCAGTCAGCAGGCCTTGTTCAGTGGCGACTGGCAGCTGGATCAACCGCTGCTGCCTCCCAGCGGACACCCCCTGCCCACCGATGGCAGCGAAAGAGCGGCTGAGACCCTGGCAAACATGCAGGCCTGAAAATTCGTTCACAGCGCACAGATTGAGCCGTGGAGATGAAAACAGGCCCCGTTCAATTGTTGACGCGGTAGACAGTAAAAAGATTGTCACGTTATCGCGGGGCCGGCGGTGTTTGTCCATCATAATAAAGATTAAGTATTTCGTTTAAAAACTTCTTCCGTCCGGATCTGTCAGCTGATTGTCACGCCCAGCCTTTTGTTGGCCGCCTTTGATTCCAATGAACGTTCGTTTCTGGAAGCTCCTGCGCAATCCCGTTGCGCTGGCTGTG
The DNA here is from genome assembly GCA_035285465.1 of Cyanobacteriota bacterium. Taxonomy (GTDB): domain Bacteria; phylum Cyanobacteriota; class Cyanobacteriia; order PCC-6307; family Cyanobiaceae; genus UBA5018. Next base: position 21,162 of record JAYKHC010000140.1, read on the forward strand.
CTGGTGCTTCCGGTGAATCCCGCCTGGTCATCTCCGGACGCCCGGGTCGATGAGCCCGCCATCTCGCTGCCTGAAGAGTCGCTCACCGTTCAACCTTCCCCGGATCCAGCCGTTTCGCCCTTCCCTCTGCGGGTTCCGCTGCCTGCACCCGCTCGGCGGATCTACCTGGTCACCCCTGAGCGTCGCGCTCTGCTCAACACCATTCGCTACGCCGAGGGAACCTGGGCCAATGGCCATGAGATCGGCTACCGGATCATGTTCGGTGGCGGTCTGATGCCGAACCTGGATCGCCATCCTGATCGGGTTGTCCGCCGAGCCCGTTATGCCAGCGCCGCGGCGGGCGCGTATCAGTTCATGCCATTCACCTGGCGGATGGTCACCACCGCTCTCGGTCTTGAGCGTTTTGATCCGGGAGTTCAGGATCAGGGCGCCCTGTTCCTGATCCAGCGTCGCGGTGCCCTTGCGCTGGCTGATCAGGGGCTGTTCACCCCTCACCTGGCCCATCGGCTCGCTCCGGAATGGGCATCGTTCCCGACCCTTTCAGGCCGCAGTTACTACGGCCAGCCTGTGAAGCGCTTCGATGAGCTCAGGAGGTTCTACGAGCACAATCTCGCCGAGCTCCGCGCCGCAAGCGACGCGGAGCAGCTGGCTGCTCAGGATTCGCCGGGCTGAGCGGGCTGACGCCCCAGGGTGTTCTGGGCCACGAGATAAGCCACCAGAATTCCGCCGGCAAAGCCAAGTCCGTTTCGGATCAGAGGCAGCCCATCAGAGGTGCGCGTCACGATCGGGGCAATTCCGAAAACGCCGAACAGGATGATCCACAGAGGAGAAAGCAGAAGCACCCAGGCCCATTCAATGCCATGGTCCGGTTTGCGCGGATAGGCGGCAAATCCCACGATCAGCCCTCCCAGAATCGAGGTTGCCAGGGTGAGAAGCCACTGTTCAGTGGGCAGGCCTGGAACCACCTGGCAACCTCCGCGCTTCAGGCAGCCCTCCACGGCCCCCAGGGCATCGTTGATCGCTCCATCCTCGCCATGGTCACGCACGTAATAAACATTTCCGAAGCGTGTCTGGAGCTCAACCCAGTACGTGCGTGGCATCAGGGCAAACAATGCATCGCCCACGTTGAAATTCAGCAGATTGCCCCCGCGGGGATCGGCGACAACCAGCAGGCTGCGCTCATCGAGGTTCCAGAAATCCTTCACGGCCAACCCGGGGGTGCGTTCGTACTGGGTGAGCACCCGCAGCTTCCAGCCGGTGTCGGCTTCGAAGCTTTCAAGACGCTCCTCCAGCGCCTGCCTCTGCGGATCGGTGAAGGCCTTGGCCAGATCAATCACCGGTGTGGGGTGATCAGGCAATAGATCAGGGTTGTCGTAGGCGTTCACCGGCTGAGCCGTCAGCCCGAGCGCGCTGAGACTGAGCAGTCCGGCCAGCACCACCGCCAGCAGGGTTGATCTCCCCCAGACACGCCGCCCATGCTTGTTTCCAGGGTCTGGGGAGGGCAGCATGCCGTTCGCATCAGTGACCCTGATTCTCCCTGAACCTGGCACCCATCCGTGAGCAACCTTGCCCGAACCGTGCCGGAATGGTTGTTGAAACGGCTTCAGAACCGGGGCGGCAGCATTCCCTTCTCCACCTACATGGACTGGGTGTTGCACGATCCGGTGGTTGGAGCTTATGGACGGGGTCATCTCCAGATCGGTCCCCGTGGCGATTTCGTCACCTCTCCATCCCTGGGTGCGGACTTTGCCGCGCTGCTCGCCCCGCAACTGGTGGACTGGCTTCAACAGCTCGTGGATGCAACAGGATCCAGTCGTCTCCTGAGTCTGGTGGAAACAGGGCCCGGTGAAGGCAGCCTGGCCGGACAACTGGCCCTTGAGCTTTCAGCGCGCTGGCCCCAACTGGCCAGCCGCTGTGAGCTCGTGCTTGTGGAACCCAACGCCGGCATGGCGCAGCGACAACGCCGCCGGCTCAGGGCCGCCCCTCTGCCGGTGCGTTGGTGCACCTTCGCGGAGCTCGCCGAAGCCCCCGTCTGCGGGGTGGTGCTTGCCCATGAAGTGCTGGATGCTCTCGCTGTGGAACGGATCTGCAGCGATGGTCGCCATTGGCGTCGCCAGAGACTGGTGCTTCATGAACAGGCTGGTGGGAAACCAGGCCTCGGCCTTGAGCCGGCCGAATCCCTTCCTGATGAGCTGCTGTCCCTGCTCGCCCCCCTCGATCTTCAGGCCCCCGGTCCGCAACGCCCCCGCGGCTGGACAAGCGAACTCCATGCCGGCCTGCATCCCTGGATGAGCCAGGCTGCGGCAGGTCTTGATCAGGGCTGGCTGCTGGTGATCGACTACGCCCTGGAGGCCTGGCGTTACTACGCTCCCGCGCGGGCGGACGGAACCCTGATGGCTTACAGCCAGCAACGGGCTCTGGCTGACCCTCTGATCAGCCCAGGCTGCTGCGATCTCACGGCCCATCTGTGCCTCGAACAGCTTGAGGCTGCGGCTCGGGCCAGCGGTTGGCTTCCCCTGGGCCATTGCCGGCAGGGGGAAGCTCTGTTGGCCCTCGGACTGGCTCAACGGTTGCACAACCTGCAAGGCGAGGCAGGATCAGCTGGACTCGCTGAGTTGCTGACCCGTCGAGAGGCTCTGTTGCGTCTGGTGGATCCCCATGGCCTCGGGGGGTTCCGCTGGCTGGCCTATGGGCGGGGGGAGCAGGCTCGGAGATCTGGACCTCCCGCCTTTCTCAGGCCGCCAGCCAATCCATCAGGGTGAGATCACCCTTCCCGACCTGGCTGGTGATTTCCACAATCCGGCTCTCTGCAGCCGCAGAGGTCACCGCATCCACGCAGACCTGCGCCACCAGCTGGCGCGGAATGCTGTTGCTCTGCTGTTGATCAGGACCTGTGAACACGATCTGCTCTCGTTCAGCTCGGCTGTCGTCCTCGCTGAGGCCCCCGGGTCGCACGATCGTCCAGCTCAGGCCGCTCTGCTCGAGCCATTGCTCCCCGAGGCGCTTCCACACCAGGATCAGCCCGAAAAGGTTGAGAGGATGCCACAGGCGGCCTGCGCAGAGCGAGCTCACCAGCACCACACGCTTCACGCCCGCTGCTCGGCAGGCGTTGATCTGATCACGAATCGCCAGGGCATCCACCTTCAACGGGCCGAGCAGATCCACGGACGGTCGGGCCCCGGTGGCGATCACCAGGGCATCGCAATCCTGGAGAGCAGCTTTGAGAGCCTGGCTGTCCGTGAGCACCAACCGCTCGATCGCGGCGCCCTTCAACCCTTCAGGAAGCGAGGAATCCGGTCTCACGATCGCCTTCACGTGCCAGCCTCGGGCCAGAGCCTCCGCCACCACTCGCCAGCCTGTCTTGCCACTGGCACCTGTCACAGCAAGGGTCGTCATCGGGAACTCACGCAAACTCACTCATCGGTGACTCAAACTCACTCACAGGTGACTCAACTGAACGGTGGATGGGCTGAACACGAAGGTGGTGTCATCCAGCCGCTCAGCCTGGCCATCGAGGGCGCTCACCCCACCAGCCACAAAATCAAGGGTCCGTTGGGCTTCCTCCGGGGCGAGATGACCGGCCTGAAGAATCACCACTTTGCGATCACGGACGGCCAGGATGGCTTGATGGGCCTCCTCGAGGGAATTCGGGGTGATCACCATCACCTCGGACATTCCTGAACCCAGAGCTGTGAAAATCAGACCCTAGCTGCATTCATCACCCTTTCGCGGAGGGAGTGAGTGTATCGAGCGCGGCGATAATCACATCAGACTCCACGTCATCGCGGATCTGCACCGATCCGATTCCTGTAGGGAGCACAAAGCGCACCCTGCCGTTGCGAACCTTCTTGTCGCCCTGCAGGCAGCTCAGGACCCTTTCGGGATTCAGGCTCGGCAGGGTGCAGGGCAGGCCTGCCGCCTGCACAAGACGTCGCTGCCGCTCCTGCTCAGTGCGGGTCCAGAGCTTCATCGAGCAGGCGATCTCCCCAGCCGCCAGCATCCCCAGCCCCACCGCTTCACCGTGCAGATAGTTGCCGTAGCCGCAAAGGGTTTCCAGCACGTGGCCGAGGGTATGTCCGTAGTTGAGGATCGCTCTCAGCCCGCTCTCCCGTTCATCCGCGGCCACCACTTGCGCCTTGGCCGCTGCGGAACGTTCCAGCAGATCGCGGAGCAGCTTCGCTCCCACCGCTTCCACCGAGGCCAGCCCATCCTCAGGTCTGCGCAGAGCCGCCGCCTCCAGCTCGAGGAATAACGGGGCATCGCCGATCACGCCGTATTTGATCACTTCCGCCATCCCCGCCCTGAATTCTCGAGGGGGCAGCGTGGCCAGGGTGGTGGGATCGATCAGCACCAGGCGCGGCTGGTGGAACGCTCCGATCAGATTCTTGCCGCCGGGATGGTTCACCCCGGTTTTGCCACCGATCGAAGCATCCACCATCGCCAGAAGCGTGGTGGGTACCTGAACCAGCGCGATGCCCCGCAGCCAGGTGGCAGCGGCGAAACCTGCCATGTCACCGACGACACCCCCACCCAGGGCGATGATCAGGGAGCCCCGTTCCAGGCGTCGTTCAAAGGCCGCGTCATGAATACGGGCGATGGAGGCTGGATTCTTCTGATTCTCACCGGCTTCGATCGCCAGCAGCGTCGCCTGGAATCCCGCTGATTTCAGGCTGTTCAGGGCCCTGTCTCCGTAATGGCGCTCCACGTCCGGATTGGTGACGAGCAGAACCCGTGTGGCCGGCGTCATCCCCAGTTCCGCGATCCGTTCTCCCAGGGTCTGCAGACTGCCATTCCCGATCAGCACCGGGTAGGGATGTGAGCTGAGCTCCACCCTGATGGTGCGGAGCTCAACGGGCGTGGCAGTCATGGGCATGCCTGAGTTCGGCTGAGGGTAAGCCGGTTCAGGATCAGAGGTCCGGTTCGGCTGTTCCGGGCCTCCCTACGATCCGGGCGAACGTTGCGACCCGCCTCGATCCGCCATGGCCCACCGCTCATCAGCGGCCGAAACACTCACAGCCTGGGCCTTCCTGACACCCGCCCTGCTGCTGCTGGGCCTCTCGGTGCTGGTACCGGCCGCGATGGCGTTGCTGATGAGCTTCAGTGAAACCGGGCTGGATGTGAGCGAACCCCTCCGTTTCATCGGGCTGGCGAACATCCGACGGCTTCTGGCTGATCCGATGGTGCTGCGGGTGGCCACCACCACGTGTCTTTATCTGCTCGGCGTGGTGCCTCCGATTGTGATCGGTGCGCTGTGTCTGGCCCTTCTCGTGAACCGCAAGCTGCCGGCGGTGGCTGGGTTCCGGGCTGCGCTTTACACGCCCGTTCTGGTTTCCGTCGTGGTGGCGGCGATCGCTTTCCGCTGGCTCTATGCCGAGAACGGTCTGCTCAATGGCTGGCTGGGGGCTCTGCTCGGCGCGGGCTTCCGTCCGATTGCTTTTCTGAGTTCACCGACCCTGGCGCTTCCTTCCGTGATGGTGGTCACGCTCTGGAAAGGTCTTGGGTATTACATGGTGATTCTGCTGGCAGGGCTGCAGGGAATCCCGAAAGAGCTCTACGAAGCAGCCCAGCTCGATGGCAGTGAAGGTTGGCGCAAGCATGTCGATATCACCCTGCCGCTGCTCCGTCCGTACCTCACTCTGGTTGCCGTGATGTCGGCGATCGCAGCCACCAAGGTCTTTGAGGAGGTGTTCCTGATGACCCAGGGCGGCCCGGCGGACTCCACCCGGACCCTTGTTTACTACGTGTACGACCAGGCGTTTTCGGAACTCGAGATCAGTTACGCCTGCACGGTGGGGCTGGCTCTGTTCCTGGGTGTTCTGCTCCTGACTCTGCTACGGATGATGGTGGTGCCTGAACGGTCGATTCACTGAGCATGCCGTTGCGGAAGTGGGAGGATCGGGAATTGCCCGGCGCGTTTGTGAGCAGCTCCCAGCCCAGTGAGCCGCCACTGTCGCCGGCGAGCGATGCCTCCAGGGCGGCTGCCATCGGGGTTGTGGGTGGAGGTCAGCTGGCGCTGATGCTGGCGGAAGCCGCCGAAGCCATCGGGATCACCGTTCACGTGCAGACGCCTTCCACCGAAGACCCCGCGGTGCAGGTTGCGGGCAGCCTGGTGCAGGCCGGATTGCAGGACGGGCAGGCCACTGCTGAGCTTGCTGCTCGCTGCCGGGCGATCACCTTCGAGAATGAGTGGATCAATCTCCCGGCTCTTCGGGCTCTGGAGACGAGCGGGGTGCGCTTTGTGCCCTCCCTGCAGGCGCTGGAGCCGTTGCTCTCCAAACGCAGTCAGCGGGTCTGGCTGGAGCGGCTGCGGTTGCCCTCACCCCGCTGGTGTGAACTTCCCGCCTTGGGAGAACGTCTGCCGGAGTGGATGTCGTTTCCGCTGATGGCCAAGGCTGACCGTGGTGGATACGACGGCAAGGGGACAGCCGTGATTCAGAGCCCAGCGGAGTTGGCGGCTCTGCAGCGCCGCTTCGGCGCCGCTGACTGGTATCTCGAGGAGCTGGTGACGTTCGAGCATGAACTGGCGATCAGCGTCGCTCGCGATGATTCCGGGCAGGTCGAGGTCTGGCCCCTGGCGCTCACCCATCAGCATCACCAGGTCTGTGACTGGGTGCTCACCCCGGCGCCGGTCTCCCATGCCGTTCAGGCCTTCGCCCGGAACATCGCCCGCTCACTCGTCACGGCCCTTGACTACGTCGGTGTCCTCACCCTTGAGCTGTTCTATGGCCCCGCCGGGCTGCAGGTGAACGAAATCGCGCCGAGAACGCATAACTCCGCCCACGTCACGATCGAAACCTCCCGCACCAGCCAGTTCACCCAGCAGGCAAGAATCGTGGCGGGCTGGCCCCTGGCAGATCCTTCCCCCACATCCAGCGGCGGACTGATGCTGAATCTGCTCGGATTCGCGAGCAGCGAACAAGACCATCATCTGGCTCTGGAGAGGCTGGCTGCGCTGCCGGGCTGCCGCATCCACTGGTATGGAAAGACAGGGCAGACCCTGGGGCGAAAACTGGGACATGTGAGCTTCGTGCTCGAACCGCCCGTGGCGCAGGACCGCAGGGAGCAGGCCCAACAACTGATCGAAAGCGTGAGGGAGATCTGGCCGCTGCCGCTGGAATCCGCCTAAAATCTTTCAGGACTGCCGCGTTGGTGACTGCCTTTCACAGTTTTCTGATCTGACTCCCGCTTCGACTTGTGGGTCTGCGGCGACAGCAACGTAAGCCGGTCTTGCAACTGGAAACGGCGCCTCGTCTTTGACCCCCTTCTGGTTCCACCAGGTCGAAACACTGGGGCAACACGGCACGGCGGTTCAACTCTTCCTACGGGGCTGCAGAAGCCCATCCAGCAGCACCTGGAGCTCCTCGCAGTTCAGGTGGGTCACCACGAAAACCTCCTGAACGCTTCCACCGCGACGGGCCACCAGTTTGTGGCCGCCGCTGATCGGTGTGGACACTTTCACCCGCAGCGTGGCCGCACGCCCCTTCACCCGGTTGATCACCCCCGGCGTCACCGTGTGCACACCTGGAAGCGTGGCAAGGCGTCTGAGCAGTGGGATCAGACCCTCCAGGTACGTGCTGTGGGTGATCACCACCCTGCCCATGGCGGGTCAGGCGGGTTCCAGAGGGGCCATGGTCAGTCCGGCCCCCCCAAGCTGCTGGTGATAGAGCTCTGCCTGTTCCTGAGGACCGCACCACACCACCGCACTGCCCTCGCTGTCGATCCGGTGAGCCAGCTCCCAGGCCTGGTCCGGCTGCATCCCTGGAATGAACTTCACCAGAGAGTCAACGACGTGCTGGAACGTGTTCACATCATCATCCAGAACCACCACCTTGAAACGGGGGTAGGGCTGCCGGACCTGTGCCCGCTCGCGGGTGGCCGTGGGAGAGGAAAAGGTCAAGGTCTCCGCTTCGGGTGGGCTCCACACTAGGTAAAGTCGGTCAGTCAGACCTTCTTGATGATGTTGATCACCGTTGGCTGGGCCTCCCTCGCAGCCCTGTTCAGCTTTTCGATCGCCATGGTGGTCTGGGGCCGACACGGCGATGGCAGCATCAAGTTCTGATCAACCGGTCCCTGAAGCCCCTTCTGACCCTGCCGGTGAATGAAGTGAGCGATGCGATCACGGCCGATCCACAGGCTGCTTTCGAACTGGTTCCCCGACTGCTGGGAGCCACGGCACTTCTGTTGCTGGTGTTCGTGAGCCTCGGAGTGATCTACCTCTCCACTGTTGAGTGGAGGGACCGACGCCGTCGCCGGGCCGCCGAGCAGGGTTCAGATCCCGGCCCCAGGCTGCGTTCCGAGCAGCACCGTCGTTCGTGAGTCTGGCTGCCTGGTCCTGGCAACGGGCTGGACAACTCCTGGTGGAACCTCCTCACCAGGCCGCGCCCATCTGCCTCAGCACTCCTTCCGGCCCGTCAGAGCTCCAGGAACTCGCGGACACACTGGCCGGCCTGCATGGCGAACCGACAGCGGATCCCACCCGCTTTCTGGGGCCGGGCCTGCGCTTTCTGGAGCTGGATCCTGATCCCGATGAACGGGAACAGCTGCGTGGCCTTGCCGATGACCTGCGACGCCGGCTGGTGGGAGACACGGTCACCTACGTGGTGAACCGCAATCTGAATGTCTCCAACCACTGCAGCAAGCACTGCGGCTTCTGTGCCTTCCGCCGGGATCCCGGCGAGGAAGGGGCTTATTGGCTGGATCGCGACGAGCTGCGCCAACGTGCCGCAGAAGCCCGCGCAGCCGGTGCCACGGAGCTGTGTGTGCAGGGTGGCCTCAATCCGGCAGCCAGGCTGGGCGGAAGCTTCACGGCCTATGCCGAACAGCTGCTGCGTGACCTTCATGACGCTGCCCCGGGCATCCATCTGCATGCCTTCTCTCCCCAGGAATTGCTGTTCTTTGCGGAGGGGGATGGATTGCCTCTGGTTGAACTGATCCATCGCCTGCGCGCCAGCGGTCTCGGTTCGGTTCCGGGCACGGCTGCTGAAGTGCTCAGCGAGCGGGTGCGTCGTCGGGTCTGCCCGGAGAAGCTCAGTGCACGGGCCTGGTGCGCCGTGATTCTCGAGGTCCACGCCAGTGGGCTGGCCAGCACCGCCACCCTGATGGCCGGTCATCTCGAGGCGCCGGCTGATCGCCTGGCCCATCTGCTCACCCTTCTGGCGCTGCAGCGGGACGCTTTCGAACGCCACCAACCCGGATTCAGCGAATTCGTGCTGCTTCCCTTCGTGGGTCAGGCGGCACCGGCGCCGCTACGCCAGCGGGTCGGGCGCGACCAGCCCGATCTGCAGTCCATGCTCACGCTCACCGCCCAGGCCCGCCTGCTGCTCGGGCCTGACTGGCTGAACCATCAGCCCAGCTGGGTGAAACTCACCCTGGCCGGCGCCACAGAAGCCTTGCGCTGGGGCTGCAACGATCTGGGCGGAACCCTGATGGAGGAACACATCACCACCATGGCCGGTGCTCGCGGCGGCACCTCCCAGACCCCGGAGGCCCTGGAGGCAGCGGCCCGCAGCCTTGGCCGCTCGGTGCAGCAGCGGCTCACCCTGTACGGCACGGCGCCATGAGAGCAGTGTTTGCAGGGAACAAGCCATCGCTGTTGCCTCTGACGCTGGTCACCATCGCCCTGGTGACACTGCCTGCCATGGCTCTGTGGCGATGGCCCAGGCCCCGGGCCATGGGTCTCGATCGGTTGCTGCCCCAGGTTTCGCTGCTGCAGAGCTTTCAGGCGGCCCCGGACCGTCCGGTTCCAAGGCTGTGGCGCGAGCGCCTCGGCACCCCCCGTGCTGAGCGTCTCTGGCGACGTCAGCGTGGGATCTGGTGGCAGTTCTGGAGCCGAGATGGCGATGCGGGTCCGTTTCTGGGCTTTGCCGTCGGTCAGAACACGGAGGTGGCCGGTGCGCTCAGGGTCAACGAGCTTGTCGTTCTGGCGCCTGATCCGTTGTCGAATCGCCAGCTCTCGGATCAGCTCGGCAGCAGCGGTCGCCAGCGCCGTGGGCTGGAGCGCCGCTGCCTCGAACGACTGCAACGTGAACAGTCGGTGTACTGGAGCCAGATCGGCCTGGCCGAACTGACAGGCCCCCTGGCCTCCCTGCTGCAGCAGGTGAGCCAGGGGTGTCTGAGCCTGGCTGCCGGCGCTGGGCGCGGGCTTCGGGTGCTCGATTTCAGCGGCGAAACTGCCGCGACGTCGGGTCTGCTTGGGGATCCGCCTGCAGCGCCGGGCCGATCCGAAGCCCCGCAGCGCTTGCAGGAGGGGGTCCTGCTGGAGCTCGAGGGCCCGGCTCTGAACCCGCTGGTGAGCACGTTGTTCAGTCGCCAGCTGATCCGCGAGCCGCTGGCCTCTCGTTATGGAATCGGCGAACGCCAGCTGAAGCTGATCAGCTCCGTTCCGTTCCGCCTGCGGCTCCGTCCGATTCCGGACGGCAGCTTTCAGGCCGGGCTGGAACTGCTCCTGGCTGTCGGCCCCGAGCGGCGACCCTGGGCTTCCCTGTTGGCCGGCCTGCGTCGCGCTCTGCTGGATCAGGATCTCCGGGAAGGGCCACCCTTACTCGGTGTCCCCGCACCCGGGCTGCGCTCCCAGACCCTTCCCGCGGCTGTTTTCCTGCGCGAGGACGGCACGGTTGTGGGTGGTTGGCGCTGGCAGGCGGTGGAGCGGGGCGAACCCCAGTTGAATCTGTTCCTCGGGCCGACTCCGGGGAGCCTCATGCCACCGGTTCAAAGCTTGCCGAAGGGATCTCCGCTCAGGCTGAGGTTGCTTCCCGAAGCTCTCAATCGGCTGGGCCTGTTGCCCAGAAGCCTTCCTGAGCTGATTCGTCAGGGCCGGAGCCTGCAGCTGGAACTGAGTCCTTCAGACCGCCCACTCAGCCGGCTGACGGGACGCCTTGACCTTGCGGCGGAGCGCTGATCGGAACATTGCGGCGTTCACGTTTGCGTCGTTCGGCCGCAACGGTTTCCTCCATCAGCTCCACGGCTTGCGCCATCTTTTCGAGGTTGCTGGCGTAGAGGCTGAGGTCCTTGTCCACGCGCTCCTGGAGAAGCCCCATCGCAGCGCCCAGATCGTGGGCATAAGTGCGCAGGGTGCTGGGATCCATTCCATCAGCTCCCTGAGCCTGCTCCAGCAGGCTGAGCAGACCGACCGCCATCAGGCGGGAGTAATGGAAGTCCGGCCGGCGGATTCCTTCAAGCGCCTGAGCGATAGGTCGCGGAGCTCCGTTGCCCTGGGCCTCGATCCACTGCTTCACCTCCTCGACGCTGTGCTGACCGATCTCTTCCACAGCGGTGGCCTGCAGAGCCCTCAGCTCCTGATCAGAGAAGCCGGACGCCCCGCAGAGGGCGGCGAACAGCTGATCCCGCTGTTGTTCCGGCCTGTAGCCGCGGGCGAAGCTGTCAAAGACCTGCACCAGGCCGCAGGCGAACAGGGGATCGGTCTGGAATCCCACCTGTCGACTCAGGAGATGGAGCTCAACCAGCAGCTCGTCCACCATCCGCCTGTAGAGGGGATTGATCACGTGGGGGAACGCCTGGTGGAAGGCGCGTTTGCTGTCGGCGACGGTGAGAGCTGCGCTCACGCGGGATACCCTCGAATCTGGAGACCCTAGCCGCCCGGCGTCGGTAAGATCGGATTCAGCTGCTGCACCACCCTGTGTCTGTGATTCCGATTGTGATTGAGGAGTCGGGCCGGGGAGAACGTGCTTTTGACATCTACTCACGGCTGCTCAGGGAGCGGATCATTTTTCTGGGCGAACCCGTGACTGCTGAATCGGCCAATCGGATCGTGGCTCAGCTTCTGTTTCTGGAAGCGGAGGATCCGGATAAAGACATCTTCATGTACATCAATTCCCCCGGTGGGTCCGTTTACGACGGCCTGGGAATCTTTGACACCATGCAACACATCAAGCCTGATGTCCAGACCGTTTGTGTCGGACTCGCGGCATCGATGGGCGCCTTTCTTCTGGGGGCCGGCGCCAAGGGAAAACGCAGCAGCCTCACACACTCCAGAATCATGATCCACCAGCCCCTGGGCGGGGCGAGGGGGCAGGCCAGCGACATCAGGATCCAGGCCGATGAGATTCTCTACCTTAAAAAGAAGTTAAACGATGAACTGGCAGCCAGAACAGGCCAACCGCTCAGCCGAATTGAAGAAGACACGGATCGTGATTTCTTCATGTCTCCGGCTGAGGCGGTTGATTATGGACTGATTGATAAGGTGATCGACAAGCGCCCAATCAGGGCGCTCTGATCACGTTCTAAGTGGGAGTGGGCTGGTTGATTCAGCCCACACGGGGAAGAGTTTCAGCAAGGAGTGGTGAAAACCGCTCCTTCTCAGGGATCTCCGCATATTCGGCGACGATGCTGCGGAATTCATCACCATCCAGACTCTCCTTCTCGATCAGCACCTCGACCACACGATCCATGCAGGCACGGTTGCTGGAGACGAGCTGAACAGTCTCCTGGTAACACATCTGGACAATGGCTCGAACGGCTTCGTCCACCTTGGTGGCCATGGCATCGGAACCGTCGCTGCGGGTCATCAGGTCACGACCCAGAAACACTTCCTGGTTACCGGCTTCCAGCGAGAACTGGCCCAGTTCGCTCATGCCGAAACGGGTGACCATCTGTCTTGCGATGGAGGCAACCTGCTGAATATCACCACCGGCACCGGTGGTGACTTCTGAATGGCCGAAGACAACATCTTCAGCCGCGCGACCCCCCAGAGCTCCCATGATCCTGGCTCGCAGCTGGGACTTGCTCACCAACATCTGTTCCTCGTCAGGGGAGAACCAGGTAAGCCCCTGGGCCTGACCCCGGGGAATCAGAGTGACCTTCTGAACGGGATCGTGCGCCTTCACAAGGGTACCGACAAGCGCGTGCCCCACTTCGTGATAAGCGATCAGACGCTTGCTGCGTCCATCGGTGAGCGGTTTGCCTTCCATACCGGCGATCACCCGATCAACGGCATCATCAATTTCGCGAAGCGTGGTGGCTTCCTTGCGACGACGAGCGGTGAGAATCGCCGCCTCATTGAGCAGATTGGCAAGATCAGCCCCTGAGAAGCCTGGAGTTCTGCGGGCGATGGCCTCGAGGCTCACATCCTCACCCAGTTTTTTGTTGCGGGAATGCACCTTGAGAACAGCCAGGCGTCCCTTGATGTCGGGGACATCAACCATCACCTGGCGGTCAAAACGACCGGGTCGCATCAGAGCCGAATCAAGAACATCAGAGCGGTTGGTTGCTGCAATGATGATGATTCCACTGTTGCCTTCAAAACCATCCATCTCGGTGAGCAGCTGGTTCAGCGTCTGTTCACGCTCGTCATTGCCGCCCCCGATACCGGCGCCACGCTGACGGCCAACAGCATCAATCTCGTCGATGAAGATCAGGCAGGGGCTGTTTTCCTTGGCGCGCTTGAACAGATCCCGAACCCGGCTGGCTCCCACACCCACAAACATCTCCACGAACTCTGAGCCCGAAAGCGAGAAGAAAGGAACTCCGGCCTCTCCGGCAATCGCCTTGGCCAGAAGGGTCTTGCCGGTTCCCGGAGGTCCGACCAGCAGAACACCCTTGGGAATTCGTGCTCCTACAGAGGTGAAGCGCTCCGGGGTCTTGAGGAAGGTGACGACCTCCTGAAGATCCTGCTTGGCTTCCTCGACACCGGCTACATCATCAAACTTGACGCCTGTTTCTGCCTCCATCAGGAAGCGCGCCTTGGTCTTGCCGAACTGCATCGCCTGACCGGGTCCACCGGGCATGCCACTGGAGCGGCGCGCCAGGAAGATCAGGGAGCCGATCAACAGCAAGGGAAAGACAAGGTTGCCCAGCAGTCCCAGAACCGGCGGAGAATTGCGAGGGGGGTGAATGTCGAAGCTGATTCCCTGCTCCTTCAGCTTGTTGATCAGTTCCGGAGCCACTCCAGGCAGATCCACTCTCAGGCGCTGCACCCGGTTATCCAGATCCGGATCCACCGCTTCAACCACGGCCGATCGACCGCCGTCGTAGAGATCCACGGCCGTGACACGCCCGGCATCGACGTAATCGAGAAAGCGTCCATAGCTCATGCGGGCCACGGCCGCATTGCGCGGGGCAACCGTGGGACCGTCCGGCCTCAGCGAGGACAAGGTTCCTCCGGAGAAGACCTGCCAGCCGAGAAACGCGGCGATGGCCAGGGGGAGTCCCCAGAGGAGGATCAAACGCCAGCGCTGATTCATGGAACGTCTGACTCCAGAACAGAATTCTTAACCAATGTAACGGAACCTCAGCCGGCCGCCGCCTCAAACCCCTCGAAGTCGAAGGCGTAATGCTCGGGGACTCTCAGATCCTGCTGTGCATTCGGTTTCGGTGAGTCGAGCTCGAGTTCGGCAACAGGCAGGCTGTCCATCAGCTCGGGACCTCCCAGCCCGTGGGTCCACACCTCCAGTTTTTCATCCGCTGGACATTCAAACGTGAGCAGCTCAAACGGGAACACAACACGCTCGAGATAAAACCCTTCACGCCCTTCACAGCGGATGATCACCATCCGATCGGTGCGGTTGCGGTAGGCGCAGGCGAGCAGGTCCAAATGCCCAAGGTGGTTCCACGAAGCCCATCAAGCCATCCCTGCTCAGCTGGAACGGTGCCTGGTGTGACGGTTTGCCCGCTTTAATGTTTTTTTCATGTTTGATGACCGCATTTCTAGAGGCTGCGCAAGGCCACGATCGGGTCGAGCCTTGAGGCCCTTCGGGCCGGGACCACACCGAAGAACAGGCCGATTGAACCTGACAGCCCCACGGTCACCATGACTGTTTCCACTCCCACAGCGGCCGGCAGGGGGGTGATCAGCGCAACCAGATTCACGGCGCCGACGCCGAGGGCAGTGCCGAAGACTCCTCCGAGACTGGCCAACACCAGGGCTTCCACCAGGAACTGAAGCAACACATCCCCGCTGCGGGCCCCCAGCGCCTTGCGCAGCCCGATCTCGGCTGTGCGTTCACTGACGGACACCAGCATGATGTTCATGATGCCGATCCCTCCCACCAGCAGGGAAATGGCGCCGATGGCAGCCAGCATCAAGGTCAGTCCACCGGTGATGGTGCTCACGATCGAGAGAGCATCCTTCTGGGAGCGAACCGCAAAGTCGTCGTCCCGCAGGATCCGGTGCCGTTGGCGCAGCAGATTGGTGATCTGGAATGCCGCTGCATTGATGCTGTCGTCATTTCGGGCCTCCACGCTGATGAAGTTCAGGCTCACGCCGTAGGTGGGATCACGGCCGCTCAACTGGCTCACCATCGTGGTGAGAGGGATGTAGGCGTTCTCGTCCTGGTTCTGGCCGAACACCGCGCCTTTCGGGGCCAGGACCCCAACCACCTCAAAGGGCAGGTTGCGGATCCTCAGCTGACGTCCCACCGGGGGGCGGCTGCCGAACAGTTTGAGCGCCAGGTCAGGGCCGATCACCACCTCCTGACGCGCCCCTTCCAGAGTCGAAGCTGTGAAGAAGCGGCCGCGAGCCACTTCAAACTGACGCACCGGGAGAAACTCGGGAGTCACTCCGGCCACCGAGGCTGTGGTTGTGACTCCTCCCGACTGGATCACCTCGCTGATGGTGACCTGCGGCGCCACGCGGGCCACGCTTGGAACCTGGGTGGCGATCGCCTCAGCGTCTTCCAGCACCAGCGTTTTGGGGAACGTGATCCCCTGACGGCGCGTGTCGTTGTTCCCTGGCACCACGAACAACACGTTGGCGCCGAGATTGCTCAGCTGCCCTGCGGCCAGGTTCTGGGCTCCTCGACCCACCCCCACCAGGGTGATCACCGAGGCATTCCCGATCACGATTCCCAGCATCGTCAGCAGGCTGCGAAGCCGGTTGGCCCTCAGGGTTGACAGAGCCATCCCCATCGTTTCCCGCAGTGGCAGCTTGGATGCCATGGGCAGAGGGGACGGAGTGGTCAGGGACGATCGTTGATTCTGTCTGGACTGGGGCTGCGAGCGCCGCGATGGACCTCGCCGCGGTGGAGGTCGAGGGTGACGATCTCACCCTGGCGAAGGCTTGAAAGCGCGTTGGCCACTCCCAGGATGGCTGGAATGTTGTTGCGCTGAGCGATGGCAGCTGTGTGACAGTCACGATCGCCACACTCGGCGATCACGCCCTTGGCACGCCGGATGGCTTCCAGGTACTCCACGGTGGCTTCGCGGATCACCAGAATTTCCCCGGTCTGGATTGCTGTGGCCGCCTCAGGATCCTGGACCAGTCTCACGCGACCACTCACCGAACCCTCGCCGACCGCCACACCCCGGGAGAGCACGGCCGAGACGATCCCCACCTTGATGAAATCAGTCGAACCACTGACACCGGCAAGGGTGCCAGCGGTCTGAACCACCAGGTCTCCGTCGTGGAGGTAACCCTGTTCCCGTGCCATTCGCATCGCCAGGCTGAAGGTGCTGGTCGACGAGGTCTGCTCCTCCACCAGGAGGGGGTTCACCCCCCAGACCAGCTGCAGCTGCCGGGCCACCTTCTGCTGGTTGGTGATGGCCAGAATGGGGGTGCTGGGCCTGAATTTGCTCACGTTCCGCGCCGTGGCGCCACTGTTGGTGAGCGGCAGGATCGCGGAGGCGTTCAACTGGCTGGCCACCGAGCTCACTGCCTGGCAGATGGCGTTGGCAATCGTGCAGGCCATCTGGCTGTCCAACACACGGTGGGGGTAGTCGCGTTCGATCCTTCTGGCCACCGTGGCCATCGTGGCGACTGCCTCGACAGGAAAATCGCCCACAGCACTTTCGTTGGAGAGCATCACCGCATCGGTTCCATCCAGGATGGCGTTGGCCACATCGCTCACCTCGGCGCGGGTGGGTCGCGGGCAACTCACCATCGAGTCCAGCATCTGGGTGGCCGTGATCACCGGAATCCCGAGGCTGTTGCATTTGCGGATCAGTTCCTTCTGCAGCAGCGGCACCTCCTCGGCAGGCATCTCAACGCCCAGATCCCCGCGAGCCACCATCACGCCATCGCAGAGCGGCAGGATGGCATCGATCTGATCGATCGCTTCGAATTTCTCGATCTTGGCCACCACGGGTGTCTGATATCCCTGGTCAGCGATCAGCGCTTTGATTTCTTCCAGATCAGAAGGATTGCGAACGAAGCTGAGCGCAACCCAATCCACCTGATGGGCCAGTCCGAAGGCAAGGTCACGGCGGTCCTTGTCGGTGAGGGCTCGGATCGAAAGCTGAACATCCGGGAAGTTCACCCCTTTGTTATTGGAGAGAACCCCACCCACTGTCACGCTGCAGTGAAGGGTCTGCGCGGGTTGATCAACGGTTTCAACCCTCATCTCGACACGCCCGTCATCCAGCAGGATCCGGCTCCCGGCAATCACCTCATCCGCCAGGCGTTCGTAGGTGACCGTGGCAATCTGGCGGTTGCAGGCCACCTCACGGGAGGTGAGCGCAAAGCTGTCACCTTTGGCCAGGGTGATCGGACCGTCGGCGAAACGACCTAAACGGATCTTCGGGCCCTGCAGATCCTGGAGAATTCCAACTTCCAGCCCCATCTCTGCCGAAACCTCACGGATCGTTGCGATCCGGGCGGCGTGTTCACTGTGATCACCGTGGGAAAAATTCAGCCTGAATGTGGTGGCGCCAGCTGAGATGAGCTGGCGCAGCCGCTCCGGAGATTCGGTGGCCGGGCCGATGGTGGCCACGATCTTGGTGCGACGCATGAGATCGGGGTGGCCCATCGATGCTTCTTTGGTAGCTCGGAAACTACCATCGGCCTACCCAGACCCTCTGTTTGTTTGGACTTTCGGTCTTACCAGCGGCAATCCCGCTCCACAGCCCGCTACCCGAACGCCGGGACCAACCCCATCTACCCCACCCTGGGACTGTGTGGCGAAGCCGGTGAAGTGGCCGACAAGGTCAAGAAGGTGATCCGTGATCAGGGCGGCCAGTTCAGTCCCGAGCGGATTGAGAGTCTCAAACTGGAACTGGGCGATGTGCTCTGGTACCTGGCCCAGCTGGCCACAGAGCTTGATCTTGATCTGGAAACCATCGCCACGGCCAATCTCGAGAAGCTCGCCAGCCGAGCCGCCCGTAACGTGATCGCTGGAGAGGGCGATGCCCGCTGATCCCGAACCTGCGTATGTGGAGACTGCCCGCCTCTGTTCTGGTGTTGCTGCTGGTGATCGGCTGCAACCTCTGGCTGGATCCCCAGCCGGCCTGGGCAGCAGACCTTCAGGTGGCCGAGGTTCACCTGGAGCCCTGTCCCTCTGATGACCCCGGAGCCCAGCCCGATCGGCGCGGTTACAGCGGCGCCAGTTGTTACGCCTTGCGAGGGCGGGTGGACAACCCCGGCAAGCAGACCGTTGTGGATGCCGATCTGTTTGCCGTGATCCTCGATGCCAGTGGCGAACCGGTGCTCCAGAACCGAACCCGGGTGGGTTCGATCGGCGACGTTCCACCCGGTCGGACGGATTTCGCCGTTCGACTGGCGGTTCCCCGGGGGACTCCTGAACCTCTGATCGTCCGGAACGTCAAGGCTCGAGGGTTCCGGGCCCCGGTGAGGGCACGCGTCAGCGCCGGCGATGAATTGTTGCCCCTCGAGCAGCAGCTCAGCTGATTTCCGAGTCCCGGACCTCAGTACACAAGCTCAGAACACAAGACTGCCGGACAGCCCGATGCTGGCTGACTGAAGCAGTTGCTGACCCAGGCTCAGGGCCAGGAAGGCCACGATCGCGGAGAGATCAAGCCCCCCAAGAGGGGGAATCAGGCCACGGAAGACATTGAGATAGGGATCGGTGATGGAGCTGACGGTGCTCAGGAGTGGATTCCCCCAGTCGAGATTCGGAAACCAGCTGAGCAGAACCCGCACCAGCAGGATCAGCGAATAGATCTCCAGGGTGCGGGCCACCACCGCAAGCAGTTGGCTGACGATCTCCATGGAGGGCGCGCTGAATCAAACGTTGCTTCAATCCTATGGAAGAACGCTTCGCCGTTCAGGCAGCCCGCGGAGCGGCCGGCAGATCCATCCCCTTCACAGCAAAGGTGCGATGAAATTTCTCGCTCGGACTCAGCCAGTAAGACCTGCCATCGCTCTGTCGCTTCCGTTCAATGAAGTTCTGGGCCAGCAGCTCCTTGATGTGTTCATAGGCCCCGGAACCCCGCAGTTCCACAAGCTCAGACTGGAGGATCCGCTTCTTGAGGGCAATGGTGGCCAGGGTTCTCAGCGCCGCAGTGGACAGATCAACCGGCAGCAGGTTCTGGACGAGATCGGCCAGGCTCTCTCGAAGCTGGAGCCCGTAGCGCTGGCCTTCCCGGCGGATCTCAAGGGCCGTATCCCGACAGGCGTAGTCGGCCATCAGCGCAACCAGGCCAGCCTGAACCTCTTCGCGGTCGGCATCCGCGATCGCGGCAATCTCCCCGGGTGTGAGGGGCTTGCCCTTGAGGTACAGGATGGCCTCGATCCTGGCCGGCAGCGACACGGTCCGGAGTCCTGGACCGATCCCTGGCGCGGAGTCAGCACGGCCGGATGGTGCCTGATCAGACAGGGTCGTTACGCCGCAACGCTCGCCCCGACTTTATGCCCTTATCCAAGCGACGGGAGTGGGGCGCTGCATGGCCCCAGAAAGACCCGGTAGGCGGGGTTGTCGGTTTCATCGACAAAGTGGTAACCCAACCCATGGATGAAGTTCCTCCACTGAGGCAGCTCTGCGGGCGGGACCTGCACACCCACAACGATGCGTCCGACGTCGGCACCGTGGTTGCGGTAGTGGAAGATGCTGATGTTCCAGCCAGGGTGAAGGCTGGTGAGAAAGCGCATCAAGGCCCCGGGACGTTCAGGAAATTCGAAGCGGTAGAGCAGTTCCTGGATTGGTGCCGCCTGCCCCGAACCGGCTGGCATCCGCCCACCCACCATGTGGCGGAGATGCAGCTTGGCCAGCTCATTGTTCGAGAGGTCGAGGCAGGGAAATCCCGCGGCCCGCACGTCGTGGATCAGATCCGCCTCGTCGATGGTGCCGCTGGTCTGCACACCCACAAAGATGTGTGCGCGGCAGGTGTCTGCCAGTCGGTAGCTGAATTCCGTGAGGTTGCGGTTTCCCAGCAGCGTGCAGAAGCGTCGCAGGCTGCCGGCTTGCTCCGGGATCTCAACGGCCAGCATCGCTTCGCGGTCTTCGCCGATCTCCGTGCGCTCGGCCACGAACCGCAGTCTGCCGAAATTCATGTTGGCGCCGCAGGCCACCGCCACCAGGCTGCGGTTGCGATGCCCGCGCCGCTGAACATCCAGCTTCATCCCGGCGACAGCCAGGGCACCGGCAGGCTCCAGGATCGAACGGGTGTCTTCAAACACGTCCTTGATCGCTGCACAGATGGCATCGGTATCGACGGTCACCATTCGATCGACCACCTGCTGGGCCAGAGCAAAGGTCTGCCTTCCCACCTGGCGGACTGCCACTCCATCAGCGAACAATCCCACCTGCTCAAGCCGTACCCGCTCACCGCAGGCCAGTGAGCGGGTCATGGCGTCCGCATCCTGGGGTTCAACCCCGATGATCTCAACCCCAGGCCAGATGGCCTTCACATAGGAGCCGATACCGGCGATCAGACCACCGCCCCCCACCGCCACGTAAATGGCATCGGGCTGTCGGGAGCACTGGCGCAGGATCTCGATGCCGATCGTTCCCTGGCCGGCGATCACATCGGGATCATCAAAGGGATGGATGAAAGTGAGACCCTGTTCGATGCCGATCCGAACCGCCTCACCACAGGCCTCGTCATAGTTGTCCCCGTGGAGAATCACCTCCGCCCCTCGCGACGACACGGCCCGGACTTTCACGTCCGGAGTGGTGAGCGGCATCACGATCACGGCTCTGCATTCCAACCGCTGTGCTGCAAGAGCTACGCCCTGGGCATGGTTCCCGGCGCTGGCGGCAATCACCCCACGGCTCCGTTCCGCCCGGCTGAGCCCCACCATCCTGTTGTAGGCACCCCGGAGCTTGAAGCTGAACACCGGCTGCAGGTCCTCACGCTTGAGCAGAACCCGGTTGTTCAACCGCAACGAGAGACCGGGAGCAGGATCGAGCGGTGTTTCGATCGCCACGTCGTAAACCCGGGCCCGCAGAATCCGCCGCAGCATGTCCTCCGGGGTGGCTCGGGAGTCTGATTCGGTTCCCTGGCTCATCCACCCAGTCTGCCCTCGCCACCCTCGATAACGAGAGCCCGGCTCCGGTTCGGTGCCAACGCCAACAGATGCGATGACGGCTGCGCCTAGATTGTCGCCCGATCCGTGGAGTCTGCATGAAACTCAGCGAGCTGAGTCATCCCAACCAACTCCACGGGCTCAGCCTCGCCGAACTCGACGACGTGGCCCGGCAGATCCGCGACCGTCATCTTCAGGTGGTGAGCACCAGCGGCGGACATCTCGGCCCGGGCCTCGGGGTTGTCGAACTCACCCTTGCTCTCTATCAGACCCTTGATCTCGACCACGACAAGGTGGTCTGGGACGTCGGACATCAGGCTTACCCCCACAAACTGATCACCGGCCGGTACAACACGTTCGATTCGCTCCGTCAGAAAGGTGGGGTGGCCGGCTATCTCAAGCGTTGCGAAAGCCGCTTTGATCATTTCGGTGCCGGGCATGCCAGCACCTCGATCTCCGCCGCGCTCGGGATGGCCCTGGCCCGCGATGCCCGAGGTGAGAATTTCCGCTGTGTGGCGGTGATCGGTGATGGAGCGCTCACCGGGGGTATGGCCCTCGAGGCCATCAACCATGCCGGACACCTGCCCAAGACCCGGCTGCTGGTGGTGCTCAATGACAACGACATGTCGATCAGCCCACCGGTGGGGGCTCTGAGCACCCACCTCAACCGAATGCGGCACAGCAAGCCCCTGCAGTTTCTTCAGGACAACGCGGAGGAGGCGATCAAGCATCTTCCGTTCATGCACGGCGAACTGCCCACCGAGCTCAAGAATCTCAAAGAGAGCATGAAGCGCCTGGCGGTGCCCAAGCTTGGTGCTGTGTTCGAGGAGCTGGGCTTCACCTACATGGGCCCGGTTGACGGGCATGACATCGGTGAGATGGTGCGGATGTTCCAGCTCGCCCACGAGCATGAGGGGCCTGTGCTGGTGCACGTGGCCACCACCAAGGGCAAGGGCTACGCCTACGCCGAGGCCGATCAGGTGGGGTATCACGCCCAGAACGCCTTTGATCTCTCCACCGGCAAGGCCTACCCCTCCACCAAACCCAAGCCACCCGGCTACAGCAAGGTGTTCGGCCAGACGCTCGTGAAACTCTGCGAGCAGGACCCCACTGTGGTGGGCATCACAGCGGCGATGGCCACCGGTACCGGTCTCGACCTGCTTGAGAAGGCGGTTCCCGGTCAGTACTTCGATGTGGGCATCGCTGAGCAGCATGCGGTGACCATGGCGGCCGGCATGGCCTGTGAAGGCCTCCGCCCCGTGTGCGCCATCTACAGCACCTTTCTGCAGCGCGCCTACGACCAGCTGATCCACGACGTGGGGATTCAGAACCTGCCGGTCACCTTCGTGCTTGATCGGGCCGGGATCGTGGGAGCGGATGGCCCCACCCACCAGGGCCAGTACGACATCAGCTATCTCCGGGCTGTGCCCAACTTCACGGTGATGGCACCGAAGGATGAAGCCGAGCTTCAGCGCATGCTGGTGACCTCCATTCATCACAGCGGACCCTGTGCCATCCGCATCCCCCGCGGCGAAGGAGAGGGTGTACCGCTGATGGAGGAGGGCTGGCAGCCCCTGGAGATCGGTCGGGGTGAGCTGCTGGCCGATGGCGACGACCTGCTGATCGTGGCCTATGGATCGATGGTGTATCCAGCTATGGCAACCGCCGGGTTGCTTCAGGAGCAGGGCATCCGGGCCGCTGTGATCAATGCCCGCTTCCTCCGCCCGCTGGATCAGGCGCTGATTGTGCCGATGTCCCAGCGGATCGGCCGTGTCGTGACCATGGAGGAGGGTGCTCTGGCCGGGGGGTTCGGTGCTGCTGTTGTGGAGACTCTCAACGACAGCGATGTGCTGGTGCCTGTGCTCCGCCTGGGTATTCCTGACGTGCTCGTCGATCACGCTTCGCCCCAGCAGAGCAAGCAGAGCCTCGGCCTCACGCCCTCGCAGATGGCCGATCGCATCCTGGATCGCTATGCCAGCCTGATTTCCCCCACCAAACGGATGGAGCCGATCGCTGCCTGAACAGCGATCGGCTGGCTTGAACGCCTGACGACGGCCGGATCAGAGCACTCCCCGGGAGGCCAGCCCCTGGATGGCTCCGATCCCGAAGATGTGGCCCAGGCTCAGCGTTCCGAGCATCGCGCCATGGCTGAGGCCGCCGAACATGGCGGCGTTCGGCAGTTGCAGCCCCACGTTGGGCTGCTTGATCGTTGCCTTGCCAATCGCGATGGCGATCACGTTGCAGACGATCATCACCAGAGCCACCTTGGGAGACCAGGCGACCGTGGCAGGGGCGAGGGCGAACAGCGGAGCGATCATGAAGGAAAGGCCGACAACCCATCCTCTGGGCAGTGCCGGCCAGGGGATCCGATCCTTAAGACTTGTTCATCCCCTGGACGGCCCGACTGAAGCCCACCACGACCAGCAGGTTTGCCAGTGTGAGAAAGGCTTCGGCACTGCCATGCAACACGTCCACATCGGCCAGCTGCCGCCCGTAGACCTTCAGCGCGATCACCGAGGCCACAATCGTGATGACCACGAACAGCAGGGTGGCCTGAAAACCCCGCAGTCCGAGCCGTGGGAACCCCTTCACCTTCGCGGCGAACCCGAGGAAGGCCAGATAGGGGAACAGAGAGATCACGAACAGCGGCGCCGGATCGATCGCCGCCAGTCGTTCCAGCAAACCCGGATCAGTCATGGGTCAATTCTCTGTTCCAGCCTGTGTGCCACGCGGTTGCTGCTCCCTCAGCAGCACGAACGACGCCAGCGCCAGACAGCCGTTGCCGAGACAGGTGAGCCCGGCCTGAAGCACCACGAGCCCCCTGAGCTGTTCGGCGTTGTCGAACAGGTGCCAGGTGCAGGCGCACATCGCGCTGATCAGGGCCGGCAGCATGGCCAGCGCCAGCCACTGCCAACCCTGCTCTCGCCGGACCGCTCCGAGGCGCTGGATGGCGAACATCGCGAGAACCCACTCAAACACCGAAGTGATGTGGATCCACCAGGTGGGCAGGGACAGGGCATGCATTCAGGCACTCTCGGGCATCCCCGAACCGGGTGATGCCCCTGGAACGGGCCTGGTTAAGGTTCAGAGATGGCTGTCGTGCGGGCCAGCGGTCTGAGCAAGACCTACCGAGTGGCGGACAAGCAGCCGGGGCTGATCGGCACTCTTCGCCATTTCCTGAGGCGGCGAAGCCGCGATCTGGTCGCGGTGCAGGACGTGAGTTTCAGCATCAACCCGGGTGAGGTGGTGGGTTTTCTGGGTCCGAATGGTGCCGGCAAGACCACCACCCTCAAGATGCTCTGCGGCCTGATCCACCCGAGCGCCGGGCGACTGGAGGTGACGGGCCATCAGCCCTGGCGTCGCCAGCGTGCCTTTCTGGAACGCATCACCCTGGTGATGGGCCAGAAGCAACAGCTCATCTGGGATCTGCCGCCGCTGGATTCACTTCGTGTGAATGCGGCCGTGTATGGCATCCCAGAAGGGGTGGCCAGGCGTCGCATCAGCGAACTCGCCGACATGCTTGAGCTGGGAGAGGAGCTCACCCAGCCCGTGCGGAAACTCTCCCTGGGCCAGAGGATGAAGGCGGAACTGCTCGCCGCTCTGCTCCATGAACCCCAGCTGTTGTTTCTC
>JAYKHC010000141.1:0-6160 GCA_035285465.1 Cyanobacteriota bacterium
GCCGGAAGTGGTTCACATCCACCCCGGAGCCCCGGATCAGCAGGCTGGTGGAGGCCCGGGTGATCCCCAGCTGGATCAGGCGCTCCTGATCATCGGCGTTCTGGAACACCACCGTGGCGCGGCGGGCCCTGAACACCGCCTTGTAAAGGGGGCGGAGCCCGTGGCGCAGCAGGCGGGTGCGCTTGTTGCTGCCCAGGAAGAGATGGCCCAGGCCGGTGATGGCATTGATCACCCGCGGCACCCCGGCGAGTTTGGCGGCGATGGTGCCGTAGAGGCAGGCCTTGATGGTGAAGTGATGCACCAGATCCGGCTGTTCGCGCTGGTAGATGCGCAGCAGATCCACCAGGGCCCGGGCCTCCTTGAGCGGATTGACCGAGCGGCGCTGGATCAGCCAGGGGTGTACAACGAACCCCTCGGCTTCCAGCTGGCGTGTGTGAGCATCATGGGGCGCCACCAGGGCGACCCGGTAACCCTGTTCGCGCAGCAGGCGCAGCAGAGGCAGCCTGAAATTGACCAGGTACCAGCTGGTATTTGCCAGCAGCAGAACCTTCGGGGAAGTTATGGACAGCGACCGATTTGTGATTGATGGAAGCCTATAACGGCAGCAGCAGATTGCGGTAGGGCAACCAGGCGTATGAGTGGCCGGCAAACAGCAGCCACACCAGCAGCACGACCAGAGAGAAAGCCACCAGCAGTTTGTTCCAGATTCCGGGGGGGATGCCCAGCAGGCCTGTATCCGGCAGACGGCTGCCGATGTAGAGCTGCAGGGGGATGAGATAAAGGGCCAGGCGGTCCACAGCGGTGGAGGAGGCCACGGTGGCCAGGCCGATGGCTGCGGCCAGAGCCAGGCCGGAGATGAGGGTCCAGATCCGCTGAGTATCCGGTGGTAGATCGAAGTGGCGGCGGAAGGGAAGAAACAGCATGGCGGGCAGCAGACACAGCGCCACCCGGATCAGGGCACCCTGCGACTGGTATTCCGCCTCGAGGTATCCCTGCACGTAGTAGTCGATGTCCGGCGCGATCACGGCGCTGTACAGGCCATAGGCGGAGCCGGCCAGCAGGGCGAAGCGGATCAGCTGGGAGAAGCGCAGCGAACCGGAGAGGGTGGAGGCCGGCAGGATCAGCAGCACCAGGACGGTGCGGTGGAAGCTGGAGGCCAGAGCGATCCAGAACAGGAAGCCGAGCAGCCGATCCCGCTGCAGGGCGAGCAGAGCCAGCATCTCGAAGCCGATGGCCACCCCCTGGCGGGAGTACCCCATCGCCACCACCGTCACCAGATAGGGGAAGGCCAGGGTGAGTGCGAGCCAGGGGCGGGGCTGGGCGCGGCAGAAGCGCAGCAGCCCGAACGTGAACAGCGCCCCGCAGATCGTGTTCACCAGGTAGACACCGCCGCCACTGCGGGCCCCGAGCCAGTTGAGCAGGGCGTAGCCGGGTTCGGTTTCCTGAAGGGCCTCGAGCAGGCTGAGCGGTCCGATCGAATCGAGGTAGGGCAGGTAATTGCCCCAGTCGCCGCCCACCTGCTCCCGCAGCCCGATCAGCACCACCAGGAACAGCGCCACCCAGAGCAGCCCGCTGCCAGCCAGGCGCCGCAGCGGATTGATGATGGCAACGCCGGCGAACAGGCCCCAGGAGAACAGGTAAGGAAGCATGGCAGGGCCTCAGTGCTCGGCCATCCAGTGGTCCGCCCAAGCGTGCAGCATCAACACCGCCCAGAGAAGGGGGGTGTGGTCGGCCCGGCCACTGACGTGCTGCTGCCAGCAGTGCCGAACGTGCCTGGCATCCACCCAGCCCCGGCCGGCCAGTCGATCCGGCTGGAGCAGCGGTTCGGCCCAGGCTCGCAGCGGGCCGCGCAGCCAGGGGCCGATCGGCATGGCGAACCCGGCCTTGGGGCGGGCGACCAGCTCCGGGGGCAGGTGGCGTTCGAGCAGGCGCCGCAGGGCCCATTTGCCCTGGCCCTGACGGATCTTCAGGGTCAGCGGCAGGCGCCAGGCCAGCGCGGCCACGGCGGGGTCGAGGAAAGGGGCTCGGGTCTCGAGGCCCACGGCCATGGCGGCCCGGTCGACTTTCACGAGGATGTCCGCCGGCAGGTAGCTGAGCGCATCGGCCAGCATCAGCCGCTCGGCCGGGGAGGGCCCCGGCGGCAGTGGCTGGACCGCCGCCGGGATGGATTCGAGGTGGGTGAGGGCGGCCTGGAGCTCCTCCAGCGAGCCGCTGCAGCGGATGGCGGCGGCCAGTTTGCGGGCCTTGTCCTGCGTGAGGCCGCGCCGGCGCACCGGCAGGGTTTCGAGGGCGGCGGCCAGACCCCTGCGCAGCGGGGCGGGCAGGGCGCCGAAGCGGCGCTGCAGGCGGGGGGCGAGGCGGTGGCGGTTGTAACCGCCGAAGAGCTCATCGCCGCCGTCGCCGCTGAGGGCCACCGTCAGACCGCTGCGGCGGGCTTCACGGCAAACCAGGTGGGTGGGCAGCTGGGAGGAATCGGCAAACGGTTCGCTGTAGAGCCTGGGCAGTTCGGGGATCAGCGAACGGGCGTCGGCACTGCTGAGCACCACTTCGCGGTGATCGGTGCCCAGCCGGGCCGCCACGGCGCGGGCGTGGGGGGCCTCGTTGAAGCCCTGCTCGGCAGCGCTCTCCGGCTCGAAGCCGATCGTGAAGCTGCGTACCGGGCGGTTGCTGCCGGCCTGGAGCAGGGCCGTGATCAGGGAGGAGTCGACGCCGCCGGACAGGAAGGAGCCGAGCGGCACATCAGCCAGGCTCTGGCGCTGCACGGCTGCCTGCAGCACGGCTTCGAGGGCTGCGAGGGCGTCAGCTTCGCAGCTGAACGGTTGAGCGGCCCCCGCAGCCGCAGCCGCAGCTGCTTCGTTCTCCAGCTGCCACCAGGGCTCGGGTTCGGGCAGGGGGCGGTCGGATCGCCAGGGCAGGGGAAGGGTGAGCCGGTGGCCGGGTGGCAGCTGGTGGATGCCGGCATAGATGCAGGCAGGAGGGCGGATGCAGCCGTGGCTGAGCACCTGCCGGACGGCGCCCGGATCCACCGGGTTGTCAAAGCCGGGGAAGGCGCGCAGGGCGGCCAGGTCTGAACCGAACAGCAGGGCCTGATCGCTGCCACGGCCACTGACCCCCCAGTAGAGAGGCTTTTCGCCGAAACGGTCGCGCACCAGGTGGAGCAGGCGCTCGCGGCGATCCAGCAGGGCCAGGGCTGCCATGCCGGAGCAGCGCTGCAGCGTGGCCTCCAGCCCCCAGGCCTCGATGGCAGCCAGCAGGGTTTCGGTGTCGGCTTGGCCACGCCAGGGAGCCTGTTGCGACCCGGTGCTCTCCAGTTGTTCGCGCAGCTGGAGGTGGTTGTAGATCTCGCCGTTGAACACGATCAGATAGCGACCGCTGGCTGAGACCATCGGCTGATGGCCAGCGGGTGAGAGGTCGAGGATCGCCAGGCGGCGGTGGGCGAGGGCCAGCTGCAGATCGGGAAGGGCCTGCACGCCGGCGTCATCAGGACCGCGGTGGGCGATGGCACAGGCCATGCGTTCGGCGATTGCGGCCGGATCCAGGCTGGAGGTGGGCCCGAGCAGCAGGCCGGCGATGCCGCACATGGGTCAGCCGCAGGCGGCCTGTCTGCTGGGCATCCTGGCGGGCGATCCGGCTTGGGAGTTGTCGGGTGTGCTCGGGTGTGCTCGGGTCTGGGCTCGAGCTGGTGCAGGAGCGCGACGACGGGTCGCCTGTTCAACACAGCCCTTGCTGATTGAGGGGGATGGATTCAAGCGCTGGGATGCCGTCAGGTCCGCGGGAGGTGTAGGCATCGACGTCTCTGTGTCCGTCTCCGTGTCCGCTTTTTATGAACACCACCCCCACGATGAGTGCTTCGGCTTCCATGAAGTGCTTCTGCCTGCCGGATCTCGTCGCCGGCAAGATGATCAGCCCTTCACAGCACCATGGGGTGTGCGGACTGCTTCCAGCCGCTGCGCATGGCCGGCGGTTTGATCAGGGGGCTCAGACGAGAAGACTCATTCAGCCTGAGCATCAGAATTCGATTGCAGCCACAAGCAGAAAGCCCGTTGGCGGCCCAGGTCCTCAACAAACCCCCGACCACCACGGCAGTGCGCCGAGGTGGTCTCGGCGAAGCGCTTCTCCTGCCGAGCAGTGGCTTTGGCTGAATCTGTAGCGTTTCAGCCCGCCCAGATCTCTTCGAGCCGCAACTGCAGATCCGGAAACTCCGCTCCGGCTTCCAACACCGCAATCCCTTCCAATCGCTGAGGATCGCCACTGGCGGACCAGACCTCCACAGCCTGCTGGTGGGGGATGAACAACCAGCCGAGGCGGGCACCGTTGGCGAGATAGCTGGCCATTTTGCGGCGCAAGGCCGTGAGCCCGCGGGGGCCTTCATCGCTGGGGCTGGCTAATTCCACCACCAGATCCGGGCAAAGGGGTGCAAAGCCACGGCGCTGCTCGGGGGTCAGTGCGAGCCAGCGATCGAGACGCACCAGAGAGGCGTCGGGGCTGAGCACGGAGTCGTCGGGTAGATGAAAGCCCGTGGAACTGTCGAACGCCTTCCAATGGCTGCCTGCTCGGGCGTAGCGCTGAAGCTGGAACGCGAGTTCGATGTTGCGACCGCCCGTTTCGCCTCCTGTGGGCGTCATCGCCAGCACCCGGCCATCGGCGGCAAGCTCAAGCACCGCTTCACGATTCTCGGCACACAGAAGGGCAAACTGCTCGGGCGTGAGCCGGAGATCGGCGGGAAACCGAAGCGGCGCCAGAGCATGGAAGGGAGGGGTTGTCTCCGGCGGACGGGGGCTGGCTGAGATCGTCATCACCCCGGGCCGCGGGAAGGTTTCAAGGTAGGGCGGATCCAGGCTGTGACGGGGATTGGCTCGGCAATCCTGCGTTGGCCCATGGAAGCAGGCTGCGCAGATCAGTCGTGCGGATCAGGAAGTGCAGAAATGCCAGGACGTCGTCACGGGCGGCCTCCATCACGGTGGGTCACCAGCCGGGAGCCCGTGAGGCCACGCTCACACGCGGTGGCTGGCGGCCTGGGGGCCGTAGAGGGAGAGGCCGAGGATGCGGGTCGCGCCAAGTGCGCCGCAGGATCAAGCAAGGATTTCGGCATAGAGCTGGCGATAGGCAGCGGTGCCGGATTCGAGCGAGAATAACTGTTCGGCAGTACGGCGGCAGCGGCTGGCGAGATCGGGATCCTTGAGCAAGGCGAGGAGCTCAGCCACACAGGCATCCATCTCGGCAGGGCTGGCTCCGGTGGCGAGCACACCCACGCGGTGGTGGCGGATCACCTGCTCCACATCACCCACGCCGGGGTTGGCCACCACCGGACGACCGCAACCGAGGACTTCGGCCATGCGGGTGGGAGAACTACCCAACTTGCTGAGGCCACCGGTGAAGAACATCACTGATGCTGTGTGTCGCTGCACGATGGCGGGCATGTCGGCAGGGCTGGCCGACTGGATATGCAGGCGATCAGCCCAGGTGGATGCGGGGTGCAGTGCAGAGAGAATGGCTTCTGGCGGATCACGGCTGATCAGTTCAAACCGTGCGCTGGGATCGACCCGGGCGACGGCATCAAAAAAGGCCCGCAACCAATCGATCAGAAACCAGCCGCTGAGCACGGTGCCAATGCAGCCGATCACCAGGGGAGCGGCAGGTGCCGGCTCAGCCAGCTGAAAGCGCTGCAGATCGGCGCAGGTGGGAATCACGGCGATCCGCTGCCCGGCCAGTTCACGGGGGTACTGCTGCTGCAAGTAGCCCACGGCTGCCTGGGTGAGCGACACCACGGCGCTGGCTTCCCGCAGACAACGCCGCTCCAAGGCGAGCAAGGCCCGATGCAGCAACGATCCGCGTTGAAGATAGCCAGCGGTGATCAGCTCTTCGGGCCAGAGAGCCCGCATGTCAAAGATGAACGGCACGCCGGTGAGCCGGTGCAGCAGCAGGGCGATCGCGGCTGGCACATAGGAGCGGGCATGCACGAGCTGGGGCCGACGGCGATGACGCCACTGCCAGAGGGCAACGAGGGCGAGCTGGGGAATGGCCAGGGCAGGGGCCAACGGACGGGGCTGGGAGCGGAACTGCAGGGGAATCCAAGGAATAGCATTCCTGGCACATTGACGGCGCATCCGCTCCGTAGCTGAAGAATCCGCACGATCCGCCAGCTTCTCGAAGCTGATCA
>JAYKHC010000142.1:0-8232 GCA_035285465.1 Cyanobacteriota bacterium
CTGTTTGCGGGCCAGTTTGCGGGGTGGCGAGCGAGGAGCAAGCCCGCAAAAGCGTGTCGCCAACAGCGGTTTGCAGTTTTGTCACAGAATGCTGACCCAAGGATTGCGCGGCGCGTCTCCCGCGGTAGCGCCAGTACAATTTCAGCAACACCGCCTCCTGAACCATGCACTGACAGCAGGATACCTTTTACCTTTTACCAGTTTATTTAGGGTGCCGAATTTTAATGGGTCTCACCCTTGGGTTGCCACCGCTAGCTCAATCGAGATCAAAAAATCCTCATCCTAGTGAATTCGCAGCCTTTTAAGCTTTTCCTCGCTTGTTATTGACGCGAATTCTCTCACGTTCATATCTGTTTTGTTCAGTTTCTCTGGTTTGAAGTATCTTCCTTAGGGGTGAATCTTCTTTCAAGAGTTTTAATTCTTATGGGGAGCTAACAATGTTAGTGGGTTTACTGCGCGACAAGTCTTCGATTCATCCAGATGACGCGCTTCAATTATCTCTTTTTGAGGACTCGGACTACGTTCCTCGAGCAGCGCGAGGACTAGGCCGTCGGTTCAAGCGCCTTGCCGGTAAGGCCAAAAGTCGATTGGATTGGAGGCTGACTCGTAATCGATTCGCTAGATTCACTGTCGTCAGTCAATTTTTTCCCCCGGACTTTGCCGCCACAGGTCAGCTTCTCGATGACCTGAGTGCCAGGCTGGCCAAGAAGGGCCTACAGGTTCAGGTCCTGACCGGTCAACCCGCTTATGCCTACAACGAATCAGCGGCTGAGCGGATTGTTTTTGATCTGAATCGTTGCATCCGACGCACACGGTTGAGCCGTCTGGTACCCCAGAAGCTGCGCGGCAGAGCGATTAATGGTCTGCTGTTCTGCGCTCGGGTGGGTGTACGGCTGGTTCGTTACACCCGTCGTGGCGATCTCATCCTCTACACAACAGAGCCGGCCTACTTGCCCGTGCTGGGTTGGCTGATGCATCTGATCACCAAAACTCCGTATGTCGTTCTCTTCTACGATCTCTATCCCGATGTACTGTTCAGGCTCGGGGTTCTACCACGCGATCATTGGATCTGTCGTCTCTGGGAGACGCTGAACGCCAGGGTTTGCGCCCGTGCTCAATCCGTCATTGTGCTCAGCGAGCCGATCGCTGAACGAGTCTGCCAGATGGCTCCAGGTTCAAGAGACAAGATCGAAATCATCCCGAGTTGGGCCAATCCTGAAACCATCCAGCCACGTCCCAAGAATGTCAATCGTTTTGCGGTTGCCAACGGTCTCACCAAGTCGTTCACGGTGATGTATTCCGGCAACCAGGGGCGTTGCCACGATCTCGATACCTTGCTGGCAGCTGCCAAACTTCTGCGTGATCAGCGCGACATCAAATTTGTGTTGATCGGCAAAGGTGCTCTCCATCAGCACCTCCGCGAGATCGTTGCTGAGTGGGATCTCACCAACTGCCGTTTCCTCCCCTATCAGGACCCGGATGTTCTTCCTGAATCCCTGACAGCAGCCGATATCGCTGTTGTCAGTGTGGGCAGCCAATCCGAATCTCTGGTTGCTCCCTGCAAGCTCTATGGACACCTGGCGGCCGGAACTCCGATCGCTGCCATTTCACCGCCTGATTCTTATCTCGCTCAATTGGTGGAACGCGAGGGTTGCGGCCGCTGGTTTGCCAATGGCAACGCCCAGCAGCTGGCGGACTGGATCAAGGCCCTGCGCGACCAACCTGAGTTGGTGCACGCCTACGGAACTGCGGCTCGCGAACTACTGCTGCGCACGGCTACACCCGATCTGGTTGTTGATAAGTACTGGAGCGTGATTCAACCCAACCTGCCGGCCGGTAAGGTGCTCGAACAGCCTGTGCCCAACGTCAGCACCTCGGGATTGATTCCAAACTGGAGCCTCATCAATCCACCCACTCTCTCGGAGGTTGTTTCTCCTGCCTGAACGGCTCTGTTCCGTCGACTTCTGGCTCCTGGTTCTCCAGGGGCTTTTTTTATTGGGCTGATCGTCAGATCAATCTGATTGAAGCAAGAAAAAGGAGGGCGGTGAACCCTCCTTATGTGAGCAGACTGAACGTTACTTCAATCAGTAGTCGAAGTCGCCACCCATGCCGCCACCGCCTGCGGGAGCAGCTTCCTTCTTCTCGGGCAGGTCAGCCACGATGCACTCAGTGGTGAGCACCATGCCGGCGATCGAGGCTGCATTCTGCAGGCCGGAGCGGGTCACCTTGGCGGGATCCACGATGCCGGCGGCCAGCATGTCGACATACTCACCGGTGGCGGCGTTGTAGCCCTCATTGAAGGGCTTGTTACGCACATGCTCAGCCACCACGGCACCGTTGGCGCCGGCATTCTCGGCGATCCGCATCAGCGGCGCGGTAAGTGCCGAAGCAACGATGTGAGCGCCGATCAGGGCTTCACCCGAGAGATTGGCTTTCGCCCACTCTTCCAGAGGAGGTGCGAGATGGGCCAGAGTGGTGCCTCCTCCGGGAACGATGCCTTCCTCAACGGCCGCCTTGGTGGCATTGATGGCATCTTCGAGCCGCAGTTTGCGGTCTTTCATCTCGGTTTCCGTGGCGGCGCCCACTTTCACGACGGCCACGCCGCCGCTCAGCTTGGCCAGCCGCTCCTGCAGCTTCTCCTTGTCATAGGAGGAATCGGTTTCATCCATCTGCTTGCGGATCTGCTCGCAGCGGGCCTTCACTGCAGCCTCGTTACCCTCGGCCACGATCGTGGTGGTGTCTTTGTTGATCGTCACCCGACGGGCGGTTCCGAGCATCTCGAGCTTGGCGTTCTCGAGCTTCAGACCCGCATCCTCGGTGATCAGCTGACCATTGGTCAGCACGGCGATGTCTTCGAGCATGGCCTTGCGGCGGTCACCGAAGCCGGGGGCCTTGACGGCGGCCACGTTGAGCACACCGCGCAGGCGGTTCACCACCAGGGTGGCCAGGGCTTCCTTCTCGATGTCTTCGGCGATGATCAGAAGCGGTTTGCCGGTGCGGGCGATCTGCTCGAGCACGGGAACCAGATCCTGCACCAGGCCGATCTTCTTGTCGGTGAGCAGGATGTAGGGATCATCGAGCACCGCTTCCATGCGCTCGGTGTCGGTGGCGAAGTAAGGGGAGATGTAGCCCTTGTCGAAGCGCATGCCTTCGGTGACCTCCAGCTCGGTGGTCATCGACTTGCCCTCTTCCAGGGAGATGACGCCCTCCTTGCCGACCTTGTCCATGGCGTCGGCGATCATTCTGCCGACTTCCTCGTCGTTGCCGGCGGAGATGGTGCCCACCTGGGCGATGGCGTTGCTGTCGCTGATCGGCTTGGCCTGCTCCTCGATCTTCTTCACAAGGAAATCGGTGGCCTTGTCGATTCCTTTCTTGAGGGTGATGGCGTTGGCACCGGCGGCGACGTTGCGCAGCCCGGCCTTCACCATCGCGTGGGCCAGAACCGTGGCGGTGGTGGTGCCATCACCAGCGGCATCGTTGGTCTTGGAGGCGGCCTGACGGATCAGGGCCACACCGGTGTTCTCGATGTGATCCTCCAGTTCGATCTCCTTGGCGATCGTGACGCCGTCATTGATGATCTGGGGTGCGCCGAACTTCTTTTCGAGCACCACGTTGCGACCCTTGGGCCCCAGGGTGACAGCCACCGACTCGGCGAGAATGTCGATGCCTTTCTCGAGAGCACGACGAGCCTGCTCGTTGTAAATGATGCGCTTGGCCATGGAAGGCAGTTGCTTTGGGTTTTGAAGCGTGGATGAAGGGATTCGCTGATCTCAGCTGAGGTCAGACGAACTCAATTGACAACGGCGAGGATGTCTTTCTCGGAGAGAAGCACGTACTCGTCGGCGCCGAGCTTGATGTCGGTACCGGCGTACTTGCTGTACAGCACCTTGTCGCCGACGCTCACTTCAGGAGACTGGCGGGAGCCGTCGTCGTTGCGTTTGCCGGGGCCCACCTGCACCACCTCGCCCACCTGGGGCTTCTCTTTGGCGGTGTCAGGCAGAAGAATGCCGCCGGCGGTCTTCTCCTCGGACTCAGAGACTTTGATGAAGATGCGGTCGCCCAGGGGCTTGACCGTGGAAACGCTGAGGGAAACAGCAGCCATGGGTGAATTGCGGAAGCAATGGCATGACGCCGGAGACGCCACGAGTGGATCGATGGAAAGGTCATCCGGGCACTGGAGAGTGCTGGCACTCGCCACCGATGAGTGCCAACTTATGGGCGTGACCGGTCGGCGAGCCAGGGCATTTCTGTGCGGGTCCCCGAACCGTCCGGGTCGGGGACGCTTCAGTGATAAGGTTGCGCCGCTTCCGGCGGAATGGACCGCCGTGCCCCCCTCCCATTTCGTCACCTATGGCTGCTGCAACTGCCACCGGCATCAAGGGCATCGTCCGGCAGGTCATCGGCCCTGTCCTCGATGTGGAGTTCCCGGCCGGCAAGCTGCCGAAGATCTACAACGCTCTGCGGATCGAGGCCACCAATCCCGCCGGTCAGGCGGTGGCGCTCACCGCTGAGGTTCAGCAGCTGCTGGGGGATCACCGGGTCCGCGCTGTGGCGATGAGCAGCACCGACGGACTGGTCCGCGGCATGGAGGCGGTCGACACCGGTGCTCCGATTTCCGTGCCTGTGGGTGAGGCCACCCTCGGACGGATTTTCAATGTGCTCGGTGAGCCGGTCGATGAGCAGGGCCCTGTGACCTCCTCGACCACAGCTCCGATCCATCGCGAGGCCCCCAAGCTCACCGAGCTGGAGACCAAGCCGAAAGTGTTCGAAACCGGCATCAAGGTGATCGACCTGCTGGCCCCTTATCGCCAGGGCGGCAAAGTGGGGCTGTTCGGGGGGGCCGGGGTTGGAAAAACCGTGCTCATCCAGGAGCTGATCAACAACATCGCCAAGGAACACGGCGGAGTGTCGGTGTTCGGCGGTGTGGGGGAACGCACCCGTGAGGGCAACGATCTCTACGAGGAATTCAAGGAATCGGGCGTGATCAATGCCTCCGATCTCAGCCAGTCGAAGGTGGCTCTCTGTTACGGGCAGATGAACGAGCCCCCGGGAGCTCGGATGCGCGTGGGCCTTTCAGCGCTCACCATGGCTGAGCATTTCCGTGACGTGAACAAGCAGGACGTTCTGCTGTTCATCGACAACATCTTCCGCTTCGTGCAGGCCGGCTCCGAGGTTTCCGCTCTGCTGGGCCGGATGCCCTCAGCTGTGGGCTATCAGCCCACCCTCGGTACGGATGTGGGTGGCCTGCAGGAACGCATCACCTCCACCCTGGAAGGTTCGATCACCTCGATTCAGGCCGTCTACGTGCCGGCTGACGACCTCACCGACCCTGCCCCAGCCACCACTTTCGCTCACCTTGATGCCACCACGGTGCTGAGCCGCGGCCTGGCCTCCAAGGGCATCTACCCGGCTGTGGATCCGCTCGACTCCACCAGCACCATGTTGCAGCCCGCGGTGGTGGGTGATGAGCACTACCGCACGGCCCGCGCCGTGCAGAGCACCCTGCAGCGTTACAAGGAACTCCAGGACATCATCGCCATTCTGGGGCTGGATGAACTCTCCGAGGACGACCGCCGCACTGTGGATCGTGCCCGCAAGATCGAGAAGTTTCTCTCCCAGCCCTTCTTTGTGGCTGAGATCTTCACCGGAATGCCCGGCAAGTACGTGAAACTCGAGGAAACCATCAAGGGTTTCAACATGATCCTCGGCGGTGAGCTCGACGACCTGCCTGAAGCTGCCTTCTACCTTGTGGGCAACATCGACGAAGTGAAGGCCAAGGCTGAGAAGATTCTTTCAGACGCCAAGGGTTGATCCCCGCTCATACCTGAGGAGTTCCATCCATGTCTCTCACTCTGCGCGTTCTGGCCCCCGATCAGAGCGTCTTCGACGGCCCTGCCGACGAGGTGATCTTGCCCAGCACCACCGGCCAGGTGGGAATCCTGCCCGGCCACATCACAATGCTGGCGGCCCTTGAAACGGGCGTGATGAAGCTGAAGTCCGAGGGCCAATGGTCGTCGATCGTGCTGCTGGGCGGCTTCGCCGAGGTGGAGGCCGACGAGGTCACGGTGCTGGTCAATGGGGCTGAACTGGGCTCCACCATCGACCGCTCCGCTGCCGAGGGCGATTTTGAGGCGGCTCAGCAGCAGGTTGCCGGCTTTGACGGCCAACCTGCCAGCACCGAGAAGCTCAGGGCCCAGCAGGCCCTGTTGAAGGCCAGAGCCCGCCTCGCTGCCGCCGGTTCCCCATCGGCCTGAGGGCTGATGGGCGCTTGCGTCCAGGTGTCCGGCCCTTCCGGCTGAACAGGTTGCACGGTGATGAACACCGGTCGGCGGCTGGGGCTGCAACTCAGGAACTGGCTGGAATCCGGCGAGCTCCGCGAGTCTGGGGGGATGGCCCTGGCCAATCGCTGGGCCGATTCGCTCGGCGGTGATGACAGCCTCAAGCCCCCGTTGCGCGACCTGGCAAGCCGGCCGCTGTTTCTTCAGGCGCTGAGGGTTTCGGGGACCTCCCGACAGGCCAGCCTGGAAACATTGAGCCAGGAACTGAGCCGGATCTACAGCCCGGCGGTGATGGCGGAGCTGCTCGACCTGTTCGAGGAATTCAGCGGTGAGCCGCTT
Source organism: Cyanobacteriota bacterium (assembly GCA_035285465.1). GTDB lineage: Bacteria > Cyanobacteriota > Cyanobacteriia > PCC-6307 > Cyanobiaceae > UBA5018. The sequence goes on from JAYKHC010000142.1 coordinate 6,618, forward strand.
CAACGTGCACCGGCTGTTCGCTCTGTCGCCCCTGTGTTCACGGCACCAAGCCGTTCGCGACTGCCCACCGTGGAGCAGTTGCGGCAGCTGGCGCCTGGGGTGGCTCTGTCGGCCGGAGCTGCGCTGGTGGGGATGTGGCTGGGCCAGGAACTGGAGCGACTCCTGTTTCGCAGCTGGGGCTGGAATGGATCGGTGGTGTTGATCCTCTGGCTGACGCTGCTGGAGCTCGCCGGGGCCAGCCCTGTAGGGCCCTGGCTGCGGAAGGCGCGACTGGGCAGCGCCGATGCCGGTTGCGAGGGGGAGAGCTGGCGCTGGCTTCTCGCCCCCTGGCTGCATGTGAGTGTTGCGGAAGCGGTGCTCTGCCTGCTGCTGCTGCTGGTGGTGCTGGGGCCGTCACCCCTGGCTCTGGGTTCGGTGATCCTGCGCTACCTGCTTACGAGCCTGGCGGCGATGGTTCCGGCGCTGCTGATTGCCCGGCGATCCGGTCTTGAGCGAGTCTGGGGAGGATCGGCGGGTGTGGTGGGAGCGCTGATCGGGCTGGGGGCATCGCTCAGCCTGTTGCAGGGCCGTGCGCTGGTGTACCGCCTCGGCGGCGATGCGCTGCCCCTGGAGGTTCCGGCCTGGGTGCTGCTGGTGGTGTTCGCCAGTGCGCAGATCATCCGCACCACCGCCTCCTGGGATCGCTCGGCTGAGCGGCAGCAGGCCGTGAGCCGGCGGGAGCGGTTGCTCAGCGAGCCCTGGCTCTGGGGGTTGATGCTCGGAAGCGGCTGGGGTGTGATCAGCTGGCTGATGCAACAGCTGGAGCGGCTCAGCGCTGCAGGCCTCCCCGTCTTCGTCCTCGGGCGGCCAGGCTGAAGCCTGCATTCATGGCCCTCCTGGCCTGAGAAGCGGGCTGGGCGGACGGCAGGGGGGCGGCGAACATCCGCTCGTACTGGTCGAGGGTGAGGTCATTCACGTGAGCCACCTGGAATTCGAGCACCACCCGCCGGCGGGCCGACCTGCCGAGGCGGCGAGCCAGCCCGGGGTTCTCGATCAGCAGCCGGATGGCCAGTTCCAGGCCGCGGGCATCGTGGATCGCCACCAGCAGCCCGGAGCGGCCATGCTCCACCACGTCGCGGCAGCCCGGCACATCGGTGGTGATGATCGGTCGCTCCATGGCGGCCGCCTCGATCAGGGAACGGGACAGCCCTTCGCGCCAGGACGGCAGCACCACCAGATCGCAGTCGGCATACAGGCTGCGCATGTCGTCAACATGGCCCAGGCAGCGAATCCGCGGTTCGCGGCGCAGGGCCTCGAGCTCGCCGGCGGCCAGCGAACTGGGGTTGCCAGCGTCGAGTGCGCCGGCCACCAGCAGTTCCAGGGCATGGCCCTGGGCCCACAGGGAGTGGCAGGCGCTCAGCAGTTCCTCCACACCCTTCTCACGGATCAGTCGGGAGGGAAACAACAGCCGCAGGGGGCTGTGGAACCGCCCCGCCGTGTCTGCTTCGGGCCGGAAGTGGTTCACATCCACCCCGGAGCCCCGGATCAGCAGGCTGGTGGAGGCCCGGGTGATCCCCAGCTGGATCAGGCGCTCCTGATCATCGGCGTTCTGGAACACCACCGTGGCGCGGCGGGC
>JAYKHC010000143.1:0-2780 GCA_035285465.1 Cyanobacteriota bacterium
TGAGGGCAACCATTGCGGCCCCACGCTCAGCTGGAGAGGCATTGCCGATCGGCTCTATTACCACCAGAACGCCAGGGGGGACTATCTCGATGTGAGCGGCTGCGGCAACACCATCGCCGCCAACCGCCCGCTGGTGAGACGTCTGCTGATGGAGTCGCTGCGCTGCTGGGCCGTGGAGCTGGGAATCGACGGGTTTCGCTTTGATCTGGGGATCGCGCTCAGTCGTGGAGAAGACCTGCAACCTCTCGACATGCCGCCTCTGTTTGAGGAAATCGAAGCCGATCCGGTGCTGGCTGAAATCAAGTTGATCAGTGAACCCTGGGATTGCGGAGGCCTCTACCGCCTTCACGACTTCCCGGCACGTCGGGTGGCGACCTGGAACGGCCGCTTCCGGGACGATGTCCGACGGTTCTGGAAAGGCGACAGCCACACCTGCTGGCCGATCGGTCAACGGCTGAGCGGCAGCCCAGACCTGTTTCACCGCACCCCGGTTCATCCGGGTCAATGCATCACGTTCCTGACGGCCCATGACGGCTTCACCCTGGCCGATCTGGTGAGCTTCAACATCAAACACAACCTTGCCAATGGCGAGGACGACCGCGACGGAGACAACCACAACAACAGCTGGAACCATGGGGTGGAGGGTCCCAGCACCGATCACGCGGTGGTGGCCCTGCGAGAACGTCAGATCCGCAACATGCTTTCCACGCTCCTGCTCTCCCAGGGCGTTCCGATGCTGTTGATGGGTGATGAAGTGCGCCGGAGTCAGGGCGGCAACAACAACACCTGGTGCCAGAACAACCCTCTCGGCTGGATGCACTGGGAGCCGGATGAAGGCGATCAGGCCCTCCGCACCTTTCTGCGGCGACTGCTGACGCTGCGTCAGTGTCTGGCTCCGCTGCTCAACCCTGAAGGCCCCTCGATCAGCCGCCACTGGCACGGTGTGGAGTACGAAAAGCCCGACTGGGCCAGCTGGTCGCACACCCTGGCCTGGAGCCTGCATGGTGCGGATGGGGAAGCTTTGCTGTGGTGTGGATTGAACGCTTATGCCAAGGCCGTTCACTTCGAATTGCCGATCAGTGGCAGCGGCTGGCTGCGAATGATCGACACGGGGCTTCCTGCCGGCGAAGACCTGCCGGCTTCACCTACATGGTGGACTCCGGAAGGCATTCCGTTGGAGAGCCGTAGCCTTGTTCTGCTGGCGGCAGGATATCTGGAAGCCGAGCTACAGCTGGGCTGAGACCGTCAGCCGACCATCTCTAGAGCTCATCAGGGGATTCTCTGAGCTGGCTTGGGGAAGAGGGTTCGCCTCTCACAACACACCTGAAGCGATGTGGATCGAACGCTCGACAATGGGAAGCTGAGAGATACGATGTGGGAGTGTTCTTACTTGAAACCATGCTCACAGGCACTGAACTACTGGCCAAAGTCAAGGAGCTTGGAGATGTTTCGAAGTCGGAGTTGGTTCGCAGCTGCGGCTACGTGAGTTCGAAAAAGGATGGCAGCGAGCGCCTGAATTTCACAGCGTTCTACGAAGCGCTCCTGGAAGCCAAGGGTGTCACCCTGGGAGAAAGTGGCATCGGCAAGGGCCCGGGTGGACGCAAGCTCAGTTTTGTTGCCACAGTGCAAGGCAATGGCAATCTCCTTGTGGGCAAGGCCTACACCGCCCAGCTAGGACTCGACCCCGGCGATGAGTTCGAGATCAAACTCGGCAAGAACAAGCAGATCCGCCTTGTGCCCGTGGGAGGCGCCGACGAGGAAGAATGAGTACAGGATTCTGAAGTCGGGGTCGTGGGAGCCGGATCGCCGGGCTCCCTCAGGCACGGGGCCAACGTCGGCGAATCCCATGATGGAGCCTGCTGATCAGATCGGCTGGGGGAATCTCACCTTGGAGGCTCTTCAGCACCTGCCATCCCATGGGTGTCAGTCGCACCCGATCCGTAAGCCCCTGGCCATCCACTTCCCGGCGTAAGACTCCCAGCCTGATCAGCCAGATCAGATCCGTCTCAACAGCTGAGGCTGACGCCTCAGTACGAAGGTACGTCGCCCCCTCCTCAACGATGTCGTCGCAGTTGAGAGCCGTCTCTCGGAGCACTTCGTAGAGAGTCCGACGAAAGCGCAGGCAGCTCAGAGCCTGGCCTGCTCTGTTCAGGCTTCTGCGATCCTGAACGTTCACGATTGCAGAACCGGAATTCACCGCGGCATCCAAGCATCCAACAGAGCCGATCTCGATGGCAGACTTTCTGGAAATCTGTGGCCCGCCGAAGCCGCTATGCCGTGATTCAGCTCGAGCATCCCCTGCTGCTGGCCTCAGCCTCGCCGGCCAGGCAGCGGCTGCTGGTGCAGGCAGCCATTCCCCACGGAGTGAGGGTGAGTGGAATTGATGAACAATCGATTCATCGCAACAACCCCGAGGAGCTTGTTGAGGCCCTCGCCGCGGCGAAAGCAGGGGCAGTTCAGCTCAAGTTGGCTGCAGATGGCGAACTGGACACCTGGATTGGGGTTTTGGGCTGCGATTCAGTGCTGGTTTTTGAGGGCGAGGTGTTCGGCAAACCTGCCGATGCCGACGAGGCCATCGCACGCTGGCAGAGCATGGCTGGTTGCTGGGCCGAGCTGATCACAGGTCACTGCCTGCTCAGCGAGAAGGAGCCGAAGCTGTGGAGAGGAACGGTGCGTACGCGAATCCTCTTTGCTGCCTTGCAGAAGCATGAAATCATCCGTTATGTGTCTACGGGCGAACCTTTAGCCTGTGCAGGAGGCTTCGCCCTTGAAGGCATCGG
>JAYKHC010000144.1:0-3884 GCA_035285465.1 Cyanobacteriota bacterium
CCCAGCTGCGGGGAAGCGAACAGCAGCTGCGGCACAGCGTGAATCCGCACCTCTGGCTGGAGGTGCTGCTGCTGGGTCTGCTGGCCGAGGCTCCCGCCCAGGCCCAGGCCCAGCCTGCCCGGGTGTCGGCCCCCCAGGCGGCATCTCCACCACCTCCCTCACCGGCACCCCCTCCTTCCTCGGCACCACATCCACCACCGGCACCACATCCACCACCGGCGCCCGATCCGGACGTTGCAGAACCCGACGTTGCAGAACCGGAGATCCCCCTTCCTGAGCTGTGGCAGCGGGTGCTGGCGGGCCTTGAGCTCCCCTCCACCCGGATGCTGCTCTCTCAGCAGGCCCAGCTGCTGCGGCTGGATGATCAGCGTGTGGTGGTTCGGGTGGCCGGCAGCTGGATGGCCATGGTGCAGAGCCGTCTGCCCCTGCTCGAGCAGGCCTTTTCCAAGACCCTGGGCGCGGAGCGGAAGGTGGTGCTGGAGGCGGGCGAAGCTCCGGGCGCCGCCCGGCCCGCCGTGACCATCCCGGAGCCCCCTTCGCCACCGCAAGTTCCAGGAGCACGGAAGGTTGCCACTCCAGCAGCGGCCCGAGCTCCTGATCAGCCTCCGGTGGCTGAAACCACTCCCGCACCGTTGCCTGTCCCGGTTCAGCCGCTGCCGGCCCAGGCCATCGAGGAGAGAGCCAGGCGGCTGGCGGAATTCTTCAACGGAGAAGTGATCGAACTGGAAAGCCCGGCTGACAACGGCAACAACGCCGCCTGAATCAGCAGTCGCTCAGCCTCTGCTCAGACGGTGGCCGGATCCTCCACCACGGGCTCGTGGGGGAGATCGAGCTCCGCTCCGAGGTGAAGGGTCTTGGCCCACACCAGCTTCTTCGGCAACAGGGCCATGCGCAGGGTGGTCCAGGGGATCACCACGAACCAATGGCCCAGGTAGAGAATTCCGAGCCCCAGGTTGAGCGGATGCATCACCGGCAGGGGTGGACCCTCGCCCCCCCGTCGACAGCCGGCCAGGATCGAGAGCCCGGACAGGCCGAAGGCGACAAAGGACAGCGGCCAGATCGTGGGAGGGGTGCCGGTGATCGGCGCGCTGATCAGGTCGGCGACAGCCACCACCGGCAGGCCGTACTGCAGCAGGAAGAAACAGGCCAGATCCAGCCTGCGGCCCAGGCTGAGCTGCCCACCCACCAGAGCTGGCCAGTAGTCAAAAAAGCGCTGCAGGCCCCCCTCTGCCCAGCGCTGCCGCTGCCGCAACAGGGCCCGGAGCGTCAGCACGGCCTCCTCGGCCACCGGCGGATCCCAGAGCACCCCGATCGGCTGATCAGCCAGCAGCAGACGGAAACTGAGGTCGAGATCGTCGGTGACGGTGCCCTCGTTGAACCCTCCACAGCGCTCCAGGGAATCGCGGCGCAGAAGCTGGCCGTTACCGCGGAGTTCAGCCACACCTGCGCTTGCCAGACGACCTTCCTGGATCACCATGTCAAGGGCCATCTCCATGGCCTGAGCTCTGGTGAGCCAGTTCGCTGCAGGATTCACCACAGCCTTGCGAAGCTGCACCGCCGACCAGCCCCCGGCTTCCGCGATCGGGATCAGCCGTTCCAGGGTGTCGGGCTGGAGTTCGGCGTCGGCGTCGAGCACCAGCATCCAACGGCCCTTCAGCTGTTGGATCACCTGGTTGAGAGCTCCCGACTTGCCGCCTCCGGTGTCCGGTTCGCGCCGGATCACCCGAAGCTGGGGGAAGCGCTGTTGCAGCTCGCTGAGGAGTTCAGGGGTGCGGTCGCTGCTGCCATCGTCAATCACCCAGAGCAGCAGTTGGTCGGCTGGGTAGCGCAACGCAGCCAGATGCTCCACCAGGCGGGTGATCACGGCCTGTTCATCCCGGGCGGCCACCACCACGTCCACCCCCGGTGTTGCGTTGGTGAGGCGCTGTGGATCCGCATCCGCGGCGGCAGGACGCCTGATCAGCGGCAGGAGCACGGTGCGCACGCTGTAGCCGCCAAGCAGCAGGGCCAGAGTGATGGCCGGATACAGGCTCTCCGCACCCCTCATCAGATGAGGAGCAAATCCGGCCACCCCGCAACAACCCAGAAACAGGGCTGACTGAAGGCGGCGATTCGCGGTGCTGCCGCCAGCAGCCATCACCCCAAGGCGTTTGTGGAACTTTACGGCCCCCCCCTCTGGAGAGCCGACAGGGGAAGCAGCTGGGTCCCCGGGTAGTAGCGCGCCAGGATCTGTTCAAGGGTCCAGCCGCGACTCGCCAGGTCGATGGCCCCCGCCTGGGAAAGCCCGGCACCGTGGCCGAAGCCACCGCCCTCGAACCGCCATCGCCCCGGGCCGTCGGGATGCACCACGAACAGGGTGCTGGGCAGCTGACGCAGTTGGCGTCGGATGGCATCGCGGCGCAGAACGACAGGGCTGGTTGCGGGTGTGCCGCTGATCTGCAACGCCAGCACCCGGCCGCTGGGGCCCCGCTCGAGCACAGTGACCCGGTTCGCCTGGCCGAAACCGGGTTCCACGGCGCGCCCTGCTGCCGTGAGGCTGGCGGCATCAAGACGGCGCTGCCAGCGGAAGCGGGGATGATCGGCACCGTGGGCCTGGTTCCCCGAGCGCAACAGCTGCACCAGGTCCCGCTCATCGAGTGGAGGGGTGAGAGCGGCCTGCCAGGAGGGTGGCCCGTCCGGAGCAGCCTGCAGATAGGGCAGCGAGTCGCCGGCCCATCCCTCCTCGAAAGCGGCGGACACGCCGCCGTTGCTGGCGTGGTAGACGGCGTGGATCGGTTGTCCCCGCCAGGTGAGAACCTTCCCGGCCGTGACGGTCACAGCCCGACCCACGCTCCCTCCGGCCAGCCGGGGATCGCCATACACCTGACACTGGGTGTCAGCACAGAGGTGATAGCCATCCACCTCAAAGCGGTGCTGGTTGCGGAGAGCCCAGGTGCGGGCCAGAACGGCCTGGGCGGCCAGCGCGGCTGCCGGAGCGCCGGCTCCGATCTCATGAGGCACAACCCCCAGCAGGTAACGCTCCAGTGGCACCTGCTCCACCAGGGTCCAGCCGCCATGGGCGTCCGGCTGAAGACGGAACGGTCCCTGGAACACCCCGGAATTCCAGCGCAGCCCTCCCGGGGCCTCGATCCGGATCGGTGCCTGGAGGGGTTGGCGCTGGGAGCCGTTGACGAGATGAGGCACCCAGGCCAGGGTCTCCAGCCGTTCCACCCTGCGGGGCGGATCTCCCGGGGGTGCCGGCGATCCGGGCGGGGCCCACACCTCCCAGTCGCCGGGACGGGCCACCACCGGTTGCGCTCCGGCGGACCGCCAGCGCCCGGCGGCCGCCTCTGCGGACTCAAAGCTTGCGAAGGGCCCCAGCACCAGCCGCTCCAGCCGCAGGGGCGCAGCCAGCGCTTCCCGCCGCCACTGGATTCTGAGCAGAGCGGTTTCGCTGCGGACACCACCGGCATCGAGAAGCCGCAGCGGACCGCTGGCACTCCGCAGGCTCAGATCATTCGGTCCTCCCAGGTGCGCGGCCAGAGCCACCCACAGATCCGGCTGCGTGGCTGAGACGGCCGGCGGCGCCGTGACCGGGCGGTGCAGGGAAGCGGAGGGTGGAGGGGGGACGTCCCGGGCCCGGCAGCCGCTGCCGCCGCCGAGGACCAGGGCCAGCAGGAATGCCCGTGCGGAAGCCGCGGGGATCGAATCAGGAGAGATCAACAGCCGGAGCGGAACGCCGCATCGTAGATTTGCTGATTGTGCACGCGTTGCGGACCATGCCGAAGCTCAAGACCCGCCGAGCTGCCGCCAAGCGGTTCAAGGCGACTGGCAGCGGCAAGTTCATGCGCCGCAGGGCTTTCCGCAGCCATCTCCTCGATCACAAGAGCGCCAAGCGCAAGCGC
>JAYKHC010000145.1:0-11905 GCA_035285465.1 Cyanobacteriota bacterium
ATCGCCGAGGAGTCGATCCAGCAGCGGGCCGTGCTCTACGACAAGCAGGGCGACGCCCACTTCGACACGATCAGCGCCTTCATCAAATCCCTGCGCGGCAGCGACCCCGATGCGGCCCTGTTCTGGCTGGCGCGGATGGTGGAGGCGGGCGAGAACCCGCGCTTCATCTTCCGGCGCATGCTGATCGCCGCCGGGGAGGACGTGGGGCTGGCCGACCCGATGGCCGTGGTGGTGGTGGAAGCCTGCGCCGCGGCCTTTGAGCGGGTGGGGCTGCCGGAGGGTCTCTACCCGCTGGCCCAGGCAGCGCTCTACCTGGCGGGAGCCGAGAAGAGCAACAGTGTGCTGGGCTTCTTCGACGCGCTCAGGCAGGTACGCGCCAGCAGCCGCCAGCAGGTTCCAGCCCCCCTGCGCGATGCCAACCGCGACGGCAGAGCCTTCGGCGACGGGGTGGGCTACCGCTATCCCCACGCCTACGCCGAACACTGGGTGGCGCAGCAGTACCTGCCGAGCGGCCTGCAGGGCCAGGTCTACTGGCAGCCAGGGCAGCTGGGCTGGGAGGGCAGCCTGCGGATGCGGCTGCAGGAGCGGCGGGCAGCCCAGCTGGCCGCCGCAGTCGAAACCGAGCTGGAGCAGAGCGAGGTGATCAGCGCCGGGCCGGAGGATCCGGAACTGGAACGCTGGCTGCAGCGCCAGGCCGCCGCCGAAGGCGAACGGCTGGACGGTCTGCGCCGCCGGTTCTGGCAGGGGGCGACCTTCCGCCGGCACGACCGGGTGCTGCTGCTGGAGGCCCACTCGCTGCTGTGGGCCCTCGACCCCATGGCGGCCACACCGGAGGGTGGGGTGGTGATCTCGATGCCCTCCGACGAGGACCGTCAGCGCCTGGAGGCTCAGCTGCAGCTTCTCGACGCCCTGCACCGTCCCGAGCTGCTGGTGGTGCCGGCAGGGGATCCTGAACGGCTGATCGACGCTCTCGAAGGTCAGTTCGAATGGGTGGCGGCTCGTCAGCCCTTTCGTGGTCTGGGCGCTGCTGAGATCAGCCGCTGGATCACCGCGCTCCAGCCTCATCTGAACCCGCGGACCCGCTGGCGACTGCTGTTCAGTCAGCCGGGCCTGGGACCAGCCGGCGCCCTCCGGGGCCTGACGACCGATTCAGCCCACGACTCCATGGAACTGCTGCAGGAACTGGCGGAGCTCGAGTGCTGTGCCCTGAGCAAGGAAGAAACGTCGGCAGCGAGCTGCCGCCGGCAGCTCGAGAAGCTTGGACTCGACGTACGGGAGGAAACCTGGGAAGAAAATCTCAGCCTGCGGCTCAGCAGACCGCTGATGGAACGCTGGCTGGCGAGCGGCAGTGACTGGCGGCAACAGCTGATCAGCACGGGGGGGCGGCGGCTTCAGGCGTCTGAGCTCAGCCGCCTGAAGGCGGCCTTCAGCGCCTGCCTGGATCAACCCCTGCCCCAGCGGCTGATCCACCGCTTCGTGATCACGGGTTGAGCTGACCGGCCTGGATGTGGGCCGGGAGAAACACCAGCCAGGTGAGCAGAGGCATCACCGGGCCGGGCGTTCGACGCATGTCGGCCGGCAGATGGGCCAGGATCGTGGCCGCCGACAGGCGACCGTCGGCAGCAGCCGCAAGGATGGCCGAGCGCAACGCCGGCATCGCCGTGCGACCCTCGCTCCTGAACGGGTAATAGACGACGCTCTGATCGCTCAGGGCCTTCCGGCCGGCGGGAGAATCAAGGAACCGGGCCACGGCGACCAGATCCACGCTGTAAGTCTTGTTCATCGCAGCACGGATCTCCTCCGCACTCCAGCCGGAGCGGGCCAGCCCCGCGGCCAAACCCCGGTCGTTGATCACGCCGGTGCTCAGGAAGGTGTCGATCGCCTGCTGCTGGGTCGACCACAACGCAGCGCCGGAGGTCCAGCGCACAGGCATCTCCGCAGCGCTGGCCGCGGAACCCAGCAGCAGCAGCCAGCCCGCAGCAACCATCAGCCAGGGACGACGGGGCCGGAGCATGGGGCATGCAGCTGAGATCTGAGTGATTCTGCTCACGATGGGCCACCACTGGAAAGGCCGCCACTGGAGATGCCGCTGATGGCTGGAGCAACGCTCTGCGCCCCTTCTCCCACCACGCCCCAGTGCCAACCCTCCACGACACCAGCCTGGAAGGCGGGTGTCGTCCCGTCGCCGAGATGCCGCAACAGCTCACGGCCAGAGTCGTATTCCCAGAAACGCAGCTCTTCGGCCAGCGAGCGCTGGCGCCACTTGATCGCGGCTTCCTTGAGCACCCAGCTGCGCAGGACGGCTGCCTGAAGACTCGAGGCTGAACATCCCTGCAGCGCCTGCCATTCCTGGGGCGGGAAAAAGCGACGAGCAATCGCCGCCGCCGCCATCGGACGCTCTGCGGATTCAAGGTCGACCCCGATCGGATCGGGCGACCAGGCCAGCAGCAGCATCGAGCCGCTGTGGCTGAGGCTCACGAATCCGGCGCCCGGCTCAAGATGGGGTGGCGCTCCCGGCGGGCTGTGCAAGGGCACCTGGAACGCCTCACAACCCAGGCAACGAGCCACCCACTGCCTCAGGGCAGCACGGCTGCTCAGATAGCGGGGCCGCCGGGCCGGTCCGAGCTCCGAACCCCAGGTGAGTTCCCGGGCGGAGAGGCCGCCGCCGGCCAGTCCCCGGAGAGGCTGCAGCACCAATTGGGGCGACAGCTCCACGCACACCTCTAGGCTTGAACCATGTTGCCCATGTGGTCCGGTGACCCTGCAGATCGGTGCCCCCGCTCCCGACTTCACCCTCCCAGACCAGAACGGGGAGTCGGTGACGCTGTCTGAATTGAAGGGGCAGCGTGTGGTGATCTACTTCTACCCGAAGGATGACACGCCGGGCTGCACCAAGGAGGCCTGCAACTTCCGAGACCAGTGGAGCGCCTTCGAGCAGAGGGGGATCAGGGTGCTGGGCATCAGCAAGGACGGAGCATCAAGTCACAGCAAGTTCATCAGCAAATATTCCCTTCCGTTCACCTTGCTCACCGACGCTGAGCCCTGTGCGGTGGCAGCCAGCTACGACAGTTACGGCCTCAAGAAGTTCATGGGCCGCGAATACATGGGAATGATGCGCCACACCTTCGTGGTGGATCCGGAGGGAAAGATTGAGCGCATCTACACCCAGGTGAAGGCTGAAACGATGGCCGACGACATCCTCAACGATCTGGGGCCGGCCTGAGTCCGGTCAGAGCCTCCACCACCAGATCCGGCTCCAGGCGCCAGGACTGACCCGCTGATTGCAGGACAGGAGCCAGCAGGGGGCCATCTCCACCGGTGAGCCATAACCGGCAGGGCTGGGGCTCGCTGATCCGGGCCTCCTCTGCCGCCGACGTCAGCGCGGCCGCCAGACCGCGAACAATTCCCACCACCAGAGCTGACTCGGTGGCCTGGGGCCAGCCGGCGGCCTCGTCCATCAGCGCCTCGGGGGCCAGGGCCGGCAGGGCGAGGGTGGCCTGAGCAAGGGCCCGCAGTTGCAGGCCGGCCCCCGCCAGCAACCGACCACCGGCAAACTTGCCGCCGGCATCGACCCGGGTGAGGCTCAGCGCCGTGCCGGCGTCCGCCACCAGCACGGAGTGAGCAGCTCCCTGTCGCTGCCAGGCCCTCCAGCCAGCCAGCGCCCGGTCGACTCCGAGCCAGGGCGGGGCACCGACCAGAGGGACCTCTGCGGTGGTGATCCGCTGCAGCCTGGGCAGAGACTCGGGCGCCGGGCCCACCGCTGCCCAGGCCACCAGGCCCTTGCTGCCCAGAGCCGCCGCGCGCTTCTCACCATCTGCGGGGGATTCACTCCAGCAGCACAGGGACGGGTGACGGTTCTGCGCTCCCCAGTGCCAGCGGCTGTTGCCCACCAGCAGCCAGTGCGGAGTCTCCAGGCTCAGATACCCTCGCCCATCACACCCGGCAGATGGATGCCGCATTCCTGACGTTGACCTCCGAAACGGGTGGACCGGCCGCTGGCCTCGCTGCCGTCAGGACCGCTTGAATGCCAGTCACCGACGGTGGAATAACCCCGTTCGAAGAGCGGGTGAAGGGGCAGATCATGCTCCCTCAGGTAGTAGTAAACGTCTTTGTTGCTCCAGCTCAACAGCGGTCTCAGCGACCAACGCCGCCGAACCGGATCGAGCGGCCGCATGGCCCGACGATGGTCCGTCTGGTTGCCGCGCACCCCGCTGGCCCAGCAACGCACAGCCAGGGAATCGAACATCCGGTCGAGCGGCTCCACCTTGCGGAGCTTCAGATATTGCTCCAGATCCTCCGGGCGGCCGGTGCTCCAGAGCTGACCGTGCAGAGCCTCCATGCGTGCCGGACTGAGGGTGGCCTGGGCCACGTGCAGATCCAGCTCCAGGATCGCTTCGAGCTGCTGGGCGTAGCGGTAGGTCTCGGCCGGGAGATAACCGGTGTCCACCCAGACCACCGCCAGGCGCTGGCCCAGACGCCGGCCCAGTTCACTCACCATGTGGAGCAGAACGGCCGACTGAATGCCGAAGCTGGTCGACAGGGCGAAGTAGGGGCCGAAGCGCTCCTGAGCCCAGGCGAGGCGCTGCTGAGGAGAACAGTCGGCCAGCTGCCGACAGGCCGACTCCCGATCCAGCGGCTGGCCGAACTGATCGGCGGGCATCCCGTCCGGAAGGGCTGCACACGGTGGGTCGGATGCTGATGGGCTCACCATTCCTCCATCTTGGCCTGACAGCCAGATTCGGGAACCGTCTCCCCATCCGGCATGGTTAGGGTCGGCCTGATCAGACCGACCCGGAGCCGCGGTGAGCGCATCGACCACTCCGCCAATCGTGATCGTGGGCGGAGGGTTCGGAGGCCTCTACACCGCCCTGGCCCTGGCCAGCCGGCCCCAGCATCCCCCCCTGCTGCTGGTGGAACCGAATGAGCGCTTTCTGTTCCTGCCCCTGCTCTACGAACTGCTGAGCGGCGAACTGCGCAGCTGGGAGGTGGCGCCCCGTTACGACAGCCTGCTGGCTGGCCGAGGAGTGGCCTGGCTGCGCGACCGGGTGAACTCGATCGACGCCGGCTCCCGCACCCTGCAGACAGCAGCCGGCCGTTGTCTCGACTTCTCACAGCTGGTCGTGGCCACGGGAGGCGACAGCGAGAGTTTCGGCATCCCCGGCGTCCTCGAGCACGCTCTGTTCTTTCGCAGCCTGTGCGATGTGGAACATCTGCGACTGCTGGTGTCGCAGCTTTCACAGCAGCGACCTTCCCAGAAACGGATCGCAATTGTGGGGGCAGGGCCCAGCGGGGTGGAACTGGCCTGCAAGCTGGCCGACCTGGTGGCCGGCCATGCCGTGGTGGAACTGATTGAGCAGGGCAACACGGTTCTCCCCCAGGCCAGGGCGTTCAACCGGGAGCAGGCCATTGATGCACTGGCCCGCCGCGATGTTCATCTGCGCACCGCTGTGGGAGTGATTGCCGTGAAACCGGATCAACTGCTGCTCAGCGATGGCAGCAGCCTGGCCGTGGAAGCCACGGTATGGACGGCCGGGCTTCGTCTCAACCCTCCCCCGATCACACCGGCGCCGGCCCGGGACCGACGCGGACGACTGCTCTGCAGACCCGATCTGCAGCTCATCGGTGTGCCCGAGCTTTTCGCCGTCGGAGATGTGGCGGCTCTCCCCGACGAGCCGCTGCCGGCCACAGCCCAGGTGGCGTTTCAACAGGCTGATGCACTGGCGGCCAACCTGCTGCGTGCCCGAGCCGCTGAGCCGCTTGAACCGTTCCGATTCAACGACCTCGGCGAAATGCTGAGTCTTGGAATCGGAGAGGCCACCCTCACCGGGATGGGCGTGACCCTGGCTGGCAAACCCGCCTTTCAGCTCAGGCGCCTCGCCTATCTGAGCCGGTTGCCCGGCACGCAGCACCGACTGCGTGTGGCCGCGGGCTGGCTGGCGGAACTGGGCCGATGACCCCTCCACCCAGGGCCCTGCTGCTCGATGCCATGGGCACTCTGATCACTCTGAGGGAGTCCGTGGGCGTGAGCTATGCCACGGTGGCCAACCGCCACGGCCTCCAGATCGATCCCCTCTGCATCGACCGTGTGTTTCCGGAACTGATCCGCCAGGCCCCGCCCCTGGCGTTCCCCGGAGTCGCTGAAGCCGACCTGCGCCGGGCCGAGATCAACTGGTGGAGCGACCGCATCTCCGCTGCCATGACGACCGCCCCCCTGCCGGCTGGGCTCGCGGAAGACCTGTTCGAGCACTTCGCCGACCCGGCTCAATGGAGGCTGTTCCCCGAGGTGCCGACCTGCCTGGAGCGTTGGCGGAAGCGCGGCCTGCGGCTGGCCATTGTGAGCAACTTCGACAGCCGCCTTCCGGTCCTGCTGGAAGGCCTGGGAATCGATCAACTGTTCGACTCGGTCGTGGTCTCCAGCAGCGCCGGTGCCGCCAAACCGGATCCGAAACCCTTCCGGCTCGCCCTCGAGGCCCTGGGGATCGAGGCGCAGGATGCCTGGCATGTGGGTGACAGCGCGGAAGATGTGAGCGGCGCCGCCGCTGCCGGCGTGCGTTGTCTGCTGGTGCAGCGCCCTTGAAGCAGGGGCTGCTGGCCGGCCGCACGCCTGGGCTCAGGCCCTCTCAGCGGCGCCGGCTGGAACGGATCTGCCAGCGGCGCCACCCCCAGGAGGCCGCCGCCGACCTTCTCACCCTGCAACGGCTGGGAGCTGAATGCAGCGAGCTTGAGCAACCGCTCAGCCTCGTGGTGGATTCCCGTGGACTGTGCCGACTGCTGTGGGTGGGCCCCCTTGAGCATTCAGGGCGACTGTTGGAGAAGCTGCCCGGACCTGAGCGACGCCATGGGGAGGGTTGGCGGTTGATCAGCTGTTGCGGACGGGCCAGGCAACTCCTCCCCAGCCGCCAGGAGGGTGTGGTGGGCCTGGACCTGGCCCCGCGCTTCTGGCTGCGGTTCGGTGATCAACCCGGTCCGGGCGGGCATTGGCCGGCCCTGCTGCTGGGACGACAGACCCAAGGGACCAACCCCTGGCAGCCGTTGGAAGACGGCGATCTCGCTGAGCTCTGCGGCCGTGATCCCCTGAGCCTGGAGCCGGACGATCGGGAGGCCGGCGCTCAGCTCCCGGTCGACGCCGGCCCGAGCGACCGCGAAAGGGTGATGCTGCTGGCCCTCAGCCCGGGCGATCGACAGGCCGCCGGGCGATTCATCGCCGAACTGGAGGGCCTGGTGCGCAGTGCCGGAGGCGAACCCGTTGGCGTGGTGGAGCAGCGGCGCAGCGCGCTCTCCCCCCAGACGATCTGGGGCGAGGGAAAGCTGCTCGAAGCCGCCCTGGAGGCTCGCCGCCTCGGCGCCACCCTGGTGGTGACCGACAGGGAACTCACCCCGGTGCAGGCCAGGAATCTGGAGCGCCTGCTCGATCGAGCGGTGAGTGATCGCAGCGAGCTGATTCTCGACATCTTTGCCCAGCGGGCCGCCAGCGCGGCCGGCCGCCTGCAGGTGGAACTGGCCCAGCTGCGCTACAGGCTTCCCAGGCTCAGTGGCCGTGGCCGCTCCCTTTCGCGTCAGGGCGGCGGAATCGGCACGCGCGGGCCGGGAGAAACCCAGCTGGAGAAGGACCGTCGGACGATCGCCCGACGGATCGAGCGCCTGCAGCGGGATGTGCGAATCCTGGGAGAGCATCGCCAGCGGCTGCGCGAGAACCGCCAGGGGCTGCGCAGGTTTGCCCTGGTGGGGTACACCAATGCCGGCAAGAGTTCCTTGCTCAACGCACTCAGCCGTCGCGGCGCCCGGGCTGTTCTGGCGGAGAACAGACTCTTCGCCACCCTGGATCCCACCACCCGCAGGGTGGAGCTGCCCGGCTCCGGCGCAGGCGCAGGCTGCACAGCCTTGCTCACCGACACGGTGGGCTTCATCCGGGACTTACCGCCACAGCTGCTGGAGGCTTTCCGTTCAACGCTGGAGGAGGCCCTGGATGCCGATGGCCTGCTGCTGGTGGTGGACCTGGCGGATCCAGCCTGGCCGGAACAGAGGCGTACCGTTCACGCGATTCTTGATGGTCTGCAGGCTGAGGCCCCCCGCAGGCTGGTGGCCAACCAGATCGATCGCTGCCCGGCGGCGGAGCTGGAACGGGTCCGGGCCCTGGAGCCGGACGCCCTGTTCGTCTCAGCCACGGCTGGGCTGGGCCTGCAGCGGCTGCGTCAGGAGCTGCTGAGCTGGCCGGCTCCGCCGCTTGACACCTGATCACCGACGGGTTTACCGCTATAAGAACAGGGGGAGCTGGGCGCGCCCTCTGCGACCGAAATCTCTGCGGGCAACCCCCGACAACGGTCTCCCGCAAGCCTCCCCACTCCCTCCTTCCCGTTCCCTCCATGGCCCTGCAACTCGGCGACACCGTTCCCGATTTCACCCAGAATTCCCAGCTGGGGCTGATCAACCTGTACGACTTCGCCGGCGACAGCTGGGTGGTGCTGTTCTCTCACCCCGCTGACTACACCCCGGTGTGCACCACCGAGCTGGGCGAAGTGTCGCGCCTGCGCCCCGAATGGGAGAAGCGCAACGTGAAAACCATCGCCCTGAGCGTGGACTCAGCGGAGAGCCACAAGGGCTGGATCGGTGACATCAACGAAACCCAGTGCACCACAGTTGACTACCCGATCCTCGCCGACGAGGACAAGAAGGTGAGCGATCTCTACGGGATGATTCACCCCAACGCGCTGAACAACCTCACGGTGCGCTCGGTGTTCATCATCGACCCCAACAAGAAACTGCGCCTGCAGATCACCTACCCAGCCAGCACGGGCCGCAACTTCGATGAGATCCTGCGCGTGATCGACTCGCTGCAGCTCACCGATCACCACCAGGTCGCCACCCCCGTGAACTGGAAGGACGGAGACGATTGCGTGGTGGTGCCTTCCATCCCCACCGAAGAAGCCCGCAGCAAGTTCCCCAAGGGGGTCACCGAGGTGAAGCCCTACCTGCGCCTCACGCCTCAGCCCAACCGGTGAGGCCCATGCGGGTGCTGGGCCTGATGAGCGGCACCAGTGCTGACGGGGTGGATGCGGTGCTCGCCGAATTCAAGGGTCCGCCTGCACAACCCCGCTGGCAGATTCTGGCCAGTGACTTCCATCCCTACCCGGACCCGCTGCGCCGGGAGTTGATCGCTGTAGGGCAGGGAGCGCTCCGCTCCAGTGCCACCCTGCTGGACCTGCGAGAAGCTGTCACCGAAGCCCAGGCCCAGGCAGCAGGAGCCTGCGATCCCGCGGGCCGCGCCGAACTGGTGGGCTGCCACGGCCAGACGATCTGGCACCGCCCCGCCTGCCAGGAGCGCCGCGGGGCCAGCTGGCAACTGCTGGACGGCCCGCTGCTGGCCTGCCTGCTCGCCAGGCCGGTGGTCTTCAACTTCCGCAGCGCCGATCTGGCCCTCGGAGGCCAGGGGGCGCCTCTGGTTCCTCCCTGTGATGAGGCCCTGCTGGGGCGCGGCGAAGGCTGGCGAGGCCTGCTCAATCTTGGGGGAATCGCCAATCTCACCCTGATCCCCCCCGCCGTCGGCAAGGACAGCCAGGAAGCGGTGCTCGGCTGGGACTGCGGACCCGCCAACAGCCTGCTGGATCTGGCGGTGCAGCAATTCAGCCAGGGCCAGATCAGCCACGACGACGGGGGCCGCTGGGCCGCTGCCGGGCAGGTGCATGAGGCGGTGGTGCTCGGCTGGCTTGAGGAGAACTACCTGCAGCTTCCCCCGCCGAAATCCACAGGCAGGGAGCTGTTCGGCCTCGCGGATCTGCAGAGACGGCTCAGCGAGCTGAACGAGCACGCCTGCGGTGAGCTGACCCCCGCTGACGCCCTGGCAAGCCTGACCGCCTTCACGGCTGCGGCCGTGGCCCAGGACCTGGCCCGTGGCCCGCGCCCCACGGAGCTGCTGGTGGCGGGAGGTGGGGTGCGCAATGCCGCACTGATGAACCAATTGCGAGCGCGCTGCACGGGCACCTCGGTGCGTCCGCTCCTGGAACTGGGCATCGCCGACAATCAGCGCGAAGCTCTGGCCTTTGCGCTGCTGGCCTGGTGGCACTGGCTTGACAGACCCGGCTCGGCCCCTTCGGTGACCGGCGCAGTCCGGCCGGCCGTTCTGGGGATCTGCGCGCGACCCTGAAGCGATTCCCGATCACGGCTCAGCGGGGCGGCCTCAGCCTGAGTCGCCTTGGGGCGCCCCGCAGGCGCGGAGTGCCGGCGCGCTGCTGCTGCTCGAGTGCCTCACGGAAACGCTCCGCAGTGGGACCTGGATCGCGGGCGGCCTCCAGCCGCTCCACCCCCTGCTGAATCAACACCTTGGCCAGGTTGCTGACCGTACGGCTGTCCGCCTCAGCAAGAACGGTGAGCCGCCGGCACAGATCCTCGGGCAGCACAACCTGGATCCGCGGCGACTTGGGGCGTCCACTGGAGGAGGTCTGCCGGGTGGCCACGCGGATGCCGCTCGGATAGCAGACAGTGTACAGATATCCACATGGATAGTATCCAGCCGTATGCTGAAGCAACCGTTCCCCCCGCTTCCCCATGGCTCGCAGCAACGGTGCGGCCCACAGCCCGACCACGCCCCGACCCGCTCGTCCCGCACGCAAGCGCCGCACCACGGCCCAGTCCAGCGATGTGCTGGTTTCGGCCGTGATCAGCCCCTACCTGCTCACCCACCTGCACCACGTTCTGCAGCGGGCTGAATTCGGGGCTCAGCAGGAGGGCCGCAGCTCGCTGGCCGCCAACTATGCCGAGCTCCGCAAGGTGCTCTGCCTGGACGCCCGAAGCATGGAGGACGCCTTCGCCGGAGGAACACCGGAGCTGGATACAACCCGAGCCGCCTGAACGCGGAGATCCCCGGGAATGGCTCTCGGTAACGGCGGGCTACAAGCCACATCGAGGCCCTGACAGGGCCCGCCCTGCACCCATAAGGTCGAATCAAACGGTCCCGCGCCATGACCGCCAGTTCCAGCCCCATCAGCGCCCCGCCCATCGGGGGCTCAGATTCCGGTTCCGCCCATGCCGCGGCCCTCTACGCCCACATCAGAGCCGATCACGAACTCACCCAGTCCCTGTTCCGACAGGCCCTGCAGGACCCCAAGGGGGCCATGGCCAGAATTGTTGCGCTGGGGGAGTCCTGCGGTCTGCCCGTCAGTCCTCAGGACGTGAAAACCCACCTCGGCTCGCTCGACGACCCGGCCAGCCGGCAATGGCTCATCAAGGCCCGGGGCGGCCTGTGAAACCACCCTCCTGGGCTGGCTGGGGCGATTGATTCCTCCACCTCCACCAGCCCAGCTGAAAAACAGCCAGTAGCTCACAACCGCCAGTCCGGCCGCCACCACCAGAGCGGTCACCTGCTCCAGGCGTTTGATCATCCCCCCTCCAGGCTCAGGCCTCTCGCGGCATCGGGAGTCTGCCCGAGCCTGCGGCGATGATGGGAGCCACCCCTCCCGAATCGATCAAATTGCTTCGACTGGAACGGATCAGCAAGATCTATCCCACGGGGGAGGTGCTCCGGGATGTCACCTGGGAGGTGAAAGCCGGTGATCGCATCGGCCTGGTGGGCGTCAACGGCGCCGGCAAGTCCACCCAGCTGCGGATGATCGCCGGCCTGGAGGAGCCCAGCAGCGGCCAGCTGGTGAAGCAGGGAAGCCCCCGCATCGCCTACCTGCAGCAGGAATTCGATGTGGATCCGCAGCGCACGGTGCGCGAGGAGCTGTTCCAGGCCTTCGGTGAGGCGGCGCTGGTGCTCAACCGCAAGCATGCGGTGGAGCATGAGATGGCCAGCGAGCAGGCCGCCAGCGATCCCGATCACCTCGAGGAGCTGATCCACGAGCTGGGCCGGCTGCATGAGCGCTTCGAAGCCCTGCACGGCTACGAGCTCGATGCCCGCATCGACAAGCTG
>JAYKHC010000146.1:0-8141 GCA_035285465.1 Cyanobacteriota bacterium
GATGTGCTGAACCGCGCCGGTCTGGGCATGGAAGTGATGCACGAGCGCAATGCTCACAACTTCCCGCTGGACCTGGCTGCTGCTGATGCCACCCCGGTGGCTCTGAGCGCCCCTGCGATTGGCTGAGCCAAGCTGAGATCAGCCAGAAGACGGACCCGAGCCCCCTGCCCCTGGCAGGGGGCTTTTCATGGATCAGCTACAGAAAAGGATCCAGAAAGGCCAGCGGTCTCGCCATTGTTTCCGAGAAACCGAGAATTCCCTGGTCCTGATGGCAATACAGCAGCGTGCCATCGGGCTCCATCAGGTAGGTGGCTCCTCTCTGGGTGAGGAACCGGTCGTCGGGGACGTAGGTGCTCCAATGGCTCAGAACCTCCACCATGTTGTTGAGGCGCACGGTGGCCAGTTCGAACGGGCGCAGATATCCCTGCCCCAGCAGACTGAACAAGCCCGGGCCAGCGAGCCTTTCAGGAGCATTTCGGTCACCGCTGTAGCCGCGCAGCACCTCTTTCAGCGTTCCCGGTGATCCGATGCCGGCACACATCAGCAGCAGAGCGGGCCACGGACCACCCGGTACCTCAAGTCCCCGGTACAGGCTCAGTTCACGATGCAGATGAGCGGATCTCTCCAGCTCCAGGTTTTCAACCGGGAAGCCCGTGTAAGAACAGAAACGCTCCCCACTGCGCTGATCGCCGATACCGAAAGCCTGAAGCTGAATTCCGGCAGCCTCGAGTTCTGGAAGGGCTGGCACAAGGGCCTGAGCATATTCAAGGGAATCAAAATCACCCAGTTGGGTCATCACCACGACAAGAAGCCGGTTCCCACGCAAGCGTGGAAACCGGCTCAGCCTTTGCAGCAGGGCTGTCGGGGCTTTCATCGCAGGGGAAGCCCCCATGGATTCAGCCCTCCACCTTCACCGTCACGCTGGAGGCCGCCCCGGCCTTGGGGGCGCTGACGCTGAGCAGTCCATCGCGGTAGACAGCCTGGATGTTGTCGCGATCGATGGCCTGCGGGAAGCGGAAGCTTCGACTCCAGGTGCCATAGCGGAATTCACTCATCAGTGGATCGCGGGGACTGACAGTCTCGCGCCTGGAGGGGGCGTCACTTCCCTCGCCGGTGGGTTCCGGAACGGGGCGCTGGCTGCTGCGTTCGGCGCTGATCAGCAGACTGCGCTCGGTGGCTTTCACAGCAATGGCGGATTTGTCGACCCCGGGAAGTTCCAGAACAAGTTCATAGGCCTCAGGGGTTTCATGGATCTCAGCGGCGGGGACGCGTTCGGTTTTGTTCAGCTGGCGGTTGAATTGTTGATCCAGCTGATCGAAGAGATCAAAAGGAGATGAGCTACGCAGGGTCAGCATGATTCGGCGGGCGATGTTGTGGGGATCGGAGTGAGTGTTGAACAACCTTTCACCCCGGTGACATCACTGTCGTCGTTTCATCAGCGCCCCGCTTGGTGTGAACCGAACCCCGGGATTCGGCCCTCCTCACCCGGGTGCGGCAGCCCCCACCTTCTGAGGGTGAGAACCGATGGCTCGCTGCCGGCTGCCAGCTGATCAGCTTGATCGGGTGGCGGTGGCCGCATGGTGGCCGATAATCGGAACACCTGAGAGCCGCTGCCATGAACCCGGTGCGAGTGGGTGTCATCGGCATCGGCAACATGGGTTGGCATCACGCTCGGGTGCTCAGCCTTCTTCGTGATGCCGAACTGGTCGGCGTCGCCGACCCCGATGGTGAACGTGGCCGGCTGGCCACTGAACAGTTCGGCTGCCGCTGGTTCAACGACTACGTCAAGCTGCTCGCTGAAGTGGAGGCCGTGTGCATCGCTGTGCCCACGCTTCTGCACCATCGCGTCGGGTTGGCCTGTCTGCAGGCGGGTCTGCATGTGTTGATCGAGAAGCCGATCGCTGCCAGCCAGCAGGAGGCGGCCGACCTGATCCAGGCTGCCGATCAGGCCCAACGGCTTCTGCAGGTCGGTCACATCGAGCGATTCAATCCGGCTTTCCGTGAATTGATGAAAGTGGTGGCTGGAGAGGAGGTGGTGGTGCTGGAGGCCCGCCGTCACAGCCCCAACCCCGATCGAGCCAATGATGTGTCCGTGGTGTTCGATCTGATGATCCACGACATCGACCTGGTGCTTGAGCTGGCGGCCTCCCCGGTGGTGCGGCTCGCGGCTGCGGGCGGTCGAAGCGCTGTTGGCCCGATTGATTACGTCAATGCCACCCTCGGCTTTGCCAATGGGGTGGTGGCCAGCCTCACCAGCAGCAAGATGGCCCACCGCAAGATCCGTAGCCTCAGCGCCCACTGCCGCAGCGCTCTGGTTGAAACTGATTTTCTGAACCGCACGCTGCACATCCATCGCCGTGCCCATGAATCGGTCAGCGCTGACCATGGCGAGCTCGTGTACCGCTCCGATGGGGTGATCGAGGAGGTGAGCACCACCTCAATCGAGCCTCTCTACGCCGAACTGGAACATTTTCTGCGTTGTGTCCGTGGTGAGGAGACGCCCGCGGTGGATGGTCTGCAGGCCTCGCGCGCGCTGCAGCTGGCCGATCTGATCGAGCACTGTGTGGAGCAGCCCAACCTCTGCATGACCCTGGATCAGCCGATCTGAGCCGGATCCTCGGCCAGCTGGCGCAGAGCCTCCAACTGCCAGCGGCGGCATTGGGCCGGTGAAGCCCGGTAGTACCGCTCCCAGGCCTCGGCCTTCTGTGCACCGTAGGCCTCGGCTGAGATGTCCGGGTGGGATTCCTGCCATCCCACACGCACGGCATGACCGATCACCACATCGAGTGCCAGGTCGTCTTCAAAGCTCACCTGTGGGTTCTCTCCGAAGAACGCCATCAGAGTGATCAGGGTCTCGCTGCAGAGTTGCCTGTATTCCGGTGCCTCGATCTTGCCCAGTAGGTGCTCGACCAGAGCGGCGAAGTTGCGCTCTCCAGGTGTCTTTTCGCTGAGCAGAGGCTGGCTTTCCAGACGGTTGCGTCGTTCCAGCTTGTCGCCGATCACCAGACCCTTGCAGTGATGCAGAAGATCCCAGATCCCGGAATAGAAGTGACGCGGAACCTGTCCCAGCGCACCCAGGCGCTGACGGTGCTTCATCCAGTCGCTGCCGACGGGCAGATCTCCCAGAGGAGCCGGCACCGTCCAGCGGACCCGCCCGCTCAGATGAAGCTGCTCCTTGCGTTGCAGGGAAGCACGGGCATGCCCCACATCAGCCAGCACCGCTCGAAGTCGTCGTCGGATCGCATGGGGTGGCAGGGCGCAGAGACGCTCATAGGCGTCGATCGGGCAGAGGTTGGCTTCTGCGGCCAGTTCGCCGGTGAGCAACAGCAGCAGTTGACCGAGCTGCAGGGTGAGGCTGCCGCTGATCAGCGCCGGCTCATGCCGGGCCACCCCGTCGAGAGCCAGCAGCAGTTCCTGCTGCAGCATCCAGTCCCGTCCGTCTTCGCCGCTGAAGCGACGGATCATGGCGGCAATCGCCTGGCTGCCCATCGGCTCGCTGATCAGCGAATCGACGGTGTAGTTCCGCCCGACCACCAGTTGTTTGCCGTGCATCAGCAGGTCGATCAGGGCATCCTCCAGCTGGGGATGCACCAGGCCGAGGGTTCCGGCCATCCGACGCACCACGCTCCAGTCGCTGTCGCTCAGCGCCCTGCGGTAAACCTCTTCCAACAGCTGTGAGAGCTTCAGCGGTTCGCCGGCTTCGGGACCCATCAGCAGCGCATCGATTCCAAGGCAGCGCTCCAGTTGCTCCAGCACTTCACCCTGTTCGCTCAGGGAGGTGCTGCTCCAGAGTCGCTCGGCCAGTTCGGCCACGGCTGAGGCAATCGCTTCCCGTTCCAGCTCGCGTTCCTGGGTGGCGGAGAGCGGTTCCCGGCTGGTGATGGCCCGCAGCGGCAGCGGCGCCGCCAACGGCTCGGCTGCAAGGCTGGAGGCCTCCTCGGGCAGGTCAACCCAGCTGGCCTGATCGATCAGGTCGGTCAATCGCGCCAGCTGAACCGGAACACCATCCAGCACCCCTTCGAGCAGCTGCTCCCCCAGTTGCCGGAACGCCTGGGGCGCAGCGCGGAACGGTCCTTCACCCACCGGAATCAACAACAGCGGTGATCCGGCACCACGCCAGTGGCGCTGCAGCAGCCGCAGCTCCGATGCCACCGCATCCCTCAGCTGCTCCGGATCATCGGCGATGTAAAAGGTGCTCTCCTCGAGCACGGCCGGAAGAAAGGCCAGAGCTTCCTGATCCCCGCCTCCCCGGCGGTAGAGCCTGGCCGTGGCCATGGTTTCCATCCGCACCGGCGGATGGCCGCTGAGTCCGAGGCGGCCGTTGGCCCCCACCCGGGCCATGCGCTGCGCCAGCTCACGCGAGCTGGCGATCCGATGACCTGCCGGTAGGTCATCGCCCGCCAGCGGCAGGCCGGCGTCTCGCAGCGCAGCTGCGATGCTGTCATTGGCCGGTGCGAGGGCCACCAGAACCTCGCTGGCGCCCAGGGGCGCCAGCAGGCGCCTACCGCTGGGATCCAGGTCGGCCGGGGTGATCAGACCATTGAGCAGCAGGTCGGCCAGCCAGGTGAGGCTCTGGGTCCAGAGCAGCGGAACATTCGGATTGGCCACCCTGGGCTGGCTGCCGGGCTGGCGACGCTCGGCCTCCACGCTCATCTCAGGCACCACGTAAAGCTCGGGCAGCAGGGGTTGCCCGTCCACCCGAACGCTCACACTGGCCAGTCGCTGTCGCCACTGGCGTGCCTCTTCCCAGCGCTCCTCGCAGCAGGCGGTGATCAGTTCAAACGCCCAGAACAGCGGCCATTCGGATTCGATGTGCTCGAACTGGGCCAGTTCCTCGCGTTCGTAGTGAAGGCGGGTGTGGTCTTCCACCACCGTCTGGTGACCATCACGGCGGAAGCGCTTGTAGCCGTAGCCACCGCCCAGTTCCGCCCGGATCTTGCTGCGGGTGCGCTCCACCAGCGTGAGCCGTTCCACGGCCCAGGCGGGGTAGCCGATCACCGAGAGGCAGGCGGCATCCACCTCCTTGCTGGCGGACTCCCGTGGCAGCAGGCCGTGGAGAGCCCGCCGCAGCCGCACGATCGCATCGTGCGGGATCACCAGACAGCAGGTTCCATCCCCGTTGGGGCCATAGAGATCAAGACCCTCGAGGGCTTCCAGCGCCGCCTTCACCATGCCGATCGAGCTGGCGTTGCGCTCGGGCAGCCCGTGATTGCCCTTGTCGCCTCGCTCCCAGATTCCGTAATCCGCCACCCTGTAGGCACGGGCCACGTAATAGACGAGATTCTGGATGAAGTCGCGTTCGTGGCTCGACCGCACCACCACCAGTCCGGCCCGCGTGAGCTGAGCCAGCTGAAGCAGAAACAGGGCCGTGGCGTCCAGCTGAAGGTGCCCCCAGCCGTTGTCGGCAACCACCGGCTCGCCGCTGGCCGTTTCGAACTTGGCGTGGATGGCATCCAGCCTGTGCAGGCTGTGCTTGAACCGCTCCACCTTGTGCGACTGACGCAGCATGGCAGCCATCAGGCCGCGCATCAGCTGCAGCACCCGCTGCTCCAGCTCGAAGGAGCGTCGACAGGGCCCACGTTGACGGCGGTGAGCCAGGGCCAGGCCCCATACACACTGAATCGAGTAGACACAGTCCCGGACCCAGGCGTCGCCGTAGTTGCCATGGACGGTGTGGGCGGTGCTCGCAGGGAGCAGCCCCGTGATCGGGTGCTGACGTGCCAGGACCACCCGATCGATGCTCTCGTCGAGATCCTGAAGAACAGCCCAGGCGGCGGCGGGCGCGGTTGAAGCGATCGCTGCCATCCCGGAACGCACCATGGGTTCAGTCAATCACAGGATTGGCCATAGATTCTCCATCGGAGCGATGCCTTCCATGGCAGTAGAGGCAACGGCAGGGGCGATGGATGCATCAAGGGGACCAGGGCAACAGCCCCTGCGCAGCCAGGTGCTCGGAGTGCCCGTGGATGTCTGTGAGGACGTGTTCGAGGCCGCGTGCGAACTCCAGGCCCGGGGCGGGGGCCAGGTGGTGACACTCAACTCCGAGATGACGATGGCCGCCCTGGCTGACCCGGCCCTCGGCGAGGCCATCCAGCGAGCCAGCCTGGTGATCCCGGATGGGGCCGGTGTGGTCTGGGCGCTTGGACGCAAAGGGTTCCGGCTACGCCGCACACCGGGCATCGAGCTGGCCTGGTCTCTGCTGGAGCACGCCTGCTCAGCGGGCTGGAACGTTGCTCTGCTCGGGTCATCCCCGGAGGTGATGGCCACTCTGGTTGAGGTGCTGCAGCGGCAGCTGCCAGGCCTGCAGCTCGTGTTTCATGCCCATGGCTACCAATCAGAGGATGCCTGGCCTGCCCTTGAAGAGAAGCTGATCGGGGCCCGGCCCGATCTGGTGCTGGTGGCGCTGGGTGTTCCCAGGCAGGAGCTCTGGATTCGTCACCTCTCAGGCCGAGGTTCCGGCCTCTGGATGGGCGTGGGCGGCAGTTTTGACGTCTGGGCAGGGAGAAAAAAGCGCGCTCCCCGCTGGATGGGGGCGCTGCATGTGGAGTGGCTCTACAGGCTGATTCAGGAGCCCCACCGCTGGCGCAGGATGCTGGCTCTGCCCAGATTTGTACTGGCCGTCTGCCGGACAGGTTGAGCGGTCTTGCCGTGTTGCCGGACTTCAGCGGAAACCGACGGAAGCCTGCCAGACGAAGGCGAGCAGCAGGAAGAAGAGCGGAATGATCGGCAGGATGTCAACCAGAGGACCGAAGGCCTGGTAGGCCTCGGGCAACTGGGCGAGGGTGTGAGGCATGAATTCCGGCCGTGCGAGCGTGGAGGTCAACAGGGCAGAGACAGCCATCGCTCCGAAGAAACAGAATGCTTTCGTCGGACGCTACCACGTGTGTGCAGCGGGAGACTCCGCTTCCCACGGAGCGAAATCCTCTGCAAAGCAGCCATCCCGGATGGCGCGGCCCATGGCTGTGGTGAACCGGAGCAGGTGGGTGATGTTGTGGACGCTGAGCAGGATCCTGCCCAGCAGTTCCTCGGCCCGGATCAGGTGATGCAGATAGGCGCGGCTGTGGAGACGGCAGGCCGGACAGGGGCAGCTGGGATCCAGAGGCGCGTGTTCATGGCGGAAGCGGGCATTGCGCAGATTCCAGCGTTCGCCGCCCACCAACGCCGTGCCATGGCGCCCGAGCCGGGTGGGCAGCACGCAGTCGAACAGGTCGAAGCCGTTGGCCACGGCCACGGCCATCTCCCGAAGACTGCCAACGCCCATCAGGTAACGGGGTCTGTCCTCGGGCAGCAAGGGGCCGAGTTGGCGCACGATCCGATGCATCTCAGCCACCGGCTCGCCGACGCTGACGCCCCCCACAGCGATTCCTGGCAGGTTGAGGCTGGCCACCCGGCGGGCCGATTCCTCCCGCAACCGCGGGAAGCAGCCCCCCTGAACGATGCCGAACAGAGCCTGATCAGCGCGTGAGTGAACGGCGAGGCAGCGCTCCAGCCAGGCGTGGGTGCGCCGGCAGGCGGCTTCCACATCCGCTTCACTGGCCGGATAGGGCGGGCATTGGTCGAAGGCCATGGCCACATCGGCTCCGAGCGCCATCTGAATGTCCATCGAACGCTCGGGGGTGAGCGTGATCCGCGATCCGTTCCGCGGTGAGCGGAACTCCACGCCGTGGTCATCGATTCGGTTGATCTCGCTCAGGCTGAACACCTGAAAGCCCCCCGAATCGGTGAGCAGAGGGCCCTTCCAGGCCATGAAGCGGTGCAACCCACCGGCCTCGGCCACGAGCTGCTCGCCTGGCTGGAGATGCAGGTGGTAGGCATTGGCCAGCACCATCTGGGCGCCGGTCCCGCTCAGAAGATCAGGAGTCACACCCTTCACGGTGGCCAGAGTGCCCACCGGCATGAAACGCGGCGTCTCCACCGCACCATGAGGGGTGTGAAAACAACCGCAGCGGGCGCGGCTGCGGGGGCAGTGGGCCGAAGCCGTGAAGGCGAAGGATGGGATCGTGATGGAGTCGAGCCAGGGTGATCCCAACGCTAGGTGCCGTGCTGAGGTCAACCCTGCTCAGGTCAACCGTGCTGAGGTCAACCCTGCTGATCCGGCTGAGGCGGGCGCTGGCCGATGCCGCCGGTGCCTGGACTTTTTA
>JAYKHC010000147.1:0-10548 GCA_035285465.1 Cyanobacteriota bacterium
AACGGCGCCGGCAAATCCACCCTGCTGCGGCTGATCATGGGCAGCGAAACCCCCGACGAGGGGGTGGCGCGCCTGGGCGAGCACAACGTGATTGCCGGTTACTTCGAGCAGAACCAGGCCGAGGCGCTGGATCTCACAAAGACCGTGATCGATACGATCTTCGAGGCCGTGCCCGACTGGACCCAGACCCAGGTGCGCAGCCTGCTGGGCAGCTTCTGCTTCTCGAATGAGAGCGTGTTCAAGGAGGCCGGCAAGCTCAGTGGCGGCGAAAAAGCGCGCCTGGCCCTGGCGCTGATGCTGCTCTCGCCCTGCAACCTGCTGGTGCTCGATGAGCCCACCAACCACCTCGACATCCCCGCCAAGCAGATGCTCGAGGACGCCCTGATCGCCTACGAGGGGGCGGCCCTGCTGGTGAGCCACGACCGCTACTTCATCAGCCGGGTGGCCAACAGAATCGTGGAGCTGAACGACGGCGAGCTGGTGCTCTACCGCGGCGACTACGCCTACTACCAGGAGAAGAAGCAGGAGGAGGCCGCCCTGCGCGAGCAACAGCAACAGGCCCGTGAACGGGCTGCGCGTCAGGCCGCCAGACGGGCCCGCCAGTCAGCCAAGGCGGCAGAACGCAGGCAGCCCAGGGCCTGAACCCAGCTCACTCAACCAAACTTCACAGCGCCATAGGCAGACCGACTCATTTCCAGGCCCCCCCAGAGCCAATTCCGAATGGTGTTCATAGGCTGACATCACCGATTGACAAACGCCTTCTCAAACTCCGGAGTTCCAGCCATGCAGAGCACCTTCAACAACCTGTTCCAAACCGATTCCAGCAGCGACGAGAACGATCGCCTCTCCACCAGCGATGCGATGGAGGCTTACTTCAGCTGCATCACCACCTGCTCCCTCGACGACGGCGAGTGCGTCACCCGCTGCGTGGAGGAGCTGCGGGAGCAGCACTGAGCCCGGGCCCACACCCCGCCAGGGTTTCCACACTGACCTGGCGGGAATGTGCTCAAAGCTACGCAAGCCTTTGAAACACTTCGTAGCTTTAAAGCGGTCCTCCATGCTGAGCCCGCCATGTCCGAACCTCTCTCCCTCAGCCTCGGTCAGCAGTTTGAACTGGAGAGGATGAGCCGCGCCATTGAATCCACCACCGACCTGGAAACCCTTCAGGACCTGGCGAAGCAGCTGCTTCAGGCCTGGCACAGCCAGAAGGCGGCCACTCAGTGGGTGATGAGGCAGCAGCTCGGCGCCTCCCCCCGATTCGGGAGTGGGTTCAGCCCCGATCAGCCTCCCAGCTGAGCCGGCGTCACATCCACATCGAAGCGGGTTCCCGACCGGTTCACCGTCAGCGTCAGTGGCCTGCCGACACCGGTTCGTTCGACCGCGGAAACCAGCTGACCGGGATCACGGACCGGCTGACCCGCCGCAGCCACCACAACGTCCCCCTGACGAAGTCCGGCTCTGGCAGCCGGCCCATCGGCCGTGACCGACAGAACCCGGACACCGGGCAGCCTCGAGCCGTTCTGGCCGCGAATCTCTCCCAGGCCCAGACCGATGAACGGGTGCACCACCCTTCCGGTGGTCAGCAACTGAGAGGCCACCTGCCGGGCCCGGTTGATCGGAATCGCAAACCCCAGGCCGGCTCCAGGCCCTGAGCGCACCAGGGTGTTGATCCCCACAACCTCCCCATCGGCATTGAGGAGGGGGCCGCCGGAATTGCCGGGATTGATGGCGGCGTCGGTCTGAATCAGGTCCAGACGCTTGTCGGTGATGCCGAGCTTGCTGGCATTGCGGTTCAGGTTGCTCACGATGCCGAGGGTCACGGTGTTGTCCAAACCGAAGGGATTACCCATCGCGATGGCCCAGTCACCCACTTGCAGGGAATCCGAATCACCCAGCTGAGCGGCGGGCCAGGGACCGTCCTCCGCCAACCGCACCACAGCAAGGTCGGTGAGGGGATCGAGACCCACCACCGAGCCGCTGAGGCGGCGGCCATTGTGGAGACCGACCGTGACCCGATCGCTCTTCTCCACCACGTGGGCGTTGGTGAGGATCAGGCCGTCACGACTGAAGATCACTCCGCTGCCCTGGCCACGCTCGGTGCGCTGCGAGGGCGGCAACGACTGGGGCAGCCCGAAGAACTGCCGAAACAGGGGATCCATCAGCAGCGCACGGGGCAGACCGCCGGCCGGCCCCCCCGGAACCACCACGGTCCGCTCGGTGTCGATGGTGACCACCGCAGGACCGGCCCGCCGCACGGCTTCCGCCACAAAGGAGCGACGGGAGTCGGCGCCGGCGGAGGCCGAGCCGGCCAGGGCTCGGGGCGGCGCGATCGGTGCAAGCCCGGCCGCGGAGGCCAGGGCACTGATCAGGATCGCGGACACGACGGATCCGGGGACGCACGAAGGGAACACCATCAGCGCCGACGCAAGGGTGACAGCAGTTGAAACCGTAGGAGCAGCAACCTGCCTACTGTTAATGAAGATTTCCAACGATCCATGGACACCAGCCGCCTGCTGCTCGCTTTCCTCAGTTTCGGGGCTGCCTGCATGACCCTCTGGGCCTGGATGCTGGCCAACACCCCTGCCAGCAGCGGCCAGGGCGCGGAACAGGGGCCTCAGGAGCGCTGATGGCCAGGCGATGATGTGAACATGGATGCCCTGTTCGCCAAGCTGTTTCCCGTTCTCTACGGAGCCTGTTTCCTGCTGTTGCTCTGGCAGGCCTTCAAGGTGATGCGCCGTGGCTTTGATGCCCTCTCCCAGCCTGGCGCTGACCGCACAGGTCGCCCCACGATCCACCCGGAATTGCTGGATGCTGATGGCCAGATCACGAGCGAAACCCTGCTGACCGTGAGATTCGGCGAGGATGGCGATGCGGAAGCAGACCGTCCCACTCCGGCTGAATAGGCTTCTGAGAGTCAACAGCCGAACGTGTTGGTGGAGCAATCGGACGAGAAGCGCGCTCAGGAGCGCACACCAGAGCAGCGCGCCATCGAACAGCGGACCAAGATCGTGGGGTCTGTTCTGCGCAACCTCCGCCTGCCGCCCCGCTTCCGGCTCAAGCTCGTCAAGGAGGACCCCGTGCGCCTCGAGCTCAGCATCACACCCGCCTATGGAAAGGCCCCGATCCTGGTCGGGCTGGTGGAATCCCAGGATCTGGTGGCCAGGCGCGACCGCGAGGGACGGGTGCCCCGCGATCTCCAGGGCACCTGGGACTGGACCGTTCGCCACGGCAAGGTGAGCACAGGCGGCTGGAACCCCTACCTCAAGGAAGCCCTGCAGACCATGTTTGAAACGGGCCTCCCGGCCATCGTTTACGAGGAAACAACCAACGAGCTCTACCACCCGGTCGATGGGGTGCGCCACGTGCGGTGAGCGGCGTTCGCCGACCGCTTCTTCCCCTTGATCCGCTTCTCCCGGAGGTGGTGAACACCCTGAGCAGTCCTGGCGCAACGCTGGTTCTTCAGGCTGCTCCCGGTGCCGGGAAAACCACGCGGGTGCCCCTGGCCCTGCTGGAGAGCCTGCCTGAATCATTCGGAACCATCTGGATGCTTGAACCCAGGCGGATCGCCGCACGCATGGCGGCTGAACGCCTGGCCAGAGAGGTCGGCGAACCGGTGGGGCAGAGGGTGGGCTACTCCGTACGCCTGGAATCGCGGACGTCAGCCCTCACCCGGGTGGAGCTGCTCACCACCGGGCTGTTTCTGCGACGGCTTCAGGTGGACCCATCCCTCGAGGGGGTGGGCTGCGTGCTGTTCGATGAATTTCACGAGCGCAGTGCCGAGGCCGACCTGGCGCTGGCCCTGCTGCGCCAGGCACGCAGCCTTCTGGCCCCGGAGCTGCGCCTGGCCCTGATGTCGGCGACCTTGGACGCCGGACAGCTGGCCGGCGCCCTCCCGGGAGCACGACTGCTTCACAGTGAAGGTGGATGCCACCCGGTGGCGATCAGCCACCAGAGGCCACGGGAGGGGGAACGGCTGGAACAGCAGGTGGTGCGAGCCCTGGAGACCCACTGGCTGGAACACCATCCGGAGCGGGACTGCCAGGGATCCACAGCCCTGGTGTTCCTGCCCGGTCAGCGGGAGATTCAGGTCTGCCGGCAGGCCATCGCCCGCACCGGCTGGGGCGCCGGGGTGCCTGTGGAAACCCTCCATGGTGATCTGCCTCTGGACGCCCAGAGGCGGGTCCTCAACCAGGCCCGCGACGCCAGCGGCAACGTGGTGCTCGCCACGGCGATTGCCGAAAGCTCGCTCACCATCCCAGGGGTGGGGCTTGTGATTGATGCCGGGCTGAGCCGGCGGGCCCGGTTCGATCCAGCCAGCGGGCTGGAAGGCCTGATCACGGTGCCAGCCAGCCAGGCCAGTGCCGAGCAGCGGGCCGGACGGGCCGGACGCCTCGGACCCGGGCGCTGTGTGCGGCTCTGGGGGCCGGCCGAGCTGCAGCGCCGGCCGCGCTTCGATCCCCCC
The DNA here is from genome assembly GCA_035285465.1 of Cyanobacteriota bacterium. Lineage (GTDB taxonomy): Bacteria > Cyanobacteriota > Cyanobacteriia > PCC-6307 > Cyanobiaceae > UBA5018. The sequence goes on from JAYKHC010000147.1 coordinate 4,463, forward strand.
CAGATCCTGGAAGCCGATCCGCTGCCCCTGGCCCTGCAGCTTGCGGCCTGGGGGGATCCACTCGGAGAGACCCTCCCCTGGATCGACCCGCCCCCGGAAGGCCCACTGGCCGAGGCCAGGGAGCTGCTCGGTCGCTTCGGTGCGCTCGAACCCAAGGGCCAGCTGAATCCCCACGGCCGCCAGCTGGCCCGTCTCGGTCTGCATCCACGGCTTGGGCGCATGCTGCTGGTGGCCCATCGCTCAGGCGACCTCAGCCTGGCCTGTGAACTGGCGGTCCTGCTGAGCGAGCGGGATCCCCTGATCCGCGAGGGAGCCGGCTGCGATCTGCTGCACCGCCTCGACTGGCTGCGGCTCCCGGGTGATGATCCGCTGCGCCAGCGCCTGAAACGGCTGCAGAAGCAGCTGTGGAATCAGGTGCAGGCCGTCTGCCCCACGACGGCTCAGCGGCAGACGCCTCAACCAGGCGCTGCTGACAGCAGCGCGGCCAGGCTGCTGGCCGAGGCCTTTCCTGAACGCGTCGCCATGGCCAGGCCGGGCCAGCCAGGCCGCTTCCTGATGCGCAGCGGTCGCGGTGCCGGTGTTCACCCAGCCGATCCCCTGGCGCATGCCTCCGCCCTGGCCATTGCCAGCGTCGATGGGGAGGGGAGAGAAGCCAGGGTCCGACTGGCCCTGGCCCTCGGGGCCGCGGACCTGCGGGAGCTGGCCCTCAGCGCCGGGGCCGACTGGCAGCAACGCATCGTCTGGGATGAATCGGGAGGCCGGGTTTCACGGGAGGAACGCCTGGTGCTGGATGCCCTGGTGCTGGAGCGACGCCCCATGAAGCTGGAGGGATCGGTGGCCGGGGCCGCGGCTCAGACAGCGGCCCTGATCTGCGGGATCCGGGCACAGGGTCTTTCCTGCCTGCCCTGGACCAGGACCGCCATCCAGCTCCGTCAGCGACTGGCCCTGGCCCACCACCTGCTGGGCGCCCCCTGGCCCCAGAGCGGCGAAGCGGCCCTGCTTGAGCGGCTGGAGCACTGGCTGGCGCCACATCTCGACGGACTCAGCAGCCTCAGGGAGCTGGAGTCCCTGAATCTGGTCGAGGCGCTCTGGGGGGATGCCCCCTGGAGCTTGCGCGCAGAACTGGATCGGCTGCTGCCCGCCACCCTGCCCTTGCCCTCAGGACGCAGAGCCCCGCTCGACTACGGCGCGGAGCCCCCTGTGCTGGCTGTGAAACTGCAGGATCTGTTCGGCGCCAGAACCACCCCGACTCTGCTCAATGGGCAGCTTGACGTCTGTGTTCATCTGCTGTCCCCGGCGGGGAGACCCGCCGCCATCACCACAGATCTGGCTGGATTCTGGGCCCACGGTTATGCCGAGGTCCGCCGGGAGCTCCGGGGCCGATACCCGAAACACTCCTGGCCTGTTGATCCCGCCAGCCCTCAGGAGTCCAGCGGTCCGGCGAGGAAGTCGGCGAGCAGATCACCGAAACCGTGATGCCTCAGACCCTCGACAATCCCCTGACAGCCGTGTCCCTGGGCCAGGTAGGTGCGCGGCAGGCTGGAGAGCTGCCGGCGCAGGGCCGGTTCAGCATTGCCGACCATCACCCCCGCCAGCCCTGTCTGGAACATGGCCAGATCGTTGAGGGTGTCACCGGCCGTTACCACGCGCTCCCGGGGAATCCGCAGCCGGACCAGCAGATCCTCCAGGGTGCTGCCTTTGTTCACTCCCGCCGGCAGCACATCCAGATATCGGTCATCGGAGAGCAGACAGTCCACCCCCTGGGCCTCGATCCTGGGGATCAGTGCCGAGTCGAAGCGCTCGGGATCGTAGTAGTAAGCCAGGCGCCGATCCGAGCTGATCGGCTGGGGAGAAACCCCCGGGGCCCCTGCCAGCAGAGCGGCCACCCGGTTGGCTTTCCCCGACCATCGGGCCTCGATCGGCGCCACGGCCGGCAGCAGCGGCCGCAGACTCACCCCACAGGCCACAGTGGATCCCACATCGCTGATCACCAGATGGGGGGCCTGGAGTCCGTGGCTGGGATCCCCGGTGAGCACAGCTGCCACCGAGCGCAGATCACGCCCCGTGCAGAACACGTGCAGCACCCGTCGCCTCTCGGCGAGCAGCCAGGCGTAGAACCGGCGTCGCCAGGTCGAAGGCCCATCCAGCAGGGTGCCATCGAGATCGGTCACCAGCACCAGCTGCGGGTCAACCGGCAAGTCGGCGGCCAGATTCTCACCCAATCCGCTGAAATCCCCAACCGTCATGCGGAAGGCAGGCATCCGTCTGCGCCGCATCCTGACGGACCCCCTGGGAGACTGGGGACGACTTGCGATCAGGAGTGGGTCTGCTTGCTCGCCGGGAACCCCAGCGATCGATGCCACCGGCGCAACCCGGCACGGTGATCGATCCCTGCGGAGGGATTCCGCGCTACAGCGTCAGGGAACTGAACCAGGCGGTGGGAAACCTGCTGGAGCGTGGCTTTGCGCCACGTTTCCTGCTGGATGCCACGGTGGGTCGCCCGCAGCGCAAGAAAGGGCATCTCTGGCTCACCCTGACCGACGGGGAGGCCTCGATCAGTGCCGTGGTCTGGGCATCCCAGCTGAGCCGCCTCAGCCACGTCCCCGAGGAGGGTGACGGTGTCGTCGTGGTGGGGAAGCTCAATTTCTGGGCCGGGCGGGCCAGTCTCAGTGTCCAGGTGCTCGACATCCGGCCGAGCCTGAGCAGCGTCCTGCGCCAGTTTGAACGGGTGAGAAGGCTGCTGGAACCGGAAGGACTGTTTGACCCAGCCCGCAAGCATCCCCTGCCCGAGCTGCCGGCGGGGGTGGCGGTGCTCACCAGTGTTCCCAGCTCAGCCCTGGCCGACCTGCTGCGCACGGCCGCCGAGCGCTGGCCCGCCACCCGACTGCTCCTGGTGCCGATCCCTGTGCAGGGAGCGGTTGAAGCGGCGATCTGCAGAGCTCTGGAAGCCACCTGGAGCAGAGCCACCGCCCTGGGGATCGAGGCGATCGTGTTGGCCAGAGGCGGAGGCAGCCGCGAAGACCTGGCCGTGTTCGATGCGGAGGCCCTGGCACGTTGCCTGGCACGCTGCCCCCTGCCGGTGGTCACTGGACTGGGCCATGAGGATGACACCACCATCGCCGACCTGGTGGCGGATCGTCGTGCAGCCACGCCCACCGCGGCCATGGTGGCCCTGCTGCCCGATCGGCGTGCGGCCCTGGCAGCCCTCCAGCAACTCCGCAGCCATCTGAGCCAGGTGGTGCAACTCCGGCTCAGCAACGAGCGGCGTCAGCTTCAGCATCAGAAGGAGCTGCTGGGATCGCTTCACCCGCGTCAGCTGCTCTCGGCCCGGCACAGAGACCTGGCGCAGGCCCTGGCACTGCTCAGGGCTCTCTCTCCGCAGCAGCTGCTGGAGCGCGGCTTCAGCCTGGTTCACGATGAGCAGGGCCGCCTGGTGCGTTCCGTGGTCGGTCTGGCCGGGAACCAACGCCTGATTCTGGATCTGGCCGACGGTCGAGTCACGACAGAGGTACGCGAGATTCAGCACAGTTCCCCGACCCAGGCATGAAAAGCCGTGACTCCCGCGGCAACGCCAAGGATCCTGCCGCAGATCTGAACTATGGCGAAGCCCGTACCGCCCTCGATCTGACCCTGGCTCAGCTCCAGGCCACCGACCTGGATGTGGAGGCGATGGCCGACCTGTTTCAACGGGCGCAGAGCTATGCCCGTCGCTGCGAATCGCTTCTGGCAGAGGTGGAACAGGAGGTGTTGCTGTGGGAAAGCAACGACGACGACGCCTCCCCTGAGCCCTATCAACCGGAACAGACAGGTCCTCAACCTCAGGCCTGATGATCAGCGTCTGATCACGAATTCCGCTCGATGTCCTCCTCCCCAGCCCCCGACCAGGCCCCAACGAAAGCGAAGTGGTTCCCTGCACCGTCAACGCTGCAGCTGCTTTATCTGATGCTGGCAGTGTTGGGAGCCATCCTGCCCTGGCTGGCGAACCTCGATTACATCCGGGCATCCGGAGGAGCCTTCGAGATCTCGGACTTCATCGCCCAGGCCAACGCCAATCCGGCAGCCAGCTCACTGGCCCGCGATCTCGGGATCGGAGCGAGCGCGGTGCTGGTCTGGATGATCGCCGAGACGCGACGGCTGAAGCTGCGTGGACTTCCCTGGGTGCTTCTCTGTTGCTTCAGCGTGGCGTTCGCCTGTGCAGCGCCTCTGTTTCTCTACCTGCGCGACAGAAGGCTGGCCGAGCTGGATCGGGAAGGCGGCAAGGCAGAGGTCAGCGCTGGCCGGGTTCCGACCGTTCCGGATCAGCCGTGAGGTCGGTCGCCTCCACATCGATCGTCATCTGACGCACATCCTCCGCCTCTGGACCCGGACTCTCAACCGCTGTGGAAGCGGAGCCACAGGCCGGGCAAAACTCGCCGCCCACTCTGGAGAAGCCACAGGCATCACAGGTGCGCAGCTGTCTCCTCAGAAGCTGCCAGCCGATCCAGCCGGCGGCCCCCAGAAGCAGAGGTAACAACAGCAGAGTGAGTGTGATACCACCCAGAAGATCGAGCAGAAGCCGGCCGGCCGGGCCGGGTGCCAGCAACAGCAGCAGGCCCCCGAGACTGATCCAGAACCAGGGGATAGGACGCTGCTGCATGGGTCGGCCTTTGAACGTTGCGGAAGCATTGGCCCATCCTGTACCGGATCAGAGTCAGCGGCGCAGACCGGAAGAGAATGAAGGATCCCGCCTGGACAGCTGAAGGGTGAAGCAGAGGCATTGGGCGTAGTACAGCACAGCGGCCACAAGCCACACCCACAGGGTCAGCAGCAGAACCCCGCCCACCACCCCATAGGCCTGAAAGCGGAGGCCCAGAGCAAACAGAACCCGGCCGAGAAGCACATTCAAGGTGGTGAGTGTCACGCTCATCAACAGGGCTCCCGGCACCAGGGGCCAAAGTGCAATTCTTCGCGAGGGCAACAGCCACAACACCAACAGTGAGGCCAGGAAAGCAAGCATCAAGGACATCACAAGATCCAGGCCCACCGATACAGGTTCCGGCCAGATCGAGTCGTTGGGTAACAGAGAGATCAGCCATTGACGGACCGCCGACGGACCAACCGAGCGGATGTTGGAGAACAACTGATCGATCACAGCCAGCAGAGCACAGATGGCCACGAGGCCCAGGGCCTTGATCCGCAGCCAGAAATAGCGACCCACAAGCTGCCTCCAGGTGAGCCCCTCGAAGCCCGCGGGGCGGTTCCACCAGATCCTGTCAGCGCCGCGTTGGAGGGTGAGATAAGCATTGCTGGCTGTCAGCGCCAGAACCACACCACCCAGGATTCCCGCTCCGAGCCCCTGGCGCGCCAACCTGAAAAACGTCGTGCGCAACAGCGGGACAGCCGACTCAGGCAAGACACGCGCAAACAGCTCGATCAGACTCTCCTGAAGCTCAGTCTGCTGACCGAGCAGTCGAGCAGCGATCGCCAGAGCGATCAGAAGAATGGGGAAGACCGACTGCAGCAGGTGATAAGCAAAGGCTGCACTGAGGTCAACACAATCAAGGCGCAACCAGAGCCGATAAGAACGCCAAAATACGAGGAACTGGCGTCTTGAAGAAAAGCGAATCAAAGCTCTGGGGGTCACCATCGGAGCGAGGTCCCATGAGCTATGGGGTTAATCAGAAAGAGAGATTAAACCTGGCATCGACCTATTTTCTCAGGGGGCTACCCCCCTAATATCGTCGGCGCTGCAGCGTTTCACAACCGAGTTCGAGATGGATCGGAGTGGGTCCACTGCGCCATGGACACCAGGTTGTCATCTTTCCTCAGGTGAACCCTGAGAACTGCATAGGATCTGTTGCCCACAACTTTCGCTGTGGATCAGCACGTCTGGAATCAAGCCCGCTAAGAACCGTCTCCCTGTTCAAGGATTGGATGGTCAAGCCCTCGGTCTATTAGTACTCCTCCGCTTCACACCTTGCAGCGCTTCCACGTAGAGCCTATCAACGGGTGTTCTTCCCGTGACCTTACTGGCTTATGCCATGGGAACACTCATCTTGAGGTGGGCTTCCCACTTAGATGCTTTCAGCGGTTATCCACTCCGCACA
>JAYKHC010000148.1:0-11727 GCA_035285465.1 Cyanobacteriota bacterium
GCCCGAGGGGCCATGGCTGGAGGAGCAGCGCAGGGCACCGTCGTAGCGGCTCTCGATTGTGGTCATCGCAGCAGGGCATCAGAGCAGGGCCTCACTCAAGCCCAGCACGGCTGGGCAGCAGCGGCGCGTTGCGCATTCCCGCGCTGCGCACTGCACCCAGCGGCGGCCTGACTGGCTGCCTCGCAATTGATGGGCTGGCCCTGGTGCTCTGCCTTAGGGGAAGCTCAGCTGTGTCGTGCTGCGCGGACCTGAGCGTGGTGCGATTGGCGAGCCGGTGCGACATCGAGCCGGCGCCCCACCCGCGCCACGTGCTGCCGCAGAGGGTCGGGCAGTTCATGGTGCAGGGCGAGATCGATGCTCCAGGGCAGCAGCAGCTCATCGAGGGCCTCCATCAACCGCAGGCGGTCGCTGTGGTGGAGGGCCGGTGCCACCAGGGCCAGATCGATATCGGAACCATGGCGGTGGCGGCCCATGGCGCGGGAGCCATAGAGCCACACCTCCTGCACGGCGGGTTCGGCGCTGAGCACGGCCAGCAGGCGGGCCGCCGCCGCCGCCGGCAGACCGGGGATCGATGACTCCGGATCGGAAGAGCACTCAGCCATCGCCCCCATATCCTGCGGCAGCCTCCAACCGCTTGGCCAGCACCTGGCGCAGCTCCTGAAAACAGGGCAGGTATCGGGTTTCCACCTGCTGGCTCACCTGTTCAGCGGTGCTGCGGTTGTAGGTGTGGCTGGTGAGGTTCCGGTCCTGCACCATGGCCATCCAGCCCTCTCCATCGCGGATCAGGCCCACGCGAAACGCCAGCCGCAGGGTGTCGCGTGAACCGATCAGCCCGGCATTGCCCTCGGCCAGCAACAGGTCCCGCAGGGTGTTCCACCCGAGCTCGAAACAGTATTCAAACGCCTTGATCAGCCCCTGGCGCTCCCGCTCGTTCAGGGCGGGGGGTTGAAAGAAGGTGTCCAGTTGGTCAAGGGCCTGGCAGAAGTTGGCGAAGCGCTGCTGCCAGCGGATGTCGGGCGGCATGGTGGCGGGGTGATCGGGGCATTCTGAAGCCGGCACCGCCGCCACTGGCAGACTCGGCGCGTCCCGTTGCGCCGGTGGCATCGCTCAGCTGACTGCAGCCAGACCTTCCGATCTTCCGGGCCCTGGACCTCATTCGTGCGCTGGCGGATGATCAAGGCTCTCTGATCCGCAGCTGGTGGCTGAAGCGCAGTTGCAGCAGTTTCTGGCCAAGGTGGCGTCCCTCAACACCTTTGTGGCGCTTTCGGAGGCCGATTCCGAGTTGCGGGCAGCTCTCAGCGCCTGCAATCACCACCAGCAGGTGGTGGATCTGGCCCGCCGCCACGGTCTGGAGATCGGTCGCCGCTGGGGGGACGACGGCCCCGTGCTCGCAGGTGGTGGCAACAACCTGCTGAGCTGCAGCTGCCCCGCTCCTGGCGAGGAGCAGACCACAACCTTGCTGACATCAGCGGGGTTCCGGCTGGAACGGATCCATTCCTGCAGCGCCTCCAGTCCGGAGGGGTTCTGGTATGACCAGAGCGAGCATGAGTGGGTGCTGCTGCTGCAGGGCAGCGGCCGGCTGCAGTTCGCCGACGAACCGGCCCCGCGTGAGCTCCATCGCGGCGATGCGCTGCTGATCGAACCCCATCGTCGTCACCGGGTGGTGGCGACCGATCCGGCTCCGGGCACGATCTGGCTGGCTTTGTTCTGGTGAGCCCGGTTCACTGGTCCCAGGGGGAATAAATCGGCTTGGCCCGGGTGGTACCGGGGGGATTCACCACCTTGGTGTTGCAGGTGATCGAACCGTCCTCGGCGGTGACGCAGTCCTGAGGCACCACCTGCGATTCGGCTCCGACGTTGCTGCCCGGACCCAGCATGAACTTCTGAACCTGGGCTGTGGCGGCTGCAGGAAGCAGGCCACCACTCAGGAGTGCAACCACAACAGAGGCAGCGGAACGGCGAACCATCGGAGCAGACAGGCTGATCACACTCTGCCGGCAAAAGCGGCCTTCGGGCGGTTCAGCCATCGGAATCACTCCGGATTTCCCTCAGCAGCAGATCGAGTTGCCCGAAGGGATCGCTCGAGCTGCTGGCCTGCTCATCGCCCTGCCAGTCCTCCTCTTGCTGCCATCGCTCCTCGATGGCGCAGAGCTGCGCCGCCAGACCGTTGATTCCCCCCTGGGCGTAAGTGCCGGCCAGCACGTCGATCAGCACCGGCATCCGGATCGAACCGGCGTGCAGAGCCCGGCGCAGATCCGCCTGGGTGCGTCCCGCATGGCGAAGCCAGTCCTTGAGGAAGGCCTGAAGCTCATCGCGTTGTTCGCTGGAGAGGGATTCCATCGTGCTCAGCGCCCCTGGGGAAGCCAGCGATCCAGTCTGCGCTGGGCCCGCAGCCGGATCGCCTCCGTGCGGTGACGGCCACAGAGCGTCAGCAGCGTGGTCAGCGCCACCAGGTCGTCGGAGAAGCCGGCTGCCGGAATGAGGTCCGGCACCAGGTCCACCGGCACGAGCAGGTAGGTGAGCGCTGCCATCACCGTGAGCTTGATCGGCCCGGGCGTGTGTTCATCGATCAGCAGTTCCAGACACTCCAGGGCCGGCCTGGCCACCACCCGTCCGGCCCGGCGCAGCAGCCGCAGCAGCAGCGCTTCGTCCACCACGCTGCTTTCCAGAACCTCCGCATTGACAATCTGATCCATCGGGCGACTGCACCAGGCCGCCACCGATTCTGCTTCCAGGGGCCGAATCAGCTGGCCACGTCGACCAGACCCTGATCCACACCGCACTTGCGCAGCTTGCGCAGGGCCCGCTGCACCACCTGGCGGCAGTATTCGCGGCTGCACTGAATCTGCCGTGCCACCTCGGCCAGCGTGCGCCATTCATGGCTGCCGTCGAGCCCGAAGCGGAGCATCACCACGGTGCGCTCCTTGGGGGTGAGGCTGGCTTTGTCGAGAAGATGCCACACCGCGGCGGTGCGTTCGGCCTGTTCCGCCCGCTCCAGTGGCGGCAGCTCAGGGCTGGGCAGAACATCCACCAGCTCGGAGGGATCGGATTTCGATTTCACCGCCCCCTGCAGGCTCACCGTGATGCTGCGCAGCTCGCAGCCCAGCAGGTCTTCCACCTCCTCGAGGGGCAGCTCAAGAGCGGCGGCGAGCTGTTTCGGGGATGGCATCACGCCATTCGCCTGCAGGAAGCGGGCCTTGGCTGCTCGCAGCCGGGTGAGCTTCTCGTTGACATTCACCGGGATCCGGATCGTGCGGCTCTGGGTGGAGAGGGCGCGGTTGAGGCCCTGGCGAATCCACCAGTAGGCATAGGTGCTGAAGCGATGTCCGCGGGTTGGGTCGTATTTCTCCACGGCGCGGGTCAGCCCGAGAGTTCCCTCCTGAATCAGGTCCAGCAGGTCCAGGCCCTTGTTCTGGTAGCGCTTGGCCAGATTCACCACCAGCCTCAGGTTCGCGGTGATCATCTGCGACTTGGCCCGCTCCCCAATCCGCAGGGTGCGGCGCTCAACCGCGTTGTATTCGCAGGCGGCACCCTCTCCACCGGCCTCGCGGCAGCGCTCCCGCAGGGCGGCCATCGCCTGAACCTTGCGCCCGAGGGTGAGCTCCTGTTCCGGCGTCAGCAGCTGGTGGCGGCCGATCTCGCCCAGATAGGCACTTAACGAACTCGCCATGGCAGCACTCTGCAGTGTTCAGAAGCTACGGAGGTTTTGGAAATTTCAGCCAACCAGCAGAAAGACTTCCCCTTTTCATGACGTCTTCCACTTTCATAACCTCTTCCATTTTCACGACTTCTTCCGCTTTCATGGAAACTTCCATTTTTATGGAAACTTCCACCTGGTTGGCGCTGGCTGCACCCCCAGCACTGCGATTCGGCACTGCGATTCGGCACTGTGATCAGGATCGCTACCGTGGTTAAGCCGGCCTTCCACCAGCCTTTCCGATGACTCTGCTCGCCAGCCTCCCCCCTGAGGTGTTGCCCCGTGCTGGGGTGGCGTACGTTCACTACCTCAGCTTCATGCTGTGCTTTGGAGCGTTGGTGCTCGAACGCCGATTGATTCGCCCCAGCCCCAGCAAGGCCGACGCCACCTTGATGGTGATCACCGACATCGTTTACGGCCTCGCTGCTCTGGCCCTGCTGGTGAGCGGCATCCTGCGGGTTCTTTATTTCGGACAGGGAAGTGAGTTCTATACGGAGAACCCCTTGTTCTGGTGGAAAGTGGGGATCTATCTGGCTGTGGGTGCCCTTTCGCTTTATCCCACAATCACCTACATCCTCTGGGCCATCCCGCTTCGCAAGGGAGAACTTCCCCAGGTGAGCGAAGCCCTTGCCAATCGTCTGGCCTGGATCCTCAACATCGAGCTGGTGGGCTTCGCCCTGGTCCCGCTGTTGGCCACCCTGATGGCCCGAGGCGTCGGCCTGCCCCTGGCCTGATGCTCCCTTGCCTCCAGGAGGGGCCCTTGTTTCGGCCGGGGCCGCGCGCACTGTTCCTGCTGGCCCTGGCCGCCATGTTGACGGCCAGGCCAGCCCTGGCTGGGCCGCTGACCAACCTCAGCCCTGAGCAGCTCTGCCCCCTGGCCACCCAGTTCGAGCCATTGCCTCCCCCACCGGGGGCCTCTCCCCTGCGGCCCTCGCCGGCTCCCGATCCCCTGGGCCGGGATTACCGCCACCGGCTTCAGGCCACCGCTCACGGCTGGCCGACCCGGGCCCACTGGTGCATCTGGATTGAACCGCTCAGCCAGCAGGCGGCAGCCGGCCGCTGGGAGCAGGCCTGGTTGGAGTCTCTCCAGCGAGCGCTGGCCAGCTGGGGAGAGCTGGTGGCCTTCTCGGTGGTTCAGGATCCTGATCGGGCCCAGCTGCAGATCCTGCGGCGACGTCCACCGCTGCGGGGTGGACGTGCCAGCCACGGTCGCGCCGAACTCAGCCTGGTGCGCGTCCAACGCCAGGGGAGCAGCTGGCAACAGGAACCGCGGGTGCAGCTCAGCCTCAGCCCCGGCCAGCGGCCGGCGGCCATGCAGGCCACCGCTCTGCATGAACTGGGCCATGCCTTCGGTCTGTGGGGGCACAGTGATGAGCCCGGCGATGCGATGGCCGCGGTTCCGGGGGCGGTGCCCGTGCTGGAGCTGAGCGCCCGCGACCGGGCCACCCTGCGCTGGCTGCAGCGACAACCCGGCCTCAACCCGCCAGCAGCCTCACAGCAGGGTCGGCCTGAGCCGTTCAGAACCGAAAGCTGACGCCCGTTCCCAGGTGATGTTGCCACCCCTGCCCCCAGCCCTCACCTCCCTGTGAGCTGTAGATCGGCTTCCAATGTGCAAACCACACCGTCCCCCGGCCGAGGGGAACGCTGAGCTCCAGCTCCCCACCCCAGTCGGTTCGGCTTGACAGGCCCGCGTAACGGCCGGGGCTGTAAAAGCGCGGCCCGGCGGAGACGGTCACATTGAGCAGATCCACATCGAAGCCAAAACCGAGCCAGGGATCTGTGTAGTTGCCGAGATAGGTGCCATCCGACTCCCAGCCGCTGCGGTTCTCAACCGACACGAACAGCCCATCTGCGATCGACTCCAGGCCATCGCCGAGAGCGAAGTTGACATCCCCATCCCCCAGGGCCCAGGTGAAACCCACGCCCACTTCATTCTTCAGACCCTGCACATCTTCCCCCTGAGTCCGGGTCACGTAATAGGGCTTCCAGTCCGCCATCAGAGCAAAGCGCTCACTGGGGGCGTAGCGGACCTGCAGCTGGCCCTTGAGGTCACTCCGGCGGAAGGGTGCTCCTCCATGGGAGTGCGGCTCGTCGTGGTCGCCGTGGTCGTCGTGTTCCTCGTGCTCCTCGTGGTCGTCGTGCCCATCGCGATGGACGCGGCCATAGAAATGCTCGGCTTCCCCCCAGACCAGGGCGGGCCCCAGCATCGCTTCAAGCGTGAGACTGCCCCGATTGGCCAATCCCCACTCCATCACCACACCCAGCAGCCCATCCAGGGCGTAGTGCCGTGGGCCTCCCTCCAGGTTGTCCTCAAGGCCGGCATGCCCTTCCAGGGTGAGCACGGGAGCGACCCGAAACACTCCGGGGGCCAGATCCGCCGCGCTCCCGGCCCCATGGGCCCGCACCGCCTGCGGCCAGCAGCAGCCCAGCAGCAGCGCGGTGGCGAGGGGCCCGAGCCGCGACGCAACGACAAGGCGGCAGGGCAGAGGGAGGGTCATGACAGCCAGCAGCGAAGGGAGGTGGAGGGTGCCGGGGGGCGAGGGCCCCGGCGGGACGTCGAGCGGGAGTGCGGCCTCAGCGAACGGCCTGCCAGCGCTGGGCCAGCCGTTCGGCGCCGGCGCTGTCGCAGTGGCCGCCCTGACCGTTGACGACGGTGCAGACATTGGCGGTGGCTGTCTGGACCCAGGAGCGACCCGGTGCCAGGCCATCGGCCACCAGAGGTGTGGGGTTCAGCGGCACGCCGCTGCTCCGACTGACCCGTCGCAGCGTCTTGGTGGGTGGTGCTGATTCCGCGAACAGCTGGCGGGTCCCCGACTCCCTCACGGCCCTGACCATGGCCGCGAGGCCGGAGGGTCGCAGGACACCGCCGCTGCTGAACGACGCTCGCAGGGGCAGCTCCCGCAGGCCATAGCGGCGGGCCAGGGTGCTGAAGGCGCGGTGCTCGCTCACCAGCACCCGGTGGGCCTCCGGAACAGTGCGGATCTGAGCCCCTGTCCAGACCCCGAGGGCCTGGAGTACATCGCGGGCGGCGTGGGAGCGGCGCCTGATGCCAGGCGTGGCCTGGGCGGGCAGGAGCGCCACCAGCCGGTCTTCCACCACCTGCACCATGGCGGCGGCATGACGGCTGTCCTGCCAGACGTGGGGATCGCGGCCTGGACTGGCGGGTACGGCCTGCTCGGCAACCGCCACCTGCGGGGCGCGCAGGTTCAGCCCCTCCAGTGCCGGTGTCAGGTTGTAGCCATTGCGCAGCACCAGCTGGGCTTCGGCAAGGGCCTGGCGATCCCGGGGCCTGAGCACGGCCTGATGGGGGTCGGTGCCAGCTGGGATCAGACAGACCACCCGGGCCTGGTCGGCGGAGAGGGAACGGGTGAGATCGCAGAGCACCCCATCGGCCGCAACCACCAGCGGTGCCGATGCCGGGGGCGTTTCCGCCCGGGTGGGCGGAGACGGAAGTGGAGCCAGAGCGGCGACAGCCAGGCCGGCTCCCCGAAGCCAGGTGGCACGAAGCCGCCCGGAACGACAGATCAGGAAACAGCGCATCGGAACCGGCGGCCAGGCCGCAGCAGGCAAGATGTCCCGAACGATAACGATTCTCATTTATGATGTGCGTGAAGCGTGGCCGCTCCGGCCACCGGTCCTCCGGGCTCCTGATGGCTGCTCCCCTGCTCCAGGCTCATCAGCTGAGCTTCAGCTATCGAGAACGCCCTGTGCTGCAGGGGATCAACCTCGCCCTGGAAGCCCGCTCCTGCACCCTGATCAGGGGCGACAACGGTGCCGGCAAGTCGACGCTGCTGCAGCTTCTCCAGGGTCGGCTGGAGCCGGATGCCGGCTGGGTGCGGCTGGCCGGTCGCCCCCTGCGTGGCCAGCGCCGCAGGCTGGCCCTGGTGGCCCAGGCCCCTTCGCTCCGCTGGCACTACCCGATCTGCGTGGCCGATCTGGTGGGCCTGGGCTGCACCGGCCCCGCCCGACGGGTCGAGAGGGCGCTGGAGCAGGTGGGCCTGACGGCCCTGGCCCGCGCACCGATTTCCACTCTCTCCGCAGGGCAGCGGCAGCGTGCCCTGGTGGCACGGGCTGTGGCACGGCAGCCCGCGGTGTTGCTGCTCGATGAACCGCTGGCCTGCCTGGACGCCACCAGCCGGCTGCAGCTGGGGACCCTGCTGACAGAGCAGGCGCGCGCCGGTCCTGCGGTGGTTTTCACCGCTCACGGAGCGATTCCAGGCAGCTTCCAGAACCTGGAGCAGCTGCATCTGCACAGAGGCCGCCTGATCAGGGAGGAGCTGCGATGAGCCCGCTGCATGTCCCCTGGTGGCTGCCTCCCCTGCTGCTGGCCGGGCTGTGCGGCCTCTTGTGCCCCCTGCTGGGCACCCTGCTGGTCCTGCAGCAGCGAGTGCTGACCACCAACCTGATGGCCTACTCCGTGCTGCCGGGCGTTGTGGTGGCCCGGGTCCTGGGTCTGCCGCCGCTGCTGGGGGGGCTGGCCGGTTCCCTCGGATCGGTGCTGCTGGCCGAGCTGCTGATCGCCAGGCGGCGGGTGGTCGCTGCCGAGGCCGATGCGGTGCTCAACACCGTGCTGGCCAGCAGCCTGGGGATGGGGGTGCTGCTGGTGCAGGGTCTCGATCTGCCGGTCGATCTCGATGGGCTGCTGTTCGGGGATCTGCTGCTGAGCGGGCCCACCGACCGGATCGGGGTGCTGCTCACCCTGGTGCTGATGATCCTGCTGCTGCAGGGGCAGTTCGAGCGGCTGCAGTGGCTGGGGCTGGATCCGGAGGGAGCCGAGGAGCTGGAAATCCCCCTGCGCGGCCTGCGCCTGACGATGGCCGCGCTGACGGCCCTGGTGGTGGTGACCGCAACGGCAGCGGTGGGTCTGGCGTTGGTGATGGCCCTGATCTGCGCCCCGGCGCTGTTCGGCCTCGGTGCGAACATCAGTCTGGCCCGGAGCCTGCGCAGCGCCAGCGCCGTTGGAGGCGTGATCGCTCTGGTGAGCTGTGGCCTGGCCCTGCTCCTCGATCTGCCCCCCGGACCGTTCATGGCCTGCTGCTGTCTGCCGCTGCTTCTGGCGCCCTCAGGCCGAGGCTGACGGCATCTCCCTGAGCAGCAACGCAACCAGAAACACCAGCAGTTGAACGATCACCACACAGGGGCCCGAGGGCAGGTTGAACAGGCCGGAAAGCAGCAGTCCCACCACACCGCAGCCGGCCCCCAGTCCGCTGGCCATGAGCATGTAGTGGTTGAAATCAGAGGCCAGCAGACGCGCCGAGCAGGCGGGAATCACCACGAAGGCGCTCACCAGCAGCACCCCCACAGCCCGGATCGAAAGCGCCACCACCACCGCCAGCACCACCACGAACAGCAGCCGTTGCCAGCGAACCGCCACTCCCTGGCTGACGGCCAGGCCCTGATCCAGGCTTCCGAGGATCTGACTGCGGCGGGTGAGCAGCAGATAAAGCAGCACCGCCATCAGCAGCCCGCCCTGAACGATCACGTCAGCCCAGCTCACCCCGAGGATGTCCCCGAACAGAAGCTGTTCCAGGCTTCCCCCCCGCGATTTCAGCAACCGCAGCAGCACCACCGCGATCGCCAGCGACGAGGAGTAGATCACGTTCAGCAGCGCATCACCGGGCAGCCTGCTGCGTTCCACAAGTTCTCCCACCAGCAGGGCGAACAGCACGGCGAAGGGAATCAGCACCGCCATGGGCTCCACGCCCAGCAGCAACCCGAGGCTGATGCCCAGGAGGGCTGCATGGCCCAGGGCATCGCTGAAGAACGACAGCTGACGCAGCACCGCCACACTGCCGAGCAGGCCTCCGAGCCCTCCGCTGAACAGGCCCGCCAGAAGCGCCCGCTGCATGAACGGGAACTCCAGCAGGCTGAACCACTCAGGAGCGGACGGAATGACCACCGGGCACGGTGTGATGGTGGTGATACGGCACGAAGGCCTGGCCGTAGAGCCGTTCCAGCTGCGCTGGGCTGAGGGCGTGATCGGGGCTGCCCACGCATCTCAGGCTGCGGTTGAGGCAGATCACCCGGTCGCAGGTGCGGCGGACCATCTCGAGGTCGTGCGAGATCTGCAGCACAGCCCAGCCTTCGCTGCGTCGCAGATTGAACAGCAAACTCTGGAACTGTTCACCGGCCTGGGGATCCAGGCCGGCCTGCGCTTCGTCGAGCACCAGCAGCCGCCGCGGCCGCACCACGCAGAATGCCAGCAGCACCCGTTTCCACTGGCCGGTGGAGAGCTCACTGATCAGTCGCCGGGCCAGACAGGCACTGCCCGTGCGCTCCAGAGCCAGCTGGACCGCAGCGGCCCGGCGTCCTCGATCGCTCCAGGGCAGGCGCAGGCCACCCGGTTCCCAGCCCAGGCCCACGAACTCAGACACACTGAGGGGGAAGCGGCCGCGCACGCTGAGTTGCTGGGGGAGGTAGGCCACCTGCGAGCGAACGGCCGCCGGCAGGCGCCCGGCCCGGGTGAGGGGCGCTCCCAGAACCCGCACCTCCCCGGCGGCGCGGGGAAGGATCCCCAGCAAGGCCCGCACCAGGGAGCTCTTCCCGGCTCCATTCGGCCCGACAAGGGCGGTGTCCGACTCAGCTGCGAGTGAAAAGCTCACGTTCTCAACCGCCAGATCCGCCCCCGCCGTCAGCTCGGCGCCGGCACGTCCAGCTCCCCCGGGTCGGACCACGGAGAGCCCCCTGACTTCGAGAACCGTTTCCAGCATCAACTCACGCTAATGGTCGCCAGGCTGGTGTCAGCGGTGTGAAGTTGTTTGTCGTTTGACGGCTCCGTTGTCGGCCCTCGGGCAGCTCCCCATAACTTCCGCGGTTTGTCCGACCCATCCCGATGCCCCTGCCCGTTCTGGCCACCAGGCCCCTCACCAACCATGCCCGGGTGAGCAGTTTTCTCGACGCCAACGAGGAATCGCCCCGCCAGAGCACCACGGTGACCCTGCAGCGCGACCGGGCCGCCAGCGATGCCCTGATCGAGCAGGCCTACCGCCAGATCTTCTTCCATGCCTTCAGGTCGGATCGCGACCAGGTGCTGGAGTCGCGACTGCGTTCCGGCCAGATCAGCACCCGGGAGTTCGTGCGCCAGCTGCTGCGCTCGGAGAAATTCCGCAACGACTTCTACCGCTGCAACAGCAACTATCAGGTGGTGGAGCAGCTGGTGGGCCGGGTGCTGGGCCGGCCGGTGCACGGCGAGCCGGAGCGGATCGCCTGGTCGATCGTGATCGCCGAGCAGGGGCTGCCCGCCTTCATTGATGCCCTGATCGACTCGCCGGAATATCTGCAGAACTTCGGTGAGGATCTGGTGCCGTTCCAGCGCTCCCGGGTGCTCGCCGGCCAGGCGGTGGGCACGATGCCCTTCAACCAGCAGGCCCCCCGTTACAACGCCTACTGGCGCGACACCATGGCTCGCCGTGCCCCCGCCGGCAGCGGCGGCGGCTGGGCCCCGAATGCCGGCTGGCCGCGGCCGGCCTGGCTGGCCAACCAGCCCACCCCGGCGATGCAGAACATCTGGCGCTGGTTCGTGGCCACCGGCGGCTTCGCACTCACCGGCCTGGTGATCTGGACGGCCCTCGCCATGCTGAGCACCGGCGCCCAGGGCTGAACCGGTCCCCCGTGCCCAGCCCGCTCAGTCCCGCCGCTCAGTCCCGCCGCGGCGCGCCGCGGCGGGCGGCCAGCACCTGTTGCACCTGGCGCCAGCTCACCCCGTGATGGGTCAGGGCCACCTGCAGGTGAAACAGCAGATCGGCCGCTTCGCCCGCGATCGCCGAGGGATCGCCGTCCTTGCAGGCCATCACGAATTCGGCGCTCTCCTCGCCGATCTTCTTGAGAATCCGGTTGTCGCCCCCCTCGAGAAGCTTGTTGGTGTAGCTGCCGGGCTCGGGTCGCTCGCGGCGCCCCTCGATCACCCGCATCAGCTCGGTGCAGACATCGGCGGGCGGCGGCAGGGCCGCAGGCCCGCCGGCCGTGGGGGTGGCCTGGTTTTCGTAGAAGCAGCTGCGGGCGCCGGTGTGGCAGGCCACCTCGCCCCGCTG
>JAYKHC010000149.1:0-21029 GCA_035285465.1 Cyanobacteriota bacterium
CGCCGAGCTGCTGGCCGGCATCCGCACCGCCATGGCGAGCGGCTACCGCAAGGTGAAGCTCTACTTCATGATCGGTCTGCCGGGCGAAACCGACGCCGACGTGCTCGGCATCGCCGACACCTGCCGCACTCTCCAGCAGCAGTGCCGCGATCTGGGCCGGCTGGAGCTCAACCTCACCATCTCCAACTTCACCCCCAAGCCCCACACGCCCTTCCAGTGGCACAGCGTGAGCACAGAGGAGTTCCGCCGCCGCCAGGTGTTGCTGCGCACTGCCCTGCGCCAGCTGCGGGGTATCAAGACCAACTTCACCGATGTGCGTCTCTCGGCGATCGAAGACTTCATCGGCCGCGGCGACCGCCGCCTCTCGGCGGTGATCGAGGCGGCCTGGCGGGCCGGGGCGGGCCTCGATGCCTGGTTTGAATCGGCCGAGCGCAGCCACGCCGCCTGGACCGGGGCGATCGAGGTGGCGGGCCTGGGCGGCCGCTACCGCCAGCTGGAGCTGGGGGCCTGGAGCGCCGCCGAAGCCATGGACGCGGCGGACCTGGAGGCCTTCTGCCGCCAGATTCTGCCCTGGGACCACATCGATTCGGGCCTCGACAAGCGCTGGCTGGCCGAGGATCTGCAGCGGGCCCTGGCCGCCACCGTGGTGCCCGACTGCTCGTTTGAAGGCTGCAGCAGCTGCGGGGTGTGCGGGCCGGAGCTGGGCCACAACGTGGTGATCCCGCCCCCAGCGATCCCGCCGGCCCTGCCCCAGCGGGCCCCGGCCAGCGAGCGGGTGTGCCGGCTGCGCATCGGTTTCGCCAAGACCGGCTCCCTGGCCCTGATCAGCCACCTGGATCTGCTGCGCCTGCTGGAGCGGGCCCTGCGCCGCACGGGAATGCCGGTGAGCTTCACCGGCGGCTTTCATCCGCTGCCACGGCTGCAGGTGGCGCTGCCCCTGCCCCTCGGGGTGGAGGGCACCGGTGAGTGGCTGGATCTGGAGTTCACTGCGGCGGTGGAACCGGCGGCGGTGCGGGAGCGCCTGCAGCAGGAACTGCCACCGGAGCTGACGTTGCTGTCGGCGGCGGTGGTGCCCACATTCGGCCCCAGCCTGAGCCAGGAGCTTGATGGTGCCCTCTGGAGCCTGGAACTGGAGGTTCTGAGCTCCGAATCCCTGTTCAGCGAGGAGGACTGGCACGATGGAGCAGCTGCGCTGCTGGCAGCTGAGCAGCTGATCTGGTGCGACGCAGACAAAAAAGGGCGCCCTCGTGTGCGGGACTGCCGGGCTGCCCTGAGAAGCCTGCGCGTCAACACGGTTGAGAGAGGAATCGCGCGGCTGCAGCTGGAGGCCTGGATCGATCCCGCCGGGCGAAGCATCAAGCCCGCTCAGATTGTGCATTGGCTCCAGGAGAAGCTGGCCCGTCCGCTGAGCCTGAGAAGTCAGTGCCGGGATCAGATTTTCCTTAAGCACATGCTAGGTTGAGAGTCAAGCAAGCTTCAACCTGAACCGCCCAAGTCAGTTCAGGACGCCGTTGATCCGGCCCATGCGCTGAGACGGTTGCTTGTCCAGCTGGCGCCTGAAAAGCCGACTGGCCTGAGAATTCGATTTCAAGAAGCCTTCGAGACGTCGTACCTGTCAGGCCCATCTGTCCGATGGTTACCAGCTCTTTCCAGTCTTTCACCGCTAACAGGCGATCTTCGGATCCCCTCTGAACCTCCACCCACGGACGGCTCTTCAAGTCCCGGATCTTCCTTATGCCCCAGCAGATCGTCATCGCCGAGCAGCTGCGGATCGCCGCCGTGCTCCACGATGACCGTGTCGATGAATTGGTCGTGGCCCAGGGCCGCTATCAGATCGGCGACGTCTATGTCGGAACCGTTGAAAACGTACTCCCCGGAATTGATGCTGCTTTTGTCAACATCGGGGAAAGCGAGAAAAACGGTTTCATTCACGTCTCCGACCTTGGCCCACTCCGGCTGAAGAAGGGCGCTGCAGGCATCACGGAACTTCTGGAGCCGCGTCAGAAGGTTCTCGTGCAGGTGATGAAGGAGCCCACGGGCACCAAGGGGCCACGCCTCACCGGAAATCTCACCCTGCCGGGCCGCTTCCTGGTGCTTCAGCCCCAGGGCCAGGGCGTCAATCTCTCTCGTCGGATCGACAGCGAGGATGAACGCAATCGGCTTCGAGCACTGAGTGTGCTGATCAAGCCCCCCGGAGCGGGCTTGCTGATTCGCACCGAGGCCGAGGGGGTGAGCGAAGACCAGCTGATCGATGACCTGGAAGGTCTGCTTCGCCAGTGGGAAGCGATCCAACAAGCTGCGGAGAACGCCACACCCCCGGTGTTGCTGAACCGCGACGAGGATTTCGTTCATCGCGTCCTCCGCGACCTTCACAACCCGGAACTGGTGAAGGTTGTCCTGGACAGTCCCGAAGGCGCTGCCCGAGCCAGGGCATTCCTTGGCATCGATCCCAGCACCGGCCAAGGAGCTGGGGCTGTGGTCGAAGCCTGCGAAGAACCCGGAGATATCCTCGATCTTTACAAGATCAACGCCGCAATCCGCGATGCCCTGAAACCGCGGGTCGACCTTCCTTCCGGGGGGTACATCATTATCGAACCCACCGAAGCACTCACCGTCATCGACGTGAATTCGGGCTCCTTCACCCGTTCCGCCAATGCCCGCGAGACGGTGCTCTGGACCAATTGTGAAGCGGCCACCGAAATTGCTCGCCAGCTGAAACTGCGCAACATCGGCGGGGTTGTGATTGTCGACTTCATCGACATGGATTCACGCCGCGATCAGCTCCAGCTGCTGGAACATTTCACCCAGGCTGTCCGCGACGATGCCGCCAGGCCCCAGATCGCCCAGATCACGGAACTCGGGCTGGTGGAACTCACCCGCAAGCGCCAGGGACAGAACATCCTCGAACTGTTCGGACGAGCCTGCCCAAGCTGTGGAGGCCTGGGACACGTGGCCGTGCTGCCCGGCCGGGACACCCTCCAACCCCTGGCCACCCTCTCGGGTGTCGTTCGCTCAGCGGCCTCAGCCCGCGCTGAAGTGGCCAGCCCGGGGGGTGGGGATGTCGGAGGTGGGCGTCGCCGCCGCGGCGGTGGTCGCGGACGCTCCGGATCCAGCGGCTCCGGGGTCGCTCCTTCCTCGGCAGCAGCTGGCCTCGACATCGGTGAACACACCGTGGTGCCTCTGCTGTTGGAAGGGGATCGTGGGGACACCCCGCCAGCCCCGGAACACCGTGACCCGCGCCGCGCCGAACCGGAGCTGGTGGCGGTTGACATGAATCCCGAGCAGGAGCTGATCTATGGCTGGATGGGTCTCAGCCCACTCCTTCTGCTTGAACAGCCTCCCGCCGGCGACAACCAGGTGGTGCGCGTGGTACGCCCCGGGGTCGATCCCGAGTTTGTGCTGGAAGAAGCCCGACAACAACTCGCAACCAGCGGATCCCGCCGCCGTCGCAGCCGTGGTGGACGCGGCAGCAGCAACGGAAACTCACCCCCCGGCTCCATCTCCATGGCTGCGGGGTCGGCAGATTCCGGCCACGAAATGCCTGTTGAGATCACACCTCTTCCGGAGATCCGTCCCAGCGAACCGCTGGTGACCGTGAGTGTGATGACCACCCCCCCGCCCACAGACGCACAGGCACTGGTCGACGCACCCCCCTCCTCTCAGCCCGACCCCGATCTGGAGGATGACGGCAGCCCACGCCGACGTCGCCGCCGATCCTCAGCCGTGGTCTGAACCCCTCCTGATCGAAGAGCGCTTCAAGAACAACCCTCCATACCCGGCTGCCGAGCAGGTGGCTGGGGTCGACGAAGTCGGCCGCGGCTGTCTGTTCGGACCGGTGCTCGCGGCGGCTGTGGTGCTGCCGTCGACTGCTGCAGCCGTTCTGGAGAGAGCTGGAGTCACTGACAGCAAGAAACTCACCGCCCGACGCCGGGCCGCTCTCGTACCGCTGATCCAGCGACACGCGTCCCGTTGGAGCCTGGGGCAGGCGTCAGCGGCGGAAATCGACAGCCGGGGAATCCGTACAGCCACCGAACTGGCGATGCTGCGGGCCTTGCAGAAGCTGCACACGCCTCCTGAGATGGTGCTGGTGGATGGTGTGCTTCCACTGCGGCTTTGGAGAGGAGCCCAAAAGACTGTCGTACGGGGCGATTCCCGTTGCCTGGCGATCGCTGCTGCCAGTGTGCTGGCCAAGGAAGCGCGTGATGCCCTGATCGGACGACTCGCCGATCGATTCCCCGGCTATGGACTTGAACGTCATGTCGGTTATGGCACAGCTCTGCATCGGAAGGCTCTGATCTCCATGGGGCCGACGGTTCTCCATCGCCACTCCTTCCTGCGCAGGCTGGAGATCAGTGCTGACGGCACCAGTCACGAAAATCATCCACCAGCTGCTGGCTCACTCGTGTCCTGATCCCGAGCAGGATGCCGGCCAGGAGGGACCGACCGGTCGCCTCCAGAATTTTTTTTGGAATCAGCCTCAACAGCGGTGGCTGACTCACCCGCACCTCCAGGCTGGCGTCTCCTTCCAGGCCCTGCTGCCCCGCACAGAGACGCGAGTGAAGGATCAGCTGGAAGTCGTCCACGATGCCGAGACCCTCCAGCTCACAGTCGCTGGCTTCAAGAGTGATCACGCTGGGCTCCATCTGACAGCGCAGCTCAACGACCGGTTGAATCTGCAGCTGGAACACCTGCAGTCGGGTGACGGTGTAGCGCCAGCTCCCCGGGCCGAGGCGCTCCAACTGGCTGGGATCCAGCAAGGCCTTGACCACACGCTCTTCATCGGCCAGATACGCCGGTAGAAGCTCCGGCCGGTCAGCCACGTTCAGTTGCAGTTCCTGGCAGGCGCTGAAGGCCAGAGGCATGGCCCTGAGGCCGGCACGTCATGATCCTATCGGCCCGATTTTCAGCCCCATGCGCCTTGCCTTCCTTGGCCCAGCCGGCACCTATGCCGAGCAGGCCGCCATCCGCCTGGCGGATCTGGAGGGTTTGCACCCGGTTGAACTGATACCTCAGCAAGGGATCCGAGCTGTCATCCAGGCTCTGGCCTGTGGGGATTGTGAAGCCGCTGTCGTGCCCGTGGAGAACTCGGTGGAGGGAGGTGTGACCACCTGCCTCGATGCGCTCTGGGAGCATTCTGAGCTGACCATTGCGCAGGCTCTGGTGCTGCCGATCCGACATGCCCTGCTGGGCAGTGGCACCCTGGAGGGCGTCAGCGAGGTTCTCTCCCATCCCCAGGCGCTGGCTCAATGCCATCAGTGGCTGGCCAGACATGCACCAGCAGCGCTGCAACTTCCCACCAGTTCCACCGCCGAAGCCGCCCGACTGGTGGCTGGCAGCCGCTTCCGCGCCGCGATTGCCTCCCTTGAAGCAGGCCGAGAGCATCAACTAGCGGTGCTGGCTTACCCGATCAACGATGTGCCGGGCAACTGCACCCGCTTTCTGCTGCTGCGACGCGGCCCAGGGAATCTGGAAGGTCCGATGGCCAGCCTGGCCTTCTCACTGCACGCGAATCACCCTGGGGCCTTGCTGCAGGCTCTTACCGGCTTCGCCAGGCGAGAGCTCAACATGACCCGGATTGAATCCAGGCCGTCCAAGCGGGAGATGGGCGAATACATCTTCTTTGTAGACCTTGAGCTCAGCGGTGGAGGGGCCCAGCTGGAAGCAGCGCTGGAGGAACTCAGACCACTCTGTGAGCATCTTGCCCTCTTCGGCGCCTACCCCATCACCATCACGGAGGTGGCGGAATCCTCACCGGACTGAGGGATGCTTACGAAGAGAGAGATGTCACCGCTGTCGTTGAAGGCTTGCGGCCGCGAAAGACTCCGAACTGCATCAGTCCGGTGGCAAACGCCCACTGCATCAGCAGGATCGTCGGCGTTTCCCGCAGAGCCTGCACCAAGGCCCAAGGACCGAGACCCAGAACAGCTCCGGGTCTGCGGAACCCCTCAAGAATCGAATCAAACCATGAGGGGAGCGTTTGTGGCGTCCAGTCATGGGTATCGATTCTGATGCCCTCCGAATGGCAACTGTGCTCAAGATTGCCCTGAAGGGAACGAATACTGGCGAATTCGGGATGAGCCCACTGCTCGAGGAGGTGACGCATCACCCAGCGCTCGAGGGGGTTGAGAGCGCCTTCCGAGGGGTCACGTCGGTTCCAGTCAGCGACGCTGAGCAGACCATCCGGCTTCAGCACACGCAGCAGTTCATCGGCATAACGCTGCTTGTCGGGCATGTGTGGACCAGCCTCAACGCTCCAGACCGCATCCATGACACGGTCTGAAAGATCAAGCGAGAGGGCGTCCATCACGGCGAACCGGCAACGGAGACCCGTCGGAGTGAGCTCAGTGGCTCGGCGCACCTGTGAGGGGCTGATGCTGATGCCCAGGACGTCAAAACCGTAGTCACGGGCGAGGATCCTGGCGCTGCCTCCGATTCCGCATCCCACGTCCAACACCCGGCTGCCGGGGGGAAGGGCATCCAGTCCACTCCAGCGGACCAGCTGATGCACAAAGTCGGCCTTGGCCTGGCGGAAATCAACGGAACCAAGGGGCCGGGGTGGGTCTCCGTAATAACCCAGATGGATGTGGTCGCCCCAGAGGCGTTCAAGCAGCCGATCGTCGGTCCAACGGTCGTAGGCCTCGGCGACGCTGGAGGAATCCTGATAGCGGCGACTTCGGCGCTGCCAGAACCACCATCCTCCCGCAGAGAGAATCAGGGCAGAAAGCCCAATTGCAGGGGCAGCGGTTGTCACTGAGGTTGAAAGGTGTCCTTCAGAACAGTTCGAGCAGCGAGCTGGCGGCGGGTCTGATCAAGAAGCTCATACTCCTGACGCAGGCGCTCAGCGGTATCGGTGAGCTCAAGCAGGGCCTGCTGGTGCTCAGCAACCGGTCCGCCGAGGTGGGCTCCGATCCAGAAGGAAAGCTCCCTGGGGAGATCCGGTAGATCGGCAGGAAGAGCGGTGGGTTTGCCCACAAGCTTGCCGGTGAGCTCCACCACATCCCTCAGAGCCTGAGACACCTGGGCAGCTAGCTGATCCAGCTGAGCGGGGTCTGCCTCACCATCAACATCCTCGATCCAACTGACAAGGCCAACCCGGTAGGGCGCTTCCCGCACGATGTCAAGCACCCTGAACCGCTGCTGCCCCATGGTCACAATGTTGCTGCGGTCATCCTCCTGAGTCTGGCAATGGAGGATCTCAGCACAGCAACCAACGTCAGACATCATCTGACGTTGGGGGTCCCAGCGGATCACCCCGAAGCGCCGGTCTTCTGCCAGCACCGACTGGAGCAACATCCGGTAGCGGGGCTCGAAGATGTGAAGTGGAAGCACCTCCTGCGGAAAGAGCACCACATCCGGAAGGGGGAACAAGGGAAGCTCCCGTACGGCCAGTTCACCCACGGCTGATCAAGGAGCTGGTGGCTTTTGATCCTAGAAACAAAGCCCGGGCGGCGGCCGACTCTGCAGCCCGGGGCCAGCCCGTCAGAGTTTCACCTCGATGTCCACCCCGCTGGGAAGATCGAGCTTCATCAATGCATCGATCGTCTTTGAGGAGGGGCTGTAGATGTCGATGATCCGCCGATGGGTGCGGGTCTCGAAATGCTCACGGGAATCCTTATCCACATGAGGGGAGCGCAGCACGCAGTAGATCCGACGCCTGGTGGGCAGAGGGATGGGACCGATCGCGGTGGCAGCCGTGTGATCGGCCGTATCAATGATTTTTTCGCAAGAAAGATCCAGCATCCGGCGGTCAAAGGCCTTGAGACGGATACGGATCTTCTGCTGGGGGAGGCTGGTGGACATCTTGAGCTGCAGCTCTGGCCGGATGGTGGGTTGTCGAGGTACGGCTGGAGGCCGGAAGATCCCGGCCTCCAGCAACGATGAATCAGCTTGTCAGATCAACTGAGCGGGCCGATGCGGTCAAGCGATGATCTTGGAGACCACCCCTGCACCGATGGTGCGACCGCCTTCTCGGATTGCAAAGCGCATTCCTTGCTCGATGGCCACGGGGCAGATCAGTTCACCGGTCATTTTGATGTTGTCACCAGGCATCACCATCTCCACGTTTGAACCGTCTTCAGCGGTGAAGGCGGTGATCTGACCGGTCACGTCGGTGGTGCGGATGTAGAACTGCGGGCGATAGCCAGCAAAGAAAGGAGTGTGGCGACCACCCTCTTCCTTTTTGAGAACGTACACCTGCCCTTCAAACTTGGTGTGTGGGGTGATGGAGCCGGGCTTAACCAGAACCATGCCGCGCTCAATGTCTTCCTTCTGAATGCCTCGGAGCAGCAGACCGACGTTGTCGCCAGCCATGCCCTGATCGAGAAGCTTCCGGAACATCTCTACACCCGTAACAGTTGTCTTGCGGGTGTCCTTGATGCCAACAATTTCAATCTCCTCTCCGACCTTCACCACACCACGCTCGATACGGCCTGTGGCAACAGTGCCGCGTCCAGTGATAGAGAAGACGTCTTCGACGGCCATCAGGAAGGGCTTGTCGATTTCGCGCTCAGGCTCTGGGATGTTTTCATCAACAGCCTTCATCAACTCCTCGATCTTGGCTTCCCACTCAGCGTCACCCTCTAGAGCCTTCAATCCAGAAACCTTGACCACAGGAATGTCATCACCAGGGAAGTCGTAACTGGTGAGGAGTTCACGCACCTCCAATTCAACCAATTCCAGGATCTCCTCGTCGTCCACCATGTCGCACTTGTTGAGAGCAACCACGAGAGCGGGAACTCCCACCTGCTTGGCCAGGAGGATGTGCTCCTTGGTCTGTGCCATCGGACCATCGGTAGCCGCACACACCAGGATGGCACCATCCATCTGCGCAGCGCCGGTGATCATGTTCTTCACATAGTCGGCGTGGCCCGGACAATCCACGTGGGCGTAGTGCCGATTATCGGTCTCGTACTCCACGTGAGCGGTGTTGATGGTGATCCCGCGCTCACGCTCTTCAGGAGCGCCATCAATCTGGTCATAGGCCTGAGCCTTGGCCATTCCCTTCTTGGCGAGCACATTGGTGATGGCAGCTGTCAGGGTGGTTTTGCCATGGTCAACATGGCCGATGGTACCGATGTTGACGTGAGGCTTGTTCCTCTCAAACTTCTCGCGAGCCATGGTTTAAAGAATCGGGGGTGGAATGGGGTTGGGGAAGATCAGGAATTGCCCTGATTCTTGGAAATGATGGCTTCGGCCACGTTCCGAGGGACTTCCTCGTAGTGACTGAATTCCATCGAGAAGATACCCCGACCCTGAGTCATGGATCGGAGCTGGGTGGCGTAGCCGAACATCTCGGCCAGAGGCACCTTGGCCTGGACCTTGGACTGATTGTCTTCGACAGATTGTCCTTCGACCTGGCCACGGCGTGAAGAGAGGTCTCCGATCACAGAACCGAGGAAATCCTCGGGGATCTCAACCTCCACCTTCATCATGGGCTCAAGCAATACAGGATTGCACTTCTTGACCCCATCCTTGAAGGCCATGGAGCCGGCGATCTTGAACGCCATTTCCGAAGAGTCGACGTCGTGATAAGAGCCGTCGACCATTGTGACCTTCACATCAATCATAGGGAAGCCCGCAATCACGCCGGACTGACAGGTTTCCTTCATACCGGCCTCAGCGGGGCCGATGTACTCCTTAGGAACGACACCGCCAACGATTTTATTGACGAATTCAAAACCGGTACCCGGCTCTCCGGGTTGCATCTCAATGACCACGTGGCCATATTGACCCTTTCCTCCGGTCTGTCGAGCGAATTTCCCTTCGCCCTTGGCACTTCCTCGGATTGTTTCCCGGTAGGAAACCTGAGGTGCGCCGATATTTGCTTCAACCTTAAACTCGCGAAGCATGCGGTCAACTAGAATTTCTAGATGCAACTCTCCCATGCCAGCAATCACAGTTTGATTTGTCTCAGGATCAGTCGAGACACGGAAGGTGGGATCTTCCTCGGAAAGCGACTGTAAAGCTTTAGACAGCTTGTCCATGTCGCCTTTTGTTTTTGGCTCAACAGCCACCGAAATCACGGGTTCGGGTATGTAGAGAGATTCCAGGACGATCGGATCACTCTCAACACAAAGCGTGTCGCCCGTCGTCGTATCCTTGAGGCCCAGCACAGCTCCAAGATCTCCAGCCCGCAGTTCGTCAACTTCCTCACGATCATCTGCTTTGAGAATGATCAAGCGAGAGATTCGCTCCTTCTTATCTTTGGTGGAGTTCAGCACATAACTCCCCTTACGGAGCACGCCTGAGTAAATCCTCACGAAAGTGAGCTTACCAAATGGATCAGCCATCACCTTGAAGGCAAGGGCGCTGAAAGGAGCCTCGTCGTCCGCGGGACGCAAGGATTCGGAACCATCCGAAAGGATGCCCTGAATCGGGGGAATATCAACGGGAGCAGGAAGGTAATCGACAACAGCATCCAGGAGCAGCTGAACTCCCTTGTTCTTGAAGGCGGAACCGCAAAGCATGGGAACCAAACCATGCTTGAG
The DNA here is from genome assembly GCA_035285465.1 of Cyanobacteriota bacterium. Classification (GTDB taxonomy): domain Bacteria; phylum Cyanobacteriota; class Cyanobacteriia; order PCC-6307; family Cyanobiaceae; genus UBA5018. The sequence goes on from JAYKHC010000149.1 coordinate 10,488, forward strand.
CACCCCTGTTCTGATCCCTTGACGGAGCTGATCTTCGCTGAGCTCGCCCTGCTCGAGAAAATGGTCGAGCAAGTCTTCATCAGTTTCAGCAACTGATTCCATCAATTTATTACGCCAGAACTCTGCGAGATCTGACATGGAATCAGGAATATCAGCTTCAACGATATCCTTGCCAAGCTCGTCCTTGTAAATAAAAGCCTTGTTTTTCACCAAATCAACAATGCCGCTCAGCTCACCTTCAGCGCCGATAGGGAGCTGGATAGGAGCGGCATTAGCCTTGAGTCGATCTTTGATCTGCCCATACACCTTCAGAAAGTCAGCGCCAGTTCTGTCCATCTTGTTGACAAAAACCATGCGCGGAACGCTGTAGCGATCAGCCTGGCGCCACACGGTTTCCGACTGAGGCTGAACACCTCCCACCGCGCAGAACACGGCGATGACTCCGTCAAGAACACGCATCGACCGTTCCACCTCAATGGTGAAATCGACGTGGCCAGGAGTATCAATGATGTTGATGCGGTGATCCCTCCAGCTGGTGGATATCGCCGCAGCCGTGATGGTGATGCCTCGCTCTCGCTCCTGAGCCATCCAGTCGGTGACGGCTGCACCATCGTGTACCTCCCCGATTTTGTGAACAACACCGGAATAGAAGAGGATGCGTTCGGTGGTTGTGGTTTTGCCAGCATCAATATGGGCGGCAATACCGATATTTCTGACGCGTTCCAGTGGAAAGGCGCGAGCCACGGGTGATGTCTCCGGAGGGTGTCTGCGAATGTGGTTGTCGGTACTTTACCGATTGGCTCAGTAGCGGTAGTGAGCAAAGGCCTTGTTGGCTTCAGCCATTTTGTGGGTTTCCTCCCGCTTCCGGACCGCACTTCCTGCCTCGTTGGCGGCATCCATCAATTCCCCTGCCAGCTTCTGAGCCATGCTGCGGCCGTTCCGTGCCCTGGAGAAGTTCACCAGCCAGCGCAGGGCCATTGCGGTGCCGCGTTCCTGCCGGACCTCCATCGGCACCTGATAGGTAGCTCCTCCCACACGCCTGGCACGAACCTCCACCAGAGGAGTGGCATTACGAACGGCGGTTTCGAAAAGCTCGAGAGCGTCGCTTCCGGTTCTCTCGCCGATCAGGCCGAAAGCATCAGACAGAATCCGTTGGGCCGTCGATTTCTTGCCGTGCTTCATCAGTCTGGCCACCATCATCGTGGCCAGACGACTGTTGAACTGGGGATCAGGAAGGACCGGGCGTTTCTCAGCGGCGTTGCGGCGTGACATGGAGGGAGCTGGCGGAGGCGGGGTGAGGTCAGAGGGAGAGCGGGACTGGAGGCCGGTGTGGATCTGAGACGATCACTGGAAAACAGTCAGCTTTTGGGCGTCTTGGCGCCGTATTTGGAACGGGCCTGACGACGGTCCTTCACCCCGGCCGTGTCGAGCGTTCCTCGGATGATGTGATATCTCACACCAGGAAGGTCCTTGACGCGCCCCCCACGGATCAGGACAACGGAGTGCTCCTGGAGGTTGTGACCAATGCCTGGGATGTAGGCGGTGACTTCAAATCCTGACGTGAGCCGAACACGAGCAACCTTGCGCAGAGCCGAATTGGGCTTCTTGGGGGTTGAGGTGTAAACGCGTGTGCAAACCCCGCGGCGCTCAGGACAGGCGCGCAAGGCAGGTGACTTGGTCTTGCGGATCAGACGCTGCCGCTCGGTGCGGATCAGCTGCTGGATGGTGGGCATCGAGGGCCAGGGATCGGTCGGAAGGCGGTCGGTTCGAGCTCCGACCTTTGGCAACAATCAACCAGCTTACGTTGTTGCAGACCTCGAGCCGGGTTCCTGGCTGAATGCCGCCCCGCAGGCACAGGAGCGGGTCCCGGCTCCAGACCGCACCAGGAAGCCTCCACCGCTCAGATCACCGCGGTAGTCAAGCCCGAGCCCCGCAAGCAGCGCAAGCTGATTCTCCGGTGCGTAAAGGGTGATCCCATCAGCGCGGGCCACGGGAACCCCAGCCAGATGCCCCGGTCGCAATCGGATGGTCCACTGTTCACAGCCCCCTGCGATCAGGTCGAGGTGCATCAGACCGGGAGTGCCGGCAACCGCGGCCTGTCGGCCGAGCTCGGAGGCAGCGGCGGCTGTGATCCTCAGGCCGGAAGCCATTGGCATCGTTCTCACCGGTCAGCAGGGGCTGAAACGAGTGTGGCAGCTCCGACAGCCCTTCAGGGCACCAGACCGATTCCGTGATGAATCGACCCTGCCACACCGCGACCCTTGACCGGCATGGTGCCGCCCATCACCAGCCCCGTGGAGCTGCCACCGTCAAGGTTGAGGGCATCGCGCAGTCCCAGCTGGCGCAACAGTTCCGTGGTCTCTGCCAGGGTGGGGCCTCCTCGGGCTACCCCCTGGAGCGTGATCAGCCAGAGACGGTTGCCATCACTGGCAACCACGGTGCGGGGAGCCCCCTGGCTCATGAAGGCCGGGCTGAAGAGTTCTCCGGCGCCGTTGATCACGCTGCGCCCATCGAGCATCAGCAGCGGACCGCCACCCACGACGAATGGAGCGAGCCCCAGGGAATCGCTGGGCTTGCTCAGAATCGAGACGCTGTCTCCTTCATTCCAGGGGAGGCTGACTCCACCACGGGCCACGATGAGATCCTCACCCGCTGAGAGGGCCACGCCCGCGGCCACAGACTGATTGTCGAGGCGCTCCACCACCCGACCTCCTCTGAGCCGCAGGGCCGTTTCGCCGCCGCTGATGGCTCGGTAGTGCGGGCCCCAGTCGGCGGTGTATCGGCTGAGGCCGCGCTGGACGTAGCCACTGTTCAAAGCGATCAAGGGAAGGCGCCGGTCATCGGGCCCGATCGCCCACTCCTCAAGCCGGAGCCGGCCGAAACGTGGCATGGAGCCTGGCTCCCAGGCCATCACGCCCCGGTTGAGGATCGGGCCTGAAAGCCAGCGGCCATCCACCCTCAGAGCACCCAGAGGCAGCCGGTTGACCCTGTTGAAATATCCCCCGTTCACCGCCACCAGAGCCCCATGGCGTCCAGCCAGATTCATGAGGGCACCCAGACCCTCCATGCCGCGCTCACCGGTGAGGGGGCGCAGCCGCAGGGAGCTGCTGCGCGGATCCAGCTGCACCGCATTGATACTGACCCCCCCCAGGGTGCGCCTTTCCCAGCGGAGCTCACGGTTCAGCAGAGCCACCAGGCGCGGATCAAGAGCCTGAGGTTCCCGCTCCGCAAGGGCTGGATCTCCGGTCCCTGCCGGCAGATCCAGCACCACTCTGGCTGGATCCCCCAGCGTGAAGCTGTGAAAGGCGCGGGAATCCCTCAAGCTGAGTCGCAGTTCCCCGCCCTCACGGCTGGCATTGAAACCAAGTCCTCTGAGCTGGGCCAGCTGATCCGGGCGAGCCTTCACAGAAACCCTCAGCCCGGCCGCTCCGATCCGAACCGCAGCAGGACGATCGAGATCAAGCACCACGCGGGTTCCGCTGCTGCCACTCCGCACCTGCTGAACATCAGCGTCCGGACTCTCGAGGACGAGGGTCTCCCCTCGCCGCCGGAGCGTCACGCCGCCAGCCCGCAGGAGTGGCAGCGCGTTCACGGCGACTTCATCCTCAAGGCTCCTCTGATCAGCCGCTGAGATGAGCGCCGTATGGCCGAACCATTCGAGCTTCAGCTCGCCCGCTTCGCCCGTGCGGCTGCTGACCCCCAGCTGGAGCTGCAGCACTTCCAGAGGAAGCCAGAGCTCCCGCGGGGTCGGGCCGAGCTCCCCGACCCACTGCCAGAGAGCCTGCTGGGAGCGACCGTTGATCTCAATCCTGTTCCCAGTCGCACGCGACGTTCGACCGGGGCTGCCCTGCTCCTGCTCGGTCTCCCGTGTCCCCTCGGCCGGCAGAGGCGGCAGGGGCGGCGGGGCGACCTGCACAAGCAGCATCGCCGGCGCCAGGAACGCGAGAAGCGAAAGGGAGCCGGTCATCACGCCTGGTGGCTGGTCAAAAAGCTAGCCCTGAACAATCGGGGAGAGAGACGGGTGCCTACAGTCTTGACTCCTGCGCTGCCGGCCCCATCTGCTGGTGGGGTCTGAGTCTTATCGCCAGCGCCAGCATCCGATCTGCGGATCATGCCCCTTCCCCTTCGTTCTGCATGGCCCCACTGCGACAGCCCCGCTCCCCAGCATCTGGACGGTGAGCGCGATGCCTGTGGGGTCGGCTTTCTGGCATCTCTGAAGGGCGAGCCCAGTCACTGGGTTCTTCAACAGGCCTTGCGCGGCCTCGACTGCATGGAACACCGCGGCGGCTGCGGGGGGGATTCGGACTCGGGAGATGGGGCTGGAGTGCTCTGCGCGATTCCCTGGGACTATCTCAACGCTGTATGGCCCGCCGCACAGGCCAGCAGCGGCCGGTTGCGAGGCCTGGCGACCCTGTTTCTCCCGACCGACCCCGACCGCCGGAAACTCGCCCGAGGCATCTGCGAACAGGAGGCTGCTGCACTGGGCCTGTCCAGCCTCGGCTGGCGGGACGTACCGGTGGATCCAGGGGTGTTGGGTCCGATGGCGAGGTCGACAGCACCGGTGATCGAGCACTGGCTGCTCGGCTGCGACTCCAGCATCGGCGCCGATGATCTGGAGGCTCTGCTGTTCCGGCTCAGACGCCGGGCGGTCGACCGCTGTCGGGTGGCCTGGGGGGCCAATTCCCTCGATCTCTATTTCAGTTCAATCAGCTGCCGCACCCTCGTCTACAAAGGCATGGTGCGTTCCGAGGTGCTGCCGCGTTTTTACGCCGACCTTCGAGATCCTCGCTTTGCGGTGAGCTTCGCGGTTTACCACAGGCGCTTCAGTACAAACACGTTGCCTCGCTGGCCCCTGGCCCAGCCGATGCGACTGCTGGGTCACAACGGAGAGATCAACACCCTGCTCGGGAACATCAACTGGGCCAGCGCTGCGGAAACCAATCTCGAACAGGTGTGGGGTGAGGCGGCCACGGATCTCAGGCCCCTGGTGAATCCAGCTTTCAGCGACTCCGCAAATCTGGATGCCACTCTCGAGCTGCTCGTACGCAGCGGTCGGCCGATCACTGACAGCCTTCTCACCCTGGTGCCTGAAGCCTTCAAGGACCAGCCCGAGCTCAAGGACCGGCCGGGCATCCGGGCCATGTACGAGTACAACGCCTGTCTTCAGGAGCCCTGGGACGGACCCGCCCTGCTGGTCTTCGCTGATGGCCGTCACGTGGGCGCCACCCTGGACCGCAACGGGCTGAGACCTGCGCGCTACTGCATCACCAGCGATGGCTATGTGGTGATGGGATCGGAGACCGGCGTCGTCGACCTCGATGAGAGCAGCATCATCGAAAAGGGCCGCCTGGGGCCGGGGCAGATGCTCGCCGTTGATCTCGAGCGGGGACGACTGCTGCGCAACTGGGAGGTCAAGGCCGAAGCGGCCGCCCGGAATCCCTACGCGGACTGGCTTTCACAGCATCGCCGCCACCACGCTCCCCAACCCTGGGTTCAGGAGCGTCGGCTGGGAGATCTGCAGCTGCTGCAGCTTCAGAGCGCTTCCGGATTCAGTGCGGAAGACCTCGATCTGGTCATCGAGGAGATGGCGGGTTCCGGCAAGGAGCCGACGTACTGCATGGGTGACGACATTCCTCTGGCCGTCCTCTCCACCAGGCCCCATCTGCTCTACGACTACTTCAAGCAGCGTTTCGCCCAGGTCACCAACCCGCCGATCGACCCTCTGCGGGAACATCTCGTGATGAGCCTGGAGATGCATCTGGGTCCCAGGGGCTCTGCCCTCAACCCGACGCCCGAGGCTGCTGCGGTGCTGCACCTTGAGGGGCCCGTGCTCAACGAGGCCGATCTCGAGAAGCTTGGCGGTCACGGTCTGGCATTGGTGAAGCTTTCAGGGCTGATCCCCGTTGAGGACGGTCCTGGCGGACTGGAGGGCTCGCTCAGACGCCTCTGCTTCGAAGCTGAGCAGGCTGTGCGCGCCGGAGCCGGGATCCTTGTGATCAGCGATCGGTTGGGGCTCCGCTCGGAGCCGGGCGGCATCAACGCCACCACGGCAGCTCTGCCTCCGTTGCTTGCTGTCGGGGCTGTGCACCACCATCTGCTCGGGGCAGGCCTGCGGCTGAAGGCTTCGATCGTGGTGGAGACAGCCCAGTGCTGGACCACCCATCACCTGGCCTGTCTGATCGGATTCGGCGCCAGCGCCGTCTGCCCTTGGCTGGCCTGGGAGACCGTCCGTCACTGGCTGGCCCATCCACGCACCCAGAAGCTCATCCAAACCGGAAAGCTTCCTCCCCTGACCATCGACGGGGCCCAGGCCAACGTCCGCAAGGCCCTGGAGAACGGGCTGCGCAAGATCCTCTCCAAGATCGGGATCTCGCTGCTGGCCAGCTACCACGGCGCACAGATCTTTGAGGCGATCGGGCTCGGCGCCGACCTGATTGCTCTGGCCTTCACCGGAACAACCAGCCGGGTGGCAGGCCTCACCCTCCCCGAACTGGCCAGCGAGTGCCTCGCCATCCACGCCAAGGCCTTCCCTGAGCTCAACCGAAGCAAGCTCGAATTCATGGGCTTCGTGCAATACCGAACCGGAGGCGAATACCACCTCAACAGCCCTGAGATGGCCAAGGCTCTGCATGCAGCCGTGGCGGCTGGCCCCGGGTACGACCACTTCAACACCTACCGAACCCTGCTCGAGAACCGTCCTGCCACAGCATTGCGCGACCTGCTGGAGCTCAGAGCGGCACCCCAGCCCCTTCCGATCGATCAGGTTGAAAGCGTGGAAAGCATCTGCAGCCGCTTCTGCACCGGCGGGATGAGCCTGGGGGCACTGTCCCGCGAAGCACATGAAGTTCTGGCCGTGGCCATGAACCGCATCGGCGGCAAGAGCAACAGTGGCGAGGGCGGTGAGGATCCAGCCCGCTTTCACCGGCTCGAAGACGTGGACAGCGAAGGGCGCTCAGCCACTCTCCCCACCATCCGGGGACTCCGCAACGGAGACTCCGCCTGCTCGGCGATCAAGCAGGTGGCATCGGGCCGTTTCGGCGTCACGCCCGAGTATCTGCGCAGCGCCAGACAACTGGAGATCAAGGTGGCCCAGGGGGCCAAGCCCGGGGAAGGCGGACAACTGCCGGGACCGAAGGTGGATGCCTACATCGCAGGGTTGCGCAACAGCAAACCCGGCGTCGGACTGATTTCACCCCCTCCCCATCACGACATCTATTCCATTGAAGATCTGGCTCAGCTGATCTTTGACCTTCATCAGGTTCATCCCGCTGCCAAGGTGAGTGTGAAGCTTGTGGCTGAAATCGGCATCGGCACGATTGCTGCCGGTGTGGCCAAGGCCAATGCCGATGTCATCCAGATTTCCGGCCACGACGGCGGCACCGGAGCCTCCCCGCTCAGTTCGATCAAACATGCAGGCAGCCCCTGGGAACTGGGGCTGACCGAAGTGCACCGGGCTCTGCTGGAGAACGGTCTGCGCCACAGGGTCTTGCTCAGAGCCGATGGTGGCCTGAAAACCGGATGGGATGTGGTGGTGGCAGCGTTGCTGGGTGCGGAGGAATATGGCTTCGGATCCGTTGCCATGATCGCTGAGGGGTGCATCATGGCTCGCGTCTGCCACACCAACAATTGCCCCGTCGGCGTGGCCAGCCAGAAGGAAGCCCTGCGCCGGCGCTTCAGCGGCCTGCCTGAGCATGTGGTGAATTTCTTCCTCTACGTGGCCGAGGAAGTGCGTCAGTTGCTCAGCACCCTCGGCGTGGCCAGCCTCGACGATCTGATCGGGCGCATCGAGCTACTCCAGCCCAGGGCCGTGCCCCTCACCAAAACCACCTCTCTCGACCTCTCCTGCCTGCTGGATCCGATCCCGGCAGCTGCCGATCGCTCCTGGCTGAAGCATGAGGCCGAAGCCCATGGCAACGGTCCAATCCTGGAGGACCAGCTGCTTTCCGACCCTGAACTGATGGCCGCGATCGACACCCATGGGCGCGTGGACCGCAGCCTGTCGATCGTGAACACGGATCGAAGCGTCTGCGCCCGCCTCGGAGGTGAGATCGCGGCGCGCCACGGCAACAGGGGATTCCGAGGCCAGCTCAATCTCAGCTTCGAAGGTGCGGCCGGCCAGAGCTTTGCGGCTTTCCTTGTTCAGGGCATGCACGTGCGTCTGCTGGGGGACGCCAACGATTACGTGGGCAAGGGCATCAACGGAGGACGCATCACCGTGGTGCCTCCCGAGGGGGTCGCCAACCCGGGAGAACAGGTGATCCTGGGGAACACCTGCCTTTATGGCGCCACCGGGGGAGAGCTGTTTGCGCTGGGGCGTGCAGGAGAGCGTTTCGCGGTGCGAAACAGTGGTGCCCGAGCGGTGGTGGAAGGTGCCGGTGACCACTGCTGCGAGTACATGACCGGGGGGGTGGTGGTGGTGCTGGGCGACACAGGGCTCAACGTGGCTGCAGGGATGACCGGCGGCGTGGCCTTCATCCTCGATGGGGATTCAAAGCTGAGCGAGCGTGTGAATCCAGAGATTGTGGCGATTCATCCCCTGGAGACCCCGGAACAGGACGCTGTGCTCAAGTCGCTGATCGAAGCCCACCTCGAAGCCACCGGCAGCTCCAGGGCAGCGGCCCTCCTGGCCGACTGGGTCAGCGCCCGGAGTCGCTTCAAGCTTCTGGTTCCCCCCAGCGAAAAGGCCGCCATGGGGCTGGTGGATCGGGCAGCGGTCGCCGCCTGATCCGGCCCTGAAGAGGCATGCCCAGGTGGGTGAACATCCCCTGCGCTCAGCGGGGGTGCCTGTGCATCAGCCGCTGCACCTCGCCGGCGTGGTAGCTGCTGCGGGTGAGCGGTGAGCTCACCACCTGCAGAAAGCCCAGCTCCTCTTCGCCGTGGCGGCGAAACGTCTCGAACTGCTCCGGTGTCACGAAGCGATCCACCGGCAGATGCCTGGGGCCTGGTGAGAGGTACTGACCGATGGTCACGATGTCCACCGCATGGCGACGCAGATCCGCCATCACCTCCATCACCTCGGCATCACTCTCGCCCAGACCCACCATCAGCCCAGACTTGATGTAAGCGCTGGGCCAGCCGGTGTGCACCCGCTGCAGCAACTCCAGGGAGCGCACGTAGATCCCCTGAGGCCGCGCCTTCCGATAGAGCCTGGGCACGGTTTCGATGTTGTGGTTGAGCACGTGGGGACAGCCCTCCATCACGGACGCCAGGGCTTGCCAGTGGCCGCAGAAATCCGGGATCAGCAGCTCGATTGTGGTGTGTGGTGAACGCTTCCGCACCGCTTCGATGCAGGCGACGAACTGAGAGGCGCCACCATCGGCGAGATCATCGCGGTTCACCGATGTGATCACCACATGACTCAGCCCCAACCGGCTCACCGCCTCGCCCAGGCGTGCGGGCTCGGTGGGATCGAGCGGGCGGACACTCTTGTCGAAATCAATGTCGCAGTAAGGGCAGGCGCGGGTGCAGCCCGGCCCCATGATCAGGAAGGTGGCCGTACCGCCGGCAAAGCACTCGCCGATGTTCGGGCAGCTGGCTTCCTGGCACACCGTGTTGAGCCTCAGGTCCACCAGCAGGTCGGCCACCGCACCGATCCGCTCACGCTGCGGGGCCTTGACGCGCAGCCACTCCGGTTTCAGCAAAGCATCAGGGAGGCCCTGCCGGGCCCTTCAGAGTAGAGCTCAACTCTAGGAAGCGCTGAACCACCGGTCTAGGAAGCGCTGAAGCACCGGCCCGGATCGGTTCAGCCGATCTCCTAGGGTGTGATGATCGGGATGTAGCGCAGCTTGGTAGCGCACTTCGTTCGGGACGAAGGGGCCGCAGGTTCGAATCCTGTCATCCCGACTTTTCAGGACAGTTCCGCGCCGGGATAGCCCCGTGGGGTCACCATGCGGCCATCGCAGACGTAACTGCTGGAGTTGCCGATCAGCACCAGGGTGAGCATGTCCACCTGCTCGACCGGCAGCCTGTCGAGGGTGTGCAGGCTCACGGTCTCCCCGGGGCGCCCCAGCTGGCGACAGACCGCCACCGGCGTGCTGACCGGCCGGGCGCTCAGCAGCAGCTCGAGCGCCCGGCCCAGCTGCCAGTCGCGCCCGAGGGAGCGGGGGTTGTAGAGCGCCACCACGAAGTCACCGGCGGCGGCGGCCTCCAGGCGCCGCTCGATCACAGGCCAGGGAGTGAGCCGGTCGCTGAGGCTGATGGTGCAGAAGTCGTGCATCAGGGGAGCGCCAGCCCGGGCGGCCGCCAGTTGCAGCGCCGAGATGCCCGGATGCACGCTGAAGGGGGGACGGCCATCGGCCACCTGCTGCAGCCATAGCTCCAGGGCCAGACCCGCCATGGCATAGATGCCGCTGTCACCCGACGACACCAGCGCCACCGGCAGCCCCTGGCTGGCCAGTTCCAGGGCCTGCCGGCAGCGGGTCCGTTCTTCGGTGAGGCGGCCATCGAGGCGCAGCTGGTCGGGGCGCCGCAGCGGCTCCAGCAGATCCAGATAGGGGCCGTAGCCCAGCCACACGGTGCTGCGGGCGAGGGCCTCGCGGGCTT
>JAYKHC010000150.1:0-14154 GCA_035285465.1 Cyanobacteriota bacterium
CGCACCTGCCAGCAAATCCTGCAGCTGGCCGATGGCCTTTGGACCTTTCTGGAGATCGAGGGGATTGAGCCCACGAACAACGCCGCTGAGCGTGCCCTGCGCCAATCGGTGATTCAACGCAAGATCACTGGTCTGCCAAGCAACAGCCGGGGGGTCCAGTCCACAAAGGGGGCGATCTGCCGCAGCCGCCTGCTCACCGTCACCACCAGCCTCAGGCAACAGGGCCGCGATGTCTGGCAGTTCCTGGAGCAGGCCTGGATCGCCCAGCACCGCGGCGGGGTGATGCCGTCACTGCTGCCCGAGCCCTGAGTTCGGCTGTCAACGACGATTGAGTCATTCGTCGGTTGGTGACGTGCGCAGGGGGCTGCTTCGCGCGATGCTGCGTCCCGCCCCCTGAACCCATACCCAGGGGGAATGACCTGTGTTATGAGGTAACAGGCGTGGACAACAATCTGAAGTGGGGAGGCGCATGGTAGCTGTCTCCTGAACTGTCGGTGTCGGGAGTGGATATCCTGCGACGGCTGATCAAAGTGAAAGCTGTTGATCTCAATCGCCCCACTGTAAACGACCCTAAGGAAAAACCCGAGAGGATGGAGACCATCCAACCGGCAAGACCTGACACATCCATTAACCATTGTGGCTGCAAGCCGCTGGACAGGACAGAGGAAGGGAGTGGCCAGGCTTCAGGCGCTCAAGATTTAGGGTAGGAACTGCCATAGATCGACATAAACGAATCTCGCAATTGGCTTCAGGATATTTAACAGCAAGCAAGAATATCCTGTTCGGATCTTCGCCGTTCCAGTAGAACCAATAAAGGCATCCGGGAGTTTCTTGTCGAATTTCATCCCAAGAGATAATTGCTCCTGACTATCTTCTTCTGCAGCAACTGGAGAGATGCTATTTATTTTTCCGTGAAGGGTCACGGCATATGTAGTGTAAAGCCTGACGTCTACCCTATCTCCAATTTGAATCTCAGATCGGTTATATTCAGGGATATTGATCACGACAAACTCAGTTGGAACTGATTTTACGGAAATCAAGGCTTCACCAACAACAACTGTTTTTCCCAACAAGAGGGACGTATCACTATTGACCACGCAATCAAACGGCGCTTTCACGCTTAAACCTTTTCTGCGGCGATTAAGTTCAGCCAACGTTTTCTCTTCATTGATCAAAGCTGAATTGGCTTTGATTAATTTATCTTGATTTGATCTTAAGTCTTCTCCGATCCTAATGCTTTGCTCTAGAAGCTCTTCACGTCGAGAGCGACGAAGTTCAACAGTTGATTTTTTAAGCTCAGATATGGCTGTATTCAGATTTGATTGTGCTGTTTCTGCCTCCAGCAGTTTTTCCTGATACTGCAATTCACTGACCGCACCAGCTGCTGTCAATCCCTTGTATCTCCTAACCTGATCATTGAGGATATAAAGTTGCTTTTCAAGAGAGGCAATCTGTTGAATTGTTGCATTTTTGCTTTCAACACCTTGCTCAACTGAATCGGTTTTACCTTTGGCTTCGACCACTCGACTCCCCTGCTTTAAAGCTTCTGCCTCAATAATTAACAAGGAAACGTCAGATTTATACGACTGGATATTGGATTTGCTTTTTTCTATAAGGTCTTCAAGTGCTGGCGACTGTAATTGAAGTAAGGGTAAGTCTCTTCTGATGATCTCGGAGGAAGGACCCTGATGATAAACTTTTTGAATGGTAACAGTTTCCGGTTCACTGGATTTTATTTCTAGGCTCATACTCTCTTCAACAGTCGCCGAACCAATGACATTGGATGGTATGGGGAACAGAAGTATGATGATCAATACAAGGATGAACCATTTCTGAGCGAATAGACTTTTCTTAAGATTAAACTTTTGGAAGTGGCTTTCAGGATTGGATGACCTTGCATAATTTTTATTATCTTTTTGATTGATTGCTTGATTGATTGATTGGCTATTTACAGATCTATTGGCATTACGTTGAGTGCTAGCTTCTTTTGATTTTCTGTTGGATTTAGGGGCATAAGTATAAGTCATGTATCGGACAACCGCAAACAATAGAATAAGGTAAAATATTTGAGATGACCACCTGCCAAAGATTGTTGGCAGGCCGATGGAAACTTGTGGTAAAACAATAATCAAAAGAAAAGCGACTTTGGCTAAAACCAAAAGCACCATGCCGATTAAAAACAGCTTGTATCTTTTTTCTCGAAATAAACCATTTATTGAAGACTCACCATCAGAGCGAACAAGAGTCTTAAGCGTCTTTCTAACCGAAAGACCAAATAATTGTGGTGGTATGAGATTGAGTACTTCTAATGTCTTATATCCTAAGGTTCCAGGAGAGGGAATTGATTGCCAGAAAAAACTGAAGAGGGATAAATTAATAACAGTAAACAGTGATGAAAGAACAATCTCCGCTGCGCGTGTGGTGAATGGGTAAGCTAAATTAATGATTAATATTCCAAGCATCATTAAATAAAGCCTCATAACTTGAGGAGATGCTAGATATAAGAAGTACTCTAATCTTGAGATCCCAAGATTTTCGGAATAATTCGGATCTTTATCTGAAGCGAAGAATGGAGAAAATCCAGCCAATAGCCTTAAGTATAGATTGCTAGATCCAAAGGAGAATCTACTACCTACAGATATTTTAAACAGCACGGACGAAAGATTACACAACAGAAAGATAATGATGACTTCAAATATTGAGGGCGTATAAATTAGAGAAAGATTGATTTTTGATCCCAGTGGTCTTGAGGGGGAAAGGAAAAAGGAGTAAATCTGAACAGCTGCTATTAATAGCATCCAGGGCAGGAGCTTAGCATTTAACTTAAAGAAATCAATCTTTTCTGGGAGAAAGCCAAATAAAAGAACTCGATCAATATCGGCAATAAAATATTCATATCGATCAATTCTTACAGATTTGCGCGTCTCTTCTGGCTCCGTCTCAATTTTTTGCAATGTTGGAATATCCTCTTTTTTCAAGATCTGAAGGGACACCAACGCTTCCAAAGCAGACTTCAGACTGTCCTCTGATGTGCCAATTTCTCTGGATAAGTCATGTTCATGACCAGGGCCATTGTCTCTTAACCAATTTAAAATAGCCCCTTGAGTTCCAGAAAACTCAAGAGGTGTAATGTTGTTGGAAGTATAAACTATAATACTATCCTTGGGCCCATCGGCAATTCTAACTCGTCCATCAATATTGTACACAACAACGTTTATCATATTACGTTGGTATCATATCAAGGAAAACGTTGTGTGCCAACCCCAAAAATGTGGTCAGGTCATCTTGAGATTGACCTGGATCTGCTGAGGCAAGCCTTTCTACGTGATCAATTCTTTCTTCCTTTTTTTGAGAGGATTTCCCAGGAACTTCGCCACTTGATAGGGATACGCTTGAATTCGTACGAGAAATGGCGACTTTCGTGTGAAGTTCAACAGCTTTGTCTTTGATAGCCCGTGCAGATTTTGAAGCAGCGTCCAAATTACCTTCCCTAAGTTGTAAGGAGCACCAGACGTAATTGGTTGGCAAACTATTTTGAACTTGGACACTGGTTAGCATTTTTCTTGATTGCTCAAGATTACCATTAGATAGCTGACAATAGGAAAGAATCGTAATGAGGAGATCTGCCATTTTATTATTCGGCATCTCTGACTCTGGCAAATCCAAGAGCGGCATGATCAAATCAATGGCTTGTCCGGGCTTGTTGACTTTAATGTGATGCTTGGCAAGATTAACTCGTTGCTTAAGTGAAGCATCTAGTTTGCTGCTGCGGATGGCTTCTAAACAGATTTGTTCGTATTGGCTTGTTTCACCTTTCGCCTTGAGGGCAAGGGCTTGTGTATATCGCACGTCAGCGTCGTTGGGATTCTTGGCATAAGTTAAATTAATCAATTCTGCAGCCTTATCGATTTCACCAGCTTTGACGAGAAGAAGGCATAGTTTGCATGCATTGTTAGGATTTGAATCAACGAGAGGGATGGCATTAAGTAGTAATTGCCGGCCTTCATCAGCTTTGCCTTTCTTTAACTTACTTTCTCCAACCTTGAGTAGCGCCATTGGATTATTAGGGTCCAATTCGAGGGACTTTTCCAAATGGGAAAGTGCGGCATCTTCCTGGTTTAATTCTTTGGCTATTCTTGCCAGTAAATAATGATAAATTGGATATTTTGCACCTTCGGGCTGATCCAAAAGTTTATCACGGGCAATTTGGATCTTGCCATTATCTCTTGTCTCGACAAGATCTTTCGCTTCTTTAAACATCATTCTAAGATTTTCGGGAATGTTTTTCATGAGAATTTTGACTACATATTAATCATACCATTAAATTCGCTGTCCACGCAACATGTCAGGAGCTCTTAACACTTGTTATTGGGATGCGAGGCGTTTAGATCAGGCTTTGTGGGCTGATTAAGTGCTACAATGGCTATCGGTATTGATGGTGTCTTCTGATGCGGCCCATGACCCTGCATCACGCAGTCGCTCCGGGCCCAAGTCGCCTCATGACCTGGAATGTGAGCATTCATGCCATAAATTATTTGCTTATCGGCGGATGGTTGTAGAGCGCTCGTTTCATGCCAACCGGCATCATTCAGGTCACAGGGGCTCAAAT
Organism: Cyanobacteriota bacterium; assembly: GCA_035285465.1. GTDB lineage: Bacteria > Cyanobacteriota > Cyanobacteriia > PCC-6307 > Cyanobiaceae > UBA5018. Next base: position 4,610 of record JAYKHC010000150.1, read on the forward strand.
CGCGGTAGCGCTCCTCCGAGTCCCCCAGTTTCATCAAGGAAGTCCGCTCGGTCTGACCCGTCCACCTGTGGGCCCAACCGACGACTATGCAACCGCCTTATGACGCCGCTCTGCGGGAAGCCGTCCGCATCCGGATGAGCCCTCCGAACCGCGAGAGCGTGGCCCAGATCGCCCGCGACACGTGGATCACGGCGCAGACCATCGACAACTGGCGCAGCCAGTGGCGGAATCGCCAGCTGGAGCGTGAACTGCAGAAGCGAGAAAAGGCGCTCACGGAGGCAGCAACGGTGCTGTAGCGGCACGCTTCCGCGAAGCGGTTGCTCTCAGAACGTTCACCCAGATCTTTCATCCGGAAGAAGCATCCGTCGTGGGGCGTTACGGCCAAGGCCATTGCTGATCTTTTCGGTGTGAATGATCCACGCGTTGCCGATCTCACGCCCGAGCCAATCGTGGCGATGCAGGGCGTCGCTTCCGGGATCGACTCTCGGTGCCAGCCTGGGTGGATGGCGTTGTGGACCGGTACACGCAGAGCACCGCCACAGACCGTGCGGCTGAATCAGCCTCGCCCGGGAGCCGACCGCTCAATCCTCCGGATCAGATCAGGATCCCGATGGCTGTGATGGCCCGCACCCGAGGCCCATGACCAACCACCTGGAGTAGGTTTCCCCTGGCGTTCGGCTGAGCGACGCGAGCGGACCTCTTTCCTGATAGGCGCCGGGCACTCCCCACCAAGACGATCGGGCCATGGATTGGGCTAATTCGAAACAGGCTTTCCCTCCCCAGGACATTGGCGACTTCCTGCGCTTCTGCGCCGGCGAATGGATGGGGCTCCGCAGCCGTTTCGCCCTGGAGTCCGGTCTGGAGGGCGAGAACGGCGACGAGTGGCACAGCAGCGAGCGCGGCGAGCTGGTGGTGACCTATCTCGAGCCCGAAACCGCCGGCGCTCCCGGCGGCCTGCAGGTGGGCCCGAAGGATGGCACCGCCCAGCGGCTTCAGTTCGGCGACGACGGCCATTTCCTCAGGGGCGAGCAGCAGGGCCGCTGGCAGCTCTGGCCCGACGGCAGCCTGGAGCTCACCCTCAGCAGCGGCGACGCGGAGGTGCGTGAGCGGATCTGGTACACCAAGCCCAACCTGCGGCTGCGCAGCACGGTGGAGAGCCGCCTTGATGGCAGCCCCGGCAGAGCCAGCTTCAGCTCCGAGATCCGCCGCATCAGCAAACCGGCCGAACCTGGACCCACCTGAGCGGATGCGTCTCGATGTGGTGACCCTGGCAGCGGAGGCCTTCACGCCGCTGCTCGCTTCAGGAGTGATCGGCCGGGCCTTCGGCGCCGGGATCGCAGAGCTGCACATCCACAACCCGCGCGATTTCGCCCCCGATAAATACCGCAAGGTGGACGACGTGCCCTATGGCGGCGGCGCCGGCATGGTGCTGAAGCCCGAGCCGGTGTTTGCTGCCGTGGAGGCGATTCCGATGCTGAATCGGCGGAGGGTTCTGCTGATGAGCCCCCAGGGAAAGCCGCTGCATCAGAGCGACCTGTGCCGCTGGGCCAGCGACTGTGACCAGCTGGTGCTGATCTGTGGACACTATGAGGGATTCGACGAACGGATCCGCGGCCTGGCCGATGAGGAGGTGTCGATCGGAGACTTCGTACTCACCGGAGGTGAGCTGCCGGCCGCCGTGATCATCAATGGCGTGGTGCGGCTGCTGCCCGGCACGGTGGGCAGCGAGACCTCTCTCCACGAAGAGAGTCATACCCATCTGCTACTGGAATACCCCCACTACACAAGGCCAGCCGACTTCCGTGGCATGGAGGTGCCGGAGGTGTTGCGCAGCGGTGACCATGGCGCCATTGCTCGCTGGCGTCATCAGCAGCAGCTGGAGCGGACCCGCAGTCGTCGCCCGGACCTCTTCGCTGCCTGGGTTGCAGGCCAGGGAACACCATGAACTGGACGGGTTGTGCTGGACAGGCCCGCTCACCGCTGGCGCCCCCTTCGCCGAAGGAGTTGAGCACGTGCCCAACCCACAGCCCTGAGTTCAAGGCCCGAGTTCAAGGCCCGAGAAGGGCTGAAGGGATTCCTCCACCGGGTGCCGACCATGGACACCTCTGGCTCTTCGTCTCGTGTTGAATTCAGCCGCGGAGGCCTCCAGCGGCCCCATCCGCCACCTTTCAGATCGCGACACTCTCCTGCCCAGGGATTTCAATGCAACTCCGTATCGGCAATGGCTACGACATCCACCGCCTGGTGGCGGGCCGGCCGCTGATCCTCGGGGGCCAGCAGCTGGTTCATCCCGCAGGCCTCGGCCTCGATGGTCACAGTGATGCCGACGTGCTGGTGCACGCGATCATGGATGCGCTGCTCGGTGCCCTGTCGCTGGGCGACATCGGCCTGTACTTCCCTCCCGATGATCCGAAGTGGAAGGGGGCCGACAGCCTGGTGCTGCTGGAGCAGGTGGTGGCTCTGGTGGCCGAACGGGGCTGGAGCGTGATCAACGTGGATTCGGTGGTGATCGCCGAGCGCCCCAGGCTCAAGCCCCACATCACCGCGATGCGCGCCGCCATCGCCGCCCGTATGGGGCTGGAACCTGCGCAGGTGGGTGTGAAAGCCACCACCCATGAAACGCTGGGTCCCGAGGGCCGCGAGGAAGGCATCGCCTGCCAGGCGGTGGCCTTGCTGCAGAAGCCGTGAGCGGGTCCACCCTGGCTAGGGTTCTGGGCCTCACTCTCTGTCTGCTGATGCTGCTGGCCGGCCATCCCGATCGGGCGATCGCTGAACAGCAACGGCCTGCAGGCAGCTTTGAAGTGGCGGTGGTGGAGCACCTGCGCGTGAAGGTGCCCGCTGAGGCCCGCCAGGCCTGGCTGGAAGCCGAACGAGGCAGCTGGGACCCCTGGCTGGCTGAGCAGGAGGGCTATCTGGGGCGCGATCTGCTCTGGGATCCGGAACGGGAGGAGGGAACCCTGCTGATCCGCTGGGCCAGCCGCGAGCAATGGAAAGCCATTCCGCCCCGCGAGGTGGAAGCGGTGCAGGAGCGCTTCGAGGATCTGGCCCGCCAAGCCACCGGAACCAGACAAGGCAACCCTTTTCCGCTGGTGTTCGAAGGAGAGCTGCAGCCCGCGGCATGAGCGAGCCGGTACGCCTCGACCTGAAGCGTCGTCAGCGGCTTGGGATGGTGGAAGCCATCTGGGGTGAACACAAAACAGCAGCCCAGATCGCCACAATCCTGATCCAGCTGCGGAGCGCGGGAGAGCTGGCGCTGGCGACCCGCGTGGAGGCCGCCAAGGCGAAAGCTGTGGCGGAGCTGATCGAGGCCAACCCCTCCGATGCCACACCCCGCGAACAGCTGCACTTTCACGCCGATGCCCGCTGCCTCAGCCTGGGTCCGCCGGCCCCTCTGCAGCAACAGCTGGGCGAGGTGGTGGTGCTCAGCGCCGGCACCAGCGATCTGCCGGTGGCCAGTGAAGCCCGGCTGGCCCTGCACTGGCACGGCATCAACACCAGGCTGCTGCTGGATGTGGGTGTGGCTGGATTGCACCGATTGCTCGATCAGCTGGAGAAGCTGCGTGGCGCCGATGTGCTGATTGCCTGTGCCGGGATGGAGGGAGCCCTGCCCACGGTGCTGGCCGGCCTGGTGCCGCAGCCGGTGATCGGGGTTCCGGTGAGCGTGGGCTATGGGGTGAGCGCGGGAGGCCAGGCGGCCTTGCACGGAATGCTGGCCAGCTGCGCTCCGGGGTTGAGCGTGGTGAACATCGACAACGGCTACGGCGCTGCCATGGCAGCACTGAGAATTCTCAGGATCAGAGATCAGGATCAGAGATGTTGAAGGTCGGGGTAGGCCGTGAGCAGCTGTTCGGTGCTCAGAACTTCACCACTGCCGTCAGGCTGCCAGATCACCTCAAGCGCAATCAGATCCTCAGAGCCCACCCCGCCGAGAACCTGAAGCGTTTCCCGCAGCTGTTCGGCATTTCCGCATCCCTTCACCGAGATTCTCTGGCGGCTCGCCACCAGCAGCGTCACCGCGATGAAATCGCTGGTGGCATCGCTGGCTCCGGCGCTGCCCTCGGGCGTGCTGGTGCGTTGCCCGGACACATTGGTGGTGAGCTCCCGGTCGAGCTTGGATCGCTCGCCCATGGAGAGTCGATTGAAGGTTGATTCAGCCGAAACGAAGGGAACCTGACCCACTTCCGCGTTGGCGTAGACCCAGAGATCGGGGTTGCGCAGCAGGGCGAGGCTCGTTTCCTGCAACACCCTCTGAAGACCCGAACTGCTGGCTGTGTCAGCGCTGGCGGCCAGGCGCCGCAGGTCGGTCTGAAGGTCGCGGGCCGAGGCCAGCAGACCCATCTGCAGTTGTGCGATGGTCACCGGACCGTCAGGTCGGGCCGCCGGCATCCGTGGACCATCGTCTCCAGAGAGGGCGTTGGGTGAGCCACCGCGCAGGGCATTCACCAGCAGACCCGCAACTGCCATCAGAACGAGGAAGCCGAACAGGCCTCCCCCACCGAAGCCGAAGAAGGGAATGATGAACGGAAAGCCGATGCCGCCCCCCCTGTAACCCCCGCCTCCGTAGCTCCCCCTGTAGCCACCACCCCCATAGCTCCGGGGCATCGAGGGTGCCGAGCGGAAACTGCCACCCCCGATCCGGCCGCCGCTGGCAGCCTGGCTGGGAGCCGGATGAATCACCAGGAGGCCGACGATCAGAACCGGAAGGGCCAGCCAGCTCAGGCAGCGGCGCAGGCGGTTCGGACGTGACGGCTGGGCTGGTGAGGGTGCTGAGACCACGGGCTCGTGGGTTGCAGACCGGAATCTAGGAACCCCCTCCCACGATGGTGACCACTTCGAGCACGTCGGATTCCACCACAAGCTGTCCCGGCCAGTGCTGACGGGGGAGGATCAGGCCGTTGTATTCCACCACCACAAGCTGGGGCCGGTAGCCGAGAACCTCCAGAACCTCATTCAGGCGCAGACCGGCCGGACAGCGTCGCGTCTGCCCGTTCACCCGGAGATTGATCCCGGCCGCTGAGGAAGCATCAGAGGACATCTTGAGACCTGGACGCGCCTGCAGTGGACAGGCCGGCGAGGAGTTCGCGGCTGGCTGCAGCCGGATCGGCCGCCGCACAGATGGCCCGAACCACCGCCACCCGGGTCGCCCCGGCTTCCTGAAGCCGGGGCAGGCAAGCGGCGTCGATGCCCCCGATAGCGAAGAAGGGGATCGGGCAATGCCGGGCAGCCTCCCGCACGTAATCAAGGCCCACGGGCGCGCGGCCCGGCTTGGTGGGGGTGGCGTTCACAGGTCCGACTCCCACATAATCGCAGCCGTCAGCCACAGCCTGGCGCAGCTGGTCGATGGCATGGGTGCTGCGGCCGATCAGCCGATCGCGGCCCAGCAGCTGTCGCGCCACACCCGCAGGCAGGTCGCCCTGCCCCAGATGCACCCCATCAGCCCCCACCGCCAGGGCGATGTCGATCCGGTCGTTGACAATGAACAGGGCGTTGTGGCGGTTGCAGAGTTCCCGCAGAACCCCAGCTTGCACGAACCGTTCCGCATCGCAGAGCGGTTCACCGGCGCCGTTGGTGCTGCCGGGTTTGGCCCGGTACTGCACCAGCCGCACGCCCCCCCGCAGAGCCGCTTCCACCATCACCTCCAGAGACTTCATGGGGGTGGTCACCAGGTAGAGATGGCAACGATCCAGCAGAGTCCGGCGCCTGCTGCGGCTGTCCTGCGGCCGGCCGGCCTGGATCAGATCCACCTCAAGGTCGTAGAGGACGTAACGGACGCTTGCGGCCAGTTCGGCCAGACGAGGTTCCGGGTGCCGGCCGAATTCCTCGATCACCCGCAGCGCTTCCTGAACCCGGGCCGCATTGGCGGCCAACACCTGATCCGGCCTCTGGCGGGTGGACTGGGCCGGATGCCCCATTCCGGCGCCCGGATCAGCGGCCGCATCCCGGGCCAGCTTGAGCTCCTCGCCATGGACCGCTCCCAGCTGCTGGCGCAGATGCTTGCAGCGGGCCACGAGGTCGGCGCGTCTCAGCCCGAAGCGCGCCCAGTCTTCAAGAACCCGCAGGCCCTCGCGGGCTCGATCCAGATTGGCATCGAGCAGACGCTGCACCGCCTGGATCTCGACGGTTCCCGGCTCAGGTGTGGATTCGGAGGTGGAGAGCATGGCGTGATCAGGCTGCCCTGTCTAGCTTGCGGCCAGACAGAGCCTCAGAGCTGGATGAACTCCACGGAAGAAGGGAGCCCGATGCTGGTGCTGGTTTCCGGAATTCTGCTGCTGGGCGGCATCGCCGCCTTCATCGGATGGGGAATCACCCACGCCTATCCGGTGAGCTGAGACAGCCGCCATCTTCAAAGCGGCGAAGCGCCTCTTCGGCATCCCGCCCGATCTGGAGCCTGAGGCTTTCAAGGCCGTCGAAACGCTCCTGCCGGCGCAGCAGTGCCAGCGGCTCCACACACAACGGCCTGCCCACCAGATCATGGTGGCCATCCAGCAGGTGAACCTCCACGGCAGAGGCTGCCTCGGGGTCGACCGTGGGCTGGGGCCCCAGATTCATCACGGCCGGCCTTGCTGCGGCAGGCGCAGCGGCTTCGTCCAGCCACACCCTGGCGGCGTAAACGCCTTCCAGCGGCAGAAACTTACGGCCGTCCACCTGCAGGTTGGCGGTGGGCCAGCCCAGTTGACGTCCCAGTCCCCTGCCGCGCACCACCGTGCCACGGAAGCGATAGGGCCGTTCCAGCAGCCGGCTGGCTTCCCCGATCTCCCCTGCGGCAAGAGCCCTGCGGATCCGGCTGCTGCTCACCCGCTCCGAGCCGTTCCAGAGCATCGGCAACACCGACACCTTCAGCCCGAAGCGGGTCCCGAGCTCACGCAGCGTCTGGGCCGTGCCGCAGCGATCCCGCCCGAATCGAAAGTTTTCCCCGACCGCCACCTGATGGCCCTGCAGCTGGCCGACGATCACCTGCTCGATGAAGGTTTCAGGGCTCAGGGTGGCCAGCTCAGGGGTGAAAGGCACCAGCACCAGCTGCCGGATGCCCAACGGTTCGAGCAATTCCAGCTTTTCTTCGGGTAGATCCAGACGCAGGCGCGTCTCCCCGTGAAGCACTTCACGGGGATGGGGCCAGAAACTCACCACCGTGGGGACAGCCGTTTCAGAGTCCGGGTCCGCGGGCTGGGCCACAGCCGCAATCACCCGGCGGTGCCCCTGATGGAGTCCGTCGAAGCTGCCGAGGGCAATGGCGGTGGGTCGCCGCGCCTCCTCAGGTGAGCGCAGGGGAATCAACGCGGCTCGGCCATGGCGACGGGCTATGAAGCGGATCCTCCCACGTGGCAACTTGGATCCAGTGGCGTGGCCCCCATGGCCGATCGGCTCGATCTTCAGCGCATCTCCGCGGCCCTGCGACGGATCAGCTGGATCAGGCTCTGGGCCCAGGTGGTGCTGGCGGTGGTGGTGCTGGGGGTGCTGCTGTTCAACAACATCGGGGGTCAGCTCAGCGCCCGCGTCGACAAGGCTCTCGGGCTGGGTCCCGGCCTGTCGCTCACCACGCTCTCCTTCTTCATCCTGGTCTGGAGCATCTGGCAGAGCGGACTGCTGGTCCGCTGCGGCCGCGCTCTGGCCGGACCGGCCCATCCCAGCAAGGGAGAAACGGCACGGTTGATCAAGCGAGGCATCTTCGCCGATCTGATCGGACTCACCCTTGCGGTTGTGGGCTATCAATCCCTGGCCGGAAGCCTGTTCTTTCAGGCCTCCATGCAGGCTGGTTTCGCCTTCGGGGGGGCGATGACCACCCCCGGGGGACGAATCACCAACTATCCGATCACCTCGCTGGAGATGCTCTCGGTGCTCAGCAACACCCAGGTGCTGTTCGCCCACCTGATCGGACTGACGCTCACGCTCTGGATGCTGCAGCGGATCCACCGGCGGGCATGAGCGGCAGGGAGGCCGGATCGCCGCGCCAGAAGAGTTCGGGCTGCAGGGGGGTGAGCGAGGCGCCGCCGGTGCCGGTCCAGGCCACGTCGGTGGGCCAGGTCTCCGGACCGGCCACGGCCCAGTCGCGGTCGCTCACGACCTCCCCGGCCAGCCAGTAGTAGGTGCGGCCGCGGGGGTCCACGCGCCTGTCGAACTGGTCGACGTAGCGGCGCACCGCCGTGCGGCACCAGCGCACCGGCCCGATCGCCTCCTCCGGCAGGGCCGGCACGTTGAGGTTGAGCAGCAGCCCCTCGGGCCAGCCGGCGGCCAGCATCGCCCCGGCCACCTCCAGGGCCCGCCGGGCCGAGGGCTGGAAGTGGCGCCACTGGAAGTCGGCGCAGCTCACGGCCAGCGCCGGGAAGCCCTCGATCGTGGCCTCCATCGCCGCCGACACGGTGCCGGAGTAGAGCACGTCGGTGCCCAGGTTCGGCCCGTGGTTCATGCCGGAGAGCACCAGCTGCGGCGGCTGCTCCAGCAGGCGGACCAGGGCCAGCTTGACGCAGTCGGAAGGGGTGCCGCTGCAGGCCCAGGCCGTGACCCCCGGGGCGAAGAGCTCGTCGGCCCGCTCCGCCCGCAGGGGGGTCTGGATGGTGAGTCCGTGGCCGGTGGCGGAACGCTCCTGGTCGGGGCAGACCACCGTGACCCGGTGGCCGGCGGCGGCGGCTTCTGCCGCGAGGGCCTGGATGCCGTCGGCGAAGACCCCGTCGTCGTTGCTGATCAGGATCCGGAGGGGGGCCATCGGGCGGGGGAGGGGGAGGAGAACGGCGGCGCTGGCGGCCTGCGGGCAAGGTAGACGGCCCGCTCCCTACAGTCGCCGCGCAGCCACCGCCGATCCTTGAGCGCCACCCTCACCCTGGAGCAGCTCACCGACCAGCTCGCCCGGCTCGAGAAGGAGGCGGGCGACGCCATCGCCGCCGCCGCCGGGGAAGGGGAGCTGGAGGCGCTGCGGGTGGGCCTGCTGGGCAAGAAGGGCCGCCTCTCCTCGGTGCTCTCCGCCATGGGCCGTCTGCCGGGCCCGGATCGTCCCGTCCTGGGCCAGCGCGCCAACGTGCTCAAGGAACAGGTGCAGACGCGCCTGGCCGAGCGGCTCGGCGCCGTGCGCGCCGCCGCCCTGGCGGAGCGGCTGGAGCGGGAGCGGCTCGATGTGACCGCGCCCCCCCGCTACGTGCCCCCGGGGCACCGCCACCCCCTGGTCGCCACCATCGAGGAGATCGTCGACATCTTCACCGGCCTGGGCTACCGGGTATCGGAGGGGCCGGAGATCGAGACCGATCACTACAACTTCACCGCCCTCAACATCCCGCCCCACCACCCGGCGCGGGACATGCAGGACACCTTCTACCTCCCCGGCGAGCTGCTGCTGCGCACCCACACCTCACCGGTGCAGATCCGCCACCTGGAGGCCCATCCGCCGCCGGTGCGGGTGGTGGCCCCGGGGCGGGTCTACCGCCGCGATGCGGTGGATGCCACCCATTCCCCGGTGTTCCATCAGGTGGAGGTTCTCGCCCTCGACGAGGGCCTCGACTTCAGCCACCTGCGCGGCACCGTGATGGCGTTCCTGAAGCGGTTCTTCGGGGATCTGC
>JAYKHC010000151.1:0-9394 GCA_035285465.1 Cyanobacteriota bacterium
GACCCGACCACCCGACAAAAACGAAACGGTCGCGCTTGAGCCAGTCATCGAGGACGTCGAACCATCCCCGCTGCGGCGCGCGCCCTACAGCGATCGTCATGAGAGGCGGGCTTCATGAAGCGTTACAGACGAATCCTACGGGGCGGGGACCCGAACTGCGTGAGCCGCCCAGCTTGATGAGTACAAGCACTCACCCCCACCGGCGGCGGTGCCACCATTGGCCAGAGTGGCCTCACTGCCGAGCCTTCCATGTACGTCGTCGAGCTGTCCCTGAAGCTGAGCCCCATGCCCGTGGCCGTGCAGCGCAAGGAGCTGGCCGATGCCCAGGCCCTCTACGCCAGCGTGCAGCAGGCCCTGGAAGGCCAGGGCCCGCGGGTGCTGGAGCTCAGCTGTGAAAAGGAGCCCGACAAGAAGGTGAGCCTGCTGACCAGTGAACTGGTGGCCGTGCAGATCTATGAGAAGTCAGCCATGGGCAGTGGCGGCAAGCGCCCCGGCTTCAGCTTCGACAGCTGACAGTTTGACCACGCGACCACCGCTGCGCTGCCAGGGACTGCGTTTTCACTGGCCAAGCGGGGCTCCGGCCCTCTCTGGCTGCAGCTTGGAGCTGCCCCGCCCAGGCCTGTGGATGCTGGTGGGCAGCAATGGCAGTGGCAAGAGCACCCTGCTGCGTCTGATCGCCGGCCTGCTCGACCCCCAGGCCGGCAGCATCGAGCTGGCGGGGCGGGCTGCCCTGGTCTTTCAGAATCCCGACCACCAGCTGCTGCTGCCGAGCTGCAGCAGTGATCTGCTGCTGGGGCTGCCTGCGGGGCTCGCTGAACAGGATCGGCAGCGGCGGGTGACCACCGCGCTCGAACAGGTGGGCCTGGCCGGCCTGTTGCCACGCCCGGTGCACACCCTCAGCGGCGGCCAGAAGCAGCGACTGGCGATCGCCGGCACCCTGGCCAGCGGGGCCGACCTGTTGCTCCTGGATGAACCCACGGCCCTGCTGGACCCAGCCAGCCAGCGGGACACCCTCGCGTTGGTGTGGGACCTCTGTCATCGGGCCGCGCGACCCCTCACCGCCCTGTGGATCACCCATCGGCTGGCGGAACTCGAGCGCTGTGATGGCGCCGCCCTGATGGAACACGGACGCGTCGGCCCCTGGCGGACAGGTCCGGTCATGGCTGCCCAGCTGCAGCGCTTGCGGGGAGGCAGGGTGGAGGGGTAAGTTCTTGCAACGCCGGGCTTTCCAGCCCAGACACCCGTTCCTCGGTAGCTCAGCGGTAGAGCGGTCGGCTGTTAACCGATTGGTCGCAGGTTCGAATCCCGCCCGGGGAGTCTTCTGGCCACGCCGCCCCTCGGGGCGGCTTTTTGATGTTCGCCCGTTGAGCACTGGAAGCGGCAACCGCTTGATAAGCCGATCTGTAACAAACTCACGTTCTTAAGAAATCATGAAGGCCGGGCGTCCTGCGGCCGGGTGCCCCGCCCTGTGGCTTCTGCCTTCCAGGTTGCGATCACTGGGTTCCTGGGGAAGACATGATCCTGAAGCAGCCGCCGATCAACAGCGGACAGATCGCCGGCTGCTGCACCGATGCGTTGGTTTGGTGTCACAAACGCTGCAGAACCGTCTGGACCAGTGACAATGCCGATCAAACCCAACTGGGTAGCGGTTGATCCCCCAGCGGCCATGAAGCCCTGCATTTTAGTGATTGAAGACGACAGCGACATGCGCGAGCTGGTGGCCAATCACCTCCGCCATGGAAGCTTCGACGTCCATTCGGCTGAGGATGGCGTCAAAGGACTGGCCCTGGCCATTCAGGTGGTACCGGACGTGATCCTGCTCGACCTGATGCTGCCGAAGGTGGACGGACTCACCCTCTGCCAGCGGCTGCGCCGCGATGAGCGCACCGCCTCCATCCCCGTGATGATGCTCACCGCTCTCGGTGACACCAAGGACAAGGTGAGCGGCTTCAACTCAGGTGCCGATGATTACCTCACCAAACCCTTCGACCTCGAGGAGCTGATGGCCCGGGTCAAGGCGCTGCTGCGGCGCAGCGACCGGGCGCCCCTTTCGGCCCAACACAACGAAATCCTCAGCTACGGACCGCTCACCCTCATCCCCGAACGCTTCGAAGCCAACTGGTTCGACCAGCCGGTCCGGCTCACCCACCTTGAATTCGAATTGCTCCACTGCCTGCTTCAGAGGCATGGACAGACGGTTTCCCCCGCCCTGATCCTCAAGGAGGTCTGGGGATACGAGCCGGACGATGACATCGAAACGATCCGTGTCCATGTCCGGCACCTGCGAACCAAGCTGGAACCCGATCCCCGCAAACCGCGCTTCATCAAGACGGTTTATGGAGCCGGCTACTGCCTGGAGCTGCCCAGCGATGAAAAGGTGGGCGCTCTGATTCCCCTCGTGAGCGAAGCCCGCAAGACCCGCGCCAGCTAGCAGCCACCCAGTTCCAGCAGAGCCACCTCCCAGGCCAGCCGCGGCTGGACGTGGGCGCGGAGCTGCTGGCGCAGCCGCTCAATCCGTCGCAGGGGTCCGCTCTCCTGGCGACGGCGCCAGAGCGCCAGCTGCCACCAGCTGAGCAGCCAGAGCTGCTGCTCCACATCCAGGTTTTCGCAGAGCACCCTGGCCAGCTCAAGCGCCGCCAGAGGATCCGCGGACAGGTCCAGCAGCTGTGCCGCCAGTCCCTCCGGAAGCTGTCGCCACTGATGGCGGTGCTGGAGCAGGGCCCCGGGCGATCCAGCCGCCAGTTCCGGCAGCTCCGTCGCATCTCCGGGTTCGGCCCCCGCGTCCCGGTCCGCCAGCACCTGCTTCAGCAGTGCTGGCGTCAGGCGTGTGAACGGAATCTGCTGGCAGCGCGATCGGATCGTGGTCAGCAGCATCTGGGGTGCCGCTGTGATCAGCACCAGCAGGGCTCCCTCACCCGGCTCCTCCAGCGTCTTGAGCAGGGCGTTGGCCGCAGCCTCAGCCATCAGCTCCACACCCTCGAGCACCACCAGACAGCCCGGAGCCTCCACCGGACGCCTGCTCAGAAATCGCGACACCTCGCGGATCTGCTCAAGACGCAGCTGGGGTGGGGTGCGCCTGCTCAGTCCCTGCTCCGGCGCACGCGAGGCGGGAATCAGCTGACCCTTGTCGCTGTAGGTGGGCTCCACCCAGAGCAGATCCGGGTGATTTCCGGCCTGCAGACGCCTTCGCACAGCAGGATCTCCAGCGACACCGGCCAGGACACCCTCCAGAAACCGCAGCACACCCAGGCGCCGACCCACGCCATCCGGTCCTGTGAACAGGTAGGCCGGCGCCAGACGGCGCCGTTCCAGGGCGGCCTGGAGCAGTCGGACGGCCTGGGGCTGACCCAGCAGATCCGAGAACAGCGATCCAGACCCCTCCAAGGCTTCCGTCCTGGTCATCGGCAGCCGGGCAGGCCCCCGGAGAACGCCGCGGCCAGCGCCTGGCAGCAGGCCGCGGTCACAAGCGGAACGGGCTGATCCGCATCGATCCGGCACCAGCCGGCGGCGGCGGCTTCAGCGGCGAAGCCGGCGGCCACACGCTCCAGAAAGCGATCACCGCTGCTCTCGATCCGATCGGCGGGGCGGCCCGCACGCCGCCGCCGCGATTCAGCCAGGGGCAGATCCAGCCAGAGGGTGAGATCGGCTCTCAGACCTCCGGTGGCAATCGTGTCGAGCTGGGCGATCGTGGCCCGATCCAGGCCGCGCCCATGCCCCTGGTAGGCCGTGGTGGAACCGCTGAAGCGATCGCTGAGCACCCAGTGCCCAGCCGCCAGAGCCGGCTGGATCCGCTGCTGGATGTGCTGAGCCCGATCGGCGGCATACAGCAGAAGTTCGGCGGTCGCACAGGGTGCCGCCGGCCCCGGAGGATGGAGCAGCAACTCGCGCAGGGCCTGTCCGAGCGGTGTGCCACCGGGCTCGCGGGTCTGCACAACGCCGGCCCCGTGGGGCAACAACCCGCTGCCCGGCAGCCAGGCGGCCAGGGCCTGCAGCTGGCTGGTTTTGCCACAGCCGTCAATGCCCTCCAAAACCACGAACCGCCCCCTTGCGGATCGGGGTTCAACCGCGGACTCGACCCGGGCGGCGTTCAAGGGAGGAGACCCTGGCATGGGGGCCATCCTGCAGCAGCAGGGCATTGAGAACCACCGTGATCGAACTCAGGGCCATCAACAGAGCAGCCAGGGGGGGGGTGAGCAGAATTCCGGCACCCGGCAACAAGGCTCCGGCGGCGATCGGCAGCACCACCAGGTTGTAACCGAAAGCCCAGGCCAGGTTCTGCCGCACCTTGACCATGGTGCGACGGGCGATGCCCCGTGCTCTCAGCAGTCCTTCCAGACCCTCACCGAGCACCACAAGATCAGCCGTGTCCTGAGCGATCTGGGTGCCGGTTCCAACAGCGATCCCCAGATCGGCAGCTGCCAGGGCCGGGGCATCGTTGATGCCATCTCCAACCATGGCCAGGGGTCTGGGCCGGGAGCGGCCCTGCCGGTCATGGCTGAGACGTTCCAGCTTCTGCTCGGGCGTCAGCTCCCAGGCCAGTTCGCCGGGATCCAGCCCCAGTCGGGCTCCGAGGCTGCGCACAGCCGGTTCCCGATCTCCACTCAGCAGCCCCAGCTTCAGGCCGTCCGCCCTCAGGGCGCTGAGGGTGGAGGCCGCATCCCCGCGGGGTTGATCCGCTGCCGCCACCAGGCCCAGCAGCTCACCAGCCAGGCTGACACCCAGCCAGGTGTCCGCTCCGTACCCGCCCGGCGGATCGACACCCGGCACTCCAAGCCAGTCGGGCCGGCCAACCCGCGCCTCAAGGCCCTCCACCCTTCCCTCCACACCCGAGCCGACCACAGCGCGGGAGTCCTCCACCGCCAACAGCGGCAGGCCCCGGGCCTGGGCCTCCTGGAGCAGGGCATGGGCCAGCGGATGACGACTTCCGGCCTCCAGGCTGGCTCCCACCTGAAGCAGCCGGTCCTCACTCACGCCCGGAGCAGGGTGCACAGAGCTCACCAGCGGGCGCCCCAGGGTGAGGGTGCCGGTCTTGTCGAAGATCACGGTGCGCAGCCGGGCAGCCGTCTCGATCGCATCTCCACCGCGGAACAGCACTCCGGCCCTGGCCGCCCGACCGATGCCCACGGCAATGGCGGTGGGCGTGGCCAGCCCAAGAGCACAGGGACAGGCCACCACCAGCACCGAGATCGCCAGCTGCAAGCCCAGACCGAACGGGGAGCTGGCTGTGGCGCCGAAAACCTGGTGGCCTCCATGGCCCCCGGCGTGGAGATGATCCTGGATCAGCACCTGAGGCCAGATCTGAGCGCCCCAGAGCCACCAGAACAGCAGCGTGGCGGCAGCCAGCAGCAGCACCAGCACGCTGAAGCGACCGGAGATCCGATCGGCCAGCCCCTGGATCGGCGCCTTGCGCGCCTGGGCCTGTTCCACCAACTGAATGATCCTGGCGATGGCGCTCTCCCTGCCGCTGCGTCGCACCAGCAGATCCAGCTGCGCCTCCAGGTTCAGCGATCCGGCCGCCAGTTCATGACCCGGTTCCGCCAGGATGGGGATCGGTTCGCCGGTGAGGGCCGAAACATCCACCGCCGAGCGCCCCTTCTGCACCACCGCATCCACGGGCACCCGATCACCGGGCAGCAGCCGCAGCCGATCACCCGGTCGCAGACCAGCGGCCCGAACGGGTCTGGGTTCATCGTCACCCAGCAGCAGCAACGCCAGCTCCGGCTGAAGCGAGGCCAGCTGCTCCAGAGCCCGACCGGTGCGATAGCGAGCCCTCTCCTCCAGAAAGCGCCCCAGCAGGACAAAGCCCAGCAACATCACGGGCTCGTTGAAGAAACAGGGCCATCCCCCCTGAGGCCAGAGCAGGCCCACCCAGCTGGCCAGGTAGGCACTGAGCACCCCGATTCCCACCAGCGTGTCCATGCTCGGAACCCCATGCAGCGCACCGAGGCCACCCCGGATCAGAAGGGCTCGCCCAGGAAGCGCCAGCGCCAGGGTGGCCACCAGGGCGTGAAAGCGTTCATCGGCCAGCAGCCCCACCGCACGGCCCGAGGGCAACTGTCCCGCCAGAGCGAGATGACCAAGCCCTGAAACCAGCACCAACAGCAGAGCGACGACCAGCTGTCGCCACTGCTGCCACCAGCTCTGCTGCTTCCAGCGCGCGCGCAGACTCTCAACTTCAGGCTCCGATCTGGGACTCACCTGGAAGCCCAGGGAGGCAACGGCGCTCTGCAGGGACGCCAGATCAGGCAGACCAGGCTCGAGCTCAAGCCAGGCGGTCCGGCTGAGCAGGTTCACCGCCACCCGGCGCACCCCAGGCTCAGCCTGCAGCTTCTGCTCAACGGCTCGCACACAGCCGCCGCATTTCATTCCTTCGATCTCGAGCAGAAGAACCTGGGCCGGGTTCGGGATCTGCGCAGCCGAGGCGAGAGCAGTGGGTTCGAGCGCGTTGGGCAAAGCAGCAGCGACCTGCATCGAACTCAACGCTAGGCAGATCCGTCAGGATGGCTTGATCGTCCCGTGCAAGCCGACCGTGCCTCGCTCCCAGCGCAACGACAACTTCATCGATAAGAGCTTCACGGTGATGGCCGACCTGATCGTCAAGCTGCTGCCGATCGACCCCAAGGCCAAAGAGGCTTATGTCTATTACCGAGATGGCCTCTCAGCCCAGAACGATGGAGATTACGCCGAAGCATTGGAAAACTACGAAGAGGCGCTCAAACTCGAGGAAAACGCAATAGACCGCGCCGAGATCCTGAAAAACATGGCCATTATTTTCATGAGCACGGGCGACGAAGAAAAATCACTGGATTATTATGAGCGCTCCCTGGAACAGAACCCCAATTCACCATCCTGCCTGAAGAACATGGGTTTGATTTACGAGAAATGGGGCCGTCTTGCCCAGGAGAGCGGCGATCAGGACAAAGCTGATCAATGGTTTGACCTCACAGCCCAGACCTGGGGAAAAGCCGTTCGGCTGTACCCGGGGGGATACCTGGATATTGAGAACTGGCTCAAGTCCTCCGGTCGCAGCACGGTGGACGTGTACTTCTGACAGAGGCAAATCCCCCAGCAGCTCCATGGATGTTGCTTGATTGTTAGTCCGCTACCACTCCGTTGCCATCCTTCTGAGTTCCACTGAACTTCAGCCCAGCTCAAGCCTGCTCACCGCAAGGCATTCCTGTCATCAAGCAACACGATCGGGGCTGCCGCAGCCTGGCGGATCTCGGCTTTGGCGAAGGAACCCGAACCATCAAATCTGTTCAAATAATAACCACCGGGCACCACAAGAAAAATGGTGATCTGCGACGTTTGAGACAGATGTGAATCCAGCATCAAGCGAAAGCAGCCCAAGGCATCCGTTCGGCCTCGGCTGATCACCGGAGCCTTCAGATGACCTACCGGGAGGAACGGATCACCGAACTCACGTGGTTGCACCGCCCCAGCGACAACAACAATCTCCTGATCGCTCAGATCCACAGGGGGCAGGCGCGAACCCGGGCCAGGTCGTTGATCACCCGTCAATCGCTGGACCTTGCCGGAGATGATCATCGAGGGATTGCCAGCCTGAGCCGGGGAAACAGCAGGGCCTGCCTGAATCGCTCCGACCACGCAGACACTGATGACCAGGCGGGTGAACCTGATGAGCGAGGAACGCCTGAAAGAGAAAACAAGTCTCACCAGCCTTCCTCGCTCAGCCGCTCAGCCGCTCAAGCGGCGACCCGCGAGCGACTTCTCAGCCCTGTGAGCAGATCCAGACCATCATCTGCTCCGGAGCGGGAACGCTCCATGGCCGTGATCATCCAGTCATCCGAGCTCAGCGGTGTTCCCATCCAGGTGATCAGGGCTGGCGAGAGCAACTCCGCTGTGACGGCGTTCCCCGCGACAGCTTCTGCCGACCCAACCGGGCTGGCCGCGTCCCCAAGGTCTGAAGCTCCCTCAGGGGCTGGTGTTGCTGGGGATTCGGAACTGGAGGCTGCTGGAGGGAGCGAAGCCCCAGGCCCGGCCTGCTGGAACGACGGGCCGGCCTGCTGGAACGACGGGCCGGTCAGCAGGGTTGAGCCGGCCCCGGAGAGCTGAGTAGCGCTGGAGGAATTGCTGGCCGTGGACATCAGCAGCCACTCCAGCTCTGCGATGCTGAGGTTGCGGCCGCTGGCACGGTTGGCCTCGATCAGCAACGCCATGGCACCGGCCACCTGAGGTGTGGCCATGGAGGTACCACTCCAGGTGGCATAGGAGTTTCCAGGAGTGGTGGAGGTGACCGAAACGCCCGCCGCCGTGACGTAATCCAGCACCGTTGAACCGGCCCGGTTGGAGAACGAAGCCAGTTCGCCGGCATTGTTGATCGCTCCTACAGCAATTCCCCAGTCGGAGGCGTAGGCCGCCGGGTATCCGGTACTGGCTGCACCCTCGTTGCCGGCCGCCATCACCACGGCAACCCCCAGCCCCCAGGCGTATTCGATCGCATTACGGACATTGCTGTCGCCGGATCCGCCACCAAGACTCAGATTGATCACATCAGCGCCGTTGTCGGCGGCATAGCGAATGCCGTAGGCAACACCCTGGTACGTGCCGGATCCGCTGTCGCCCAGCACCTTCACGGGCATGATGGTGGCGTTGTAAGCCACACCCGTCACACCGAAACCATTGGACTCCGCGGCAATGGAACCAGCAACATGCGTTCCGTGGCCATTCACGTCGAGTGTGTTGTTGTTATTGCCGGCAAAATTCCAACCATACACATCATCGACAAACCCATTGCCGTCGTCATCAACACCATTCCCGGCGATTTCAAGATTGTTGGTCCAGATGTTGCCGTCAAGATCTGCGTGGTTTCGATCCACACCGGTGTCAAGCACCGCCACAACCATGCCCTCCCCAGTGAATCCGTAGTTCCAGACTTCCGGAGCACCCAGACGATCCAAGCCGTAGAGACCACCACTGAACCGATCAGAAAGATCAGCCAGGCTGACGTCGAGAAGCCTTTCGATGGCACGCTCAACCGAAGCTTCGCCGTAGCCATCGGTTGAACGGAATGTTGGCCCTGAGGGCGGAGCAGCTGTTGCAGCAACGGTCAGGTCATAATCGGTATTTCCTCGATAGCGATAGACACGCGCGTAGTAGGTGCCGGCATCAAGGCTGCTGGTGATGGTTTCAGCGGCTGAGCGCCCGTTGGTGGAACTGGCCAGCACAGTTCCGCTGCTGCTGAGCAACTGAAGGTCTGCGTCCGCACTGAGCCCTTCCAGGGTGGCGCTGAACTGACTGGCTTCAGTGATCTCAAACCGATAAAAATCGTCCCTGTCGCTTTTACCCACCCAGTCACTGAAACTCTGGGAGCCGGAGAGAGTTCCAATGTCTCGGGCGCTTTCCAGGCTGTTGCCGGCACCATCACCGGGTG
>JAYKHC010000152.1:0-3333 GCA_035285465.1 Cyanobacteriota bacterium
CCCTGGCCAGCCGTGAGGTGTTTCAGCGGGTGTTCACCCTGCTGCGCCACATCCTCCAGGAGCCCTTCGATGCGCCGGAGCAGGCCCCGGCCGCAGAGCCAACGGCTCAGGCCCAGCCTCGGGCGAAGCGCGCACGCCGCAGCAGCGCGGAGTTCAGCCCCCTCTATCGCCATCTGATCGAACGGCTCGACGATCTCGAGGGCAGCTACCGCAGCGATCAGGAGGCGGCGCTGCGCTACGACATCGAGCACATCCTCATTCCCTTCGGCTTCCTGGCCCCGGTGAAGGGCCGGCCCCAGAGCCGCCGCCAGGGCTATGCGATCGGCACGGCCCTGCTCTCCGCTGATCAGCTGCGCCAACCCAAGCGCGCCCTGGCGCATCGCTCCTTCACCGAGGAGAAACCGGGAACCCTTTCAGAGGCGGAGATGGGCGCCCGGGTGGAGCGGGCCATCCGCGATCGCCGCCGCGCCTGGCCGCTGCAGCTGCTGTTTCACAACATCAGTTGGTACCTGGCCTTCGAGACGTTTTGATCGGCCGCAGCGACGGCCTTGGCCTGATCCGCGTCCTGCGGGTGGATCGCTTGGTTCTGCTCAACGAAGACGGCAACGCCCGGCGCAGCAGCGAACAGGAGCACGAGCAGGCCCTGGAGCGCCTGCAGCGGCTGCAATTCGTCTGCGGTGGTCTGTACTTCGGCGAGTCGATCGACGACCAACTGGCCGTCATGACCCCGTCAGCCGGCCGCAGCGTCAAACCGCCCTGGGGCGTGCTGCGCTTCTCCTGCACGCCCCAGGTGTTTCAGCTGATCCGGGAGGAACCGCGCCGCTTCCCGCCCGAGCACACCGCCCACACCACCCTGCCGCCCACACCACCCTGCCGCCCAACCCTCCCGGCGACACCCATCGCCATCCCGTGGAGATCCGCCTCCCCGGCGTATGCACCAGGGCAGAGGCCCACACGACTGGATCGGCAAGGCTGGTTGCCGTTCAGCCCAGAGCCGGATGAGCCCCAGCCACGAGCAGCCTCTGATCCCTTCCGCCGATGGCACCAAGCCCGCCACACCGGCCGTAGCCATCCCCGACGGCACGGATCAGCTGCTTGCCAGGTAAGAGAACAAGCCCGAACATCACAAAAAGCGCGCCGAACCCAACAGGCTGATGCGCCGCCGGATGTTGCTGGACAGCATCGGCCTCGACTCAAGCCAGCGATGTGCTACCCCGACAAAAGGGCAGTGGGCCTGACACCCCGATCTTCGCGGGCAAGGCGGCTCCTCTGATTCGAAACGATGAGCTGAGGCGCACGCTCTCCGATGCCAATCCCCGCACGGCTTCAGCGGCAGCCAAAAGCGATCCCACGGCCTTGCCGGACGAAACAGGTGGCGCTGCTCGAGCTGGCGTTGCTCGTGGGGTTTCAGATGTCACCGGACCTGCGGAGCGAGGGCTGCAACACCAGGGACGATCAACGGGAAGAACCAGATCCTGTGAATGCTCACCGTCAAGGCACGCAGCCTGGCATCTGCGGTTCAGGCTTCCCCCCCTGCCTCCCGCGGCACGGCCAGGCCGCCCTTGAGGGTCTGGCCTCCGGCTCCAACGCCCTCCGTTCACCCTGAGGTGAGGTCACGACTGAGAAGGGTGAGTGCCCGGGGGTGAACGATCAGCTGCCGGTGGGTGAACACCGGCATCGCGGTGGCAGGGCCGATCGGCAGCCGCGCGTCCCAGCCCGGAAACACGGTGATGTCCGTGGCGCAGTAGTAGCTCCGGCAGCTCACCGGCTCCAGGGTGCTGAGGTCGGCATCGAGCTGACGCAACAGCCGGCTGCCGCGCTTCATGTCGGCGATGCCCCGCAGCAGGATCGCTGGTGTGAGCTGGGCCGCCAGGGTGCCGCGCTGGGGACTGCCCACGCAGAAGAAACGTCGGCTGCGGCGATGGCCCGCGAGCAGCTGGATCCAGCTGCGCACGATCACTCCGCCCATCGAGAATCCCAGCAGGTCGATCGGCCGCTCAGGGCCGAAGGCCTCATCGATGTGCCGGCCGAGCTGCTCGGCCAGATCCAGCAGGCCGATCGCCCCGAGGCGATGGGGCAGATGGGGGATCAGCAGCGGCTGGCGCCGGCCGCCCAGTTCCCACAGCAGCCTGTTGAACACCCTTGGCGTGTCCCAGAGCCCGTGCACCAGCACCAGGGGCGGCAGGCAGTTTCCCAAGGGTCAGGGCCTCAGCCCAGCGCCAGACCAAGCCCGAGCCCACCGCCAGCCACGGCCAGAATCAGACCCATTCCGCGGCTCCAGCCCCCCGGCAGGCGTTGCAGCAGCAGCCAGCTGCTGCCGCTCACCAGCAGGGACGCAACGGCGGCCCCGAACCACCAGCTGAGCAGCGTTCCGGACGGTGCCTCCAGGCCATGGAGCATGGCATGCACCGCCGCGGCTCCACCGACCAGAGCAGCGCAGAGGACCGGCTGAAGACGGTGGCGCCCGGTCTGGGTGTTCAGCACCAGAAAGCCGAGAATGCTCACGGCAAGAGCGGCCAGCAGTTCAGCCGCCGGCAGGCTGGCCCCGATGCTTCCCAGCAGTCCACCGGCGATGGCCCCGCCCAGCGCCCAGAGCAGCAGCCTGGCATCGAGAACGGCCGCGACGGTGCCGAGACCGAGCAGCAGCAGCAGGTGGTCCACCCCGAGCAGAGGATGCAGGAAGCCTGCCCCGAAACCCGCGTCGGCGATGCCGTGAGCCTGGGCCGGGAGTCCGGCCAGCACGGCCACCAGGGCTGATGCCGTGCCCAGCAGGGTGAGTCCGCGGTTCGAAAAGGTGGGAGTCATCGCAAGGCCCGGTCTGCACCGGGAGAGGGTGGGAAGGCTGTCCTGCCCCCCATTCTGTCCAGAGGGGCCCGAAGCCACCACTCAGATCATCCGCTGGGGTTGCACCAGCTCATCAAATGTGTGGGGATCCAGTTCACCCAGGGATCCGGCCGCCTCCTTGAGGCTGAGCTGGTGCTGGTGGGCATGTCTGGCGATGGCGCAGGCCCGGTCGTAGCCGATCGCCGGGGTGAGGGCTGTCACGAGCATCAGGCTCTGATCCAGCAGGGTTTCGATCCGGCTCTCCTGGGCCTGCAGCCCCTCGATGCAGTGCTCACGAAAGCTGGTGCAGCTGCCTGAGAGCAGCTCAATGCTCTCGAGCAGGTTGTGGGCGATCAGGGGCTTGAACACGTTCAGCTCAAAGTTGCCCTGGCTGGCCGCCAACTGCACGGCGGTGTTGTTGCCCATCACCTGCACCGCCACCATCGTGAGACTCTCGGCCTGGGTGGGATTCACCTTGCCGGGCATGATCGAGCTGCCAGGTTCATTCTC